>NZ_VSMC01000059.1 GCF_008728965.1 Heminiphilus faecis | reverse complement strand
CAAAAAATCTCTAATAACTCTTGTGTTAAGCGGTTAATGTTATTTGGGCCAAAAGGGTCAATCATATTATGGCCAAAGGGGTGAATTCTGTTTGGCCAAAAGGGTCAAAGTAGAGTGGCTTTTCCATGCTTCATCCTCTACCTATATTCACCAAAGTATTGACCCCGATATTCCTTTTTACCATATTACCGGCAATGTTCCGAAGCATGCTTCAGGGTATCTTCTCGCCATCATGTAAAAATCTCAGGTTATTGATCTGGATGGTTATTATTATTGCATTTTTGCTCGGTACTATATCTTTGCAGATCCGACACAAAACCGTCCTTATTCCGTTTATGTGTATTTTATCGGCATATGGCATGTTTACACCTGTTCGCAGTATATATTCAACTCTCGGCAATACTATGGCTGTCATAATTATTTTATTGGAAATTTTACTGGTAAAATGATGTACGCTCATGATTCTATCACGTAGAGACCTCAGGAAATATATTAGAGCGGATTTCAGCAGATATCCGTTACTCAGATTACCATTTATTATAAGATGGCTTATCAAAGATGAGCAGACTCGTGTCAAGCATTATATATGGGTGATGCGTCATGCCGAGTATGCGGTTAATACTGGAAGTATTACGCGGCACCTATGGGTATTATGGCATAAAAGGCTGTCTAATATTTATCGTGTATATATTAATCTTAATTCATGTGGAAAGGGACTGAGAATTATACATATAGGCGGCGGGATTTATTTAAATGCCAATAAGGTGGGTGTCAACTTTACTATTACGACAGGAGTGGTCATCGGTAAAAAAGGAACAAATGAACATCGTCCGGTGATAGGTGATAATGTGAATTTCACACTCGGAGCCAAAGCATACGGAAAGATATTTATAGGAGACAATAGTATAGTTGCTCCTAATACAGTGGTAATCAAGGATGTCCCGCCGAATTCAATTGTAAGTGGTGTTCCGGGTCGAATCATTAAAACGATTAATCAGTGATGCCAAAATTATTGTTTGACGGGACTGCCATGCAGTCAGACCAGCGAGCTACATTCCACGGTGGTGGGGAGTATGCCAAATTTATTTTAAGAGCTGCTATATTACGCGGTTATGTGTTTGATGTGGCTTTGAACCCTAATCTTTTTCTTGATCCTGAGACTATGGCGGTTATTGACAACTCAGGTAAAAAAATAGTTCATGTCAGGACTAAAGCGGAATTATATTCTGTGCTTGACTCAGGTACTTATGATATATTTTATTCTGCATTGCCCTATAAATATTATGATTATAGCTCAAAGGCCCGCTTTATAGGTGTAATTCACGGACTACGTCCATTGGAGATTGTTTGGGACAAATATAAACATAAGTATTATGCTTCATCTTTAAAAAGAATTGTCGGATGGTGTATAGCTCGGAGCTCTATAATTAAAAACGAATTGAGAAGACGTCAGTGGAAAAAACTTGCACAACTGATTAATATTCATAATAGTATGTTTATTACCGTATCTAATCATACGAAATATGCAATACTTAATTTCTTCCCGGAAATTCAGGCAAGACGCATCCACGTATTTTATTCTCCTTTCGATACAATGCAGAAAGACAACGACAATAAAGAGGGAACTACTTGTGCTGTGACCCCGTTTTTTCTGCTTGTAAGTGGGAATCGATTTGAAAAAAATACCTATAGGGCAATAAAGGCTTTTGACAAACTATTGGATAATAATTTATTATCCGGCTTCGAAGTTGTTGTGACGGGGGCCGAGAATCTTCCATTTGCTGATGAAATAAAGCATAAAGATAGATTTAAGCTGCTGCCTTATGTGACAACCGAACGTTTACGCGAATTATATTCTAATGCTTTTTGTTTTGTGTATCCGTCTTTGAATGAAGGATTCGGATATCCTCCAATTTTGGCCATGTCGGTTAATACTCCGGTAATAGCATCTTCAGCGACGAGCATACCAGAAGTTTGTGGAAACGCAGCTCTTTACTTTTCTCCTGAAAATATGGATGACTTGTGCAATAGAATCCTACATATTGTTGATGATGAGGAAAAGCGTACAGAGTTAATCGCATTAGGTAAAGAGAGAGTTCGGATTTTGCAAAAAAAGCAATCTTCTGATATTTCAAAATATATTGGATTGATATTTGACACTGTAGAGTCAACAAGCAAGTGCAAAATTAAGTCAATAGTTTGAAGAACTCAATACGAGGCGCTGAGAAACCTAATTTTTCTCGCGGTCTTCTGTTGATTTTGGCTTGTATTCTGTCAAGTTCTGC
>NZ_VSMC01000058.1 GCF_008728965.1 Heminiphilus faecis | reverse complement strand
ATAAGAGAATAATGGAAATACAAAAGAAATTGAACCGCAGACCACGAGAGAAAATAAACTTTGATACACCTAAGGCGCGTTTTTTCGCACACGTTGGATAAATTTGCATTTGCTGTTGGACTCTACAATCCATGAACGGCGGGGCAAAGATAAAAATATTTCGGTTAAACTGAAAATTTTAATTTAAATTATGTTATCTTTGACATATAGATATTTAAATAATTGACCATGACAAAGTGCCTATTGTATGTAGCCGCCGCGCTATTTCCGCTCGTGTCGGGAGCGGCAACAGTGAAAAGTCCCGACAAACAACTCACAGTCGACATAACCTCAATCGACGGCAATCCGGTATACTCGGTTGTTCTTGAAAATGATACCATACTGTCAAAATCGCCACTCGGCTTCATTGCTGACACCGGTGACTTCAGTCATGGTATGAAAATAACAAACGTGACAGAAGATGTCATAAAAAAGACTTACCGTCAGGATAAAATAAAGAAAAGCAGTATAGACTACAACGCCAATGTGCTTAAAGTCGATTTTAAGAACGACAGCGGCAATGCCATGACGGTGGAGTGCAGGGTAAGCAACAATAATGTGGCCGTGCGCTATATCATACCGCGACAGAACGGAGGCGAGACCGGAGCCATGGTCATAAACGAGGAGAAAACAGGTTTCCGTTTTCCAAACGGCACAACGACATTCCTTACCCCGCAGAGCGACGCCATGATAGGCTGGAAACGTACAAAGCCGAGCTATGAGGAGTTTTACAGCGCTGATGCTCCGATGGACACTGTATCGCAGTTCGGTCACGGATATACATTCCCGGCCCTGTTCAGAATCGGCGACAAAGGCTGGGCACTGCTCAGCGAGACAGATGTGGACGGATATTACTGCGCAAGCCATTTGAGCGACTACAAGAACGGCGTATATACCATAGCCTACCCAATGGCCGAGGAAAACAACGGCAATGGCTCCGCAGCTCCCGGCATAGCCTTGGAGGGTACCACTCCGTGGCGTACGATAAGCATAGGACGCGACCTCGCTCCCATCGTTGAGACCACAGTCATGTGGGATCTTGTAGAACCGCGCTATGAAGCCTCACGGCCTGCGGCTCCGGGCAAAGGCACATGGAGCTGGATCATATGGCAGGATGCAAGCATCAATTTTGACGACCAGAAGACATATATAGACCTTGCCGCAGATATGGGATATAATCACGCCCTTATCGACAACTGGTGGGACACCAACATAGGCCGTGAAGGCATAGAACGTCTTGCCCGATACGCTAAATCAAAAGGTGTCAACATAGCCATGTGGTACTCGTCAAGCGGCCACTGGAACGACATAGTACAAGGACCGACCGGCCTTATGGACCGACCTATAGTACGAAAAAAGGAGATGCAATGGCTTAAAGACATTGGCGTCAAAACAATTAAAGTAGACTTCTTCGGCGGCGACAAGCAGGAGACCATGCGCTTGTATGAAGATATACTCAGCGATGCCGCCGACTATGGCATCGACGTGATATTCCACGGCTGCACGCTGCCCCGCGGCTGGGAGCGGATGTATCCCAATTATGTGGGCAGCGAGGCCGTACTCGCATCGGAAAACCTCGTATTTGACCAACACCACTGCGACATCGAAGCGTTCAGCGCCACGCTCCATCCGTTTATTCGTAATGCGACGGGTATCATGGAATATGGCGGCACCGTACTTAACCGTCGCCTGCACCGAAGCAACAATGCCGGCACAACACGCCGCACCGGCGATGCGTTTCAACTCGCCACATCCGTACTGTTTCAGAATCCTGTTCAGAACTTCGCCCTTACTCCCGACAACCTGACCGGTTCTCCGGCTGAGGCTATCGAATTTATGAAAGAGGTACCGACAACTTGGGATGACGTGAAACTTATAGACGGCTACCCCGGCAAGTATGTCGTACTCGCACGCCGTCATGACGACAAATGGTACGTGGCCGGTGTCAATGCCGGTCCTGATACAAGAAAAATAATCCTCCCCAAATTTACCGGAAACAAAGGCACTCTTATCATTGACAAAGACACGATGAAGCTCCAAAAGAAAGAAGTGCAACTTAACGGAAAGAACTCGATAGACCTTCCGGTCAATTGCGGTTTTGTGCTTATTACAGAATAAAAGCTATTACATATATTTTAAAATAATTTTTTGATATATTTTAAAATAATTCAATATTTTTTGGTAGTTACAAAAACATTGATTATATTTGCATAAATTAAACACTAACGGATAAATACATTTTTTTGCACAATTCGCCTCGTAAACCTGCATTAACCATTACTATATATAATGCAACGAGTCCGATCTTATGAACAAACTTTTTTAAAGACAATAAAGCCGCTCCGTAAAGAAGCGGCTTTATTGCGTTCAGGCTTTTGCATCACCCCAAATGTCCAACCTGCATATCTTCATGAATCAGACAATCTCCACAAAGTATACAGGGAGCGGGCTATCTGCTCCATAGCAAACATATGCCACCAATTTAAACGATGCCGCGCATAAATATAACTCGCAATGTAAGCCAAAACGAATATCATATAACCGGAGGCCATCACCGCGTAGCACTCAGATTGCGATGAAAGCCGGCAGCCATCAGGAAATAAGGAATCAATGTAAGAATGCGGTCGTCAGACAACGACTATGTCTCTGGCAGGGACGCCAGTACCACGGCGTCAGGCCACGACCAGCGTGAGGGCTCTTGCATGGATATCCGGATCCGCGGGCGACGTACTACCGGGGCTCCTACAAGCCTGTTGCATTTTGGACTTCAACCGGGTTTTGAAGCTGATTCAAAAATAGGAGTTACATCAATGTGTGTGCGCAGTCGGTCAGCCATGGGGCCGGTCAGGATAAACGGTGTGTGTGTGTGAAAGGTAGGGGTATAAAAAAAGGGTGCAAGCGTTGTGCTTGCACCCTGAAGGGGGCGGTTACCTACTCTCCCACTTTCGCAGTACCATCGGCGTGATGAGGTTTAACTTCTCTGTTCGGAATG
>NZ_VSMC01000057.1 GCF_008728965.1 Heminiphilus faecis | reverse complement strand
CTATACATCAAGAATGTCGCAAAGAAACTAAACCTCAGACCACGGAAAAAACTCGGTTTTTCAAACCCGAAAACCGAGTTCTTCAAACAAATCGCTAATTTTGCACTTGCCAGTTGAACCTGCGTTTTTTTATTATTCACCCAGCTTGGCGATTATTAAGGAAATTTGTTAATGCCAATCCGATTTTTTTTGTAACTTTGCCTCTTGCAAGACGACCAAAATTTATAAACCCTATAATTTGGATTCAACATTATGAAAATTGAAAAAATCATTGGACGTGAGGTCCTTGACTCTCGTGGAAATCCCACAGTGGAGGTCGATGTTATTCTCGAATCTGGTGCTCGTGGACGTGCTTCTGTTCCTTCTGGAGCTTCTACCGGTGTTAACGAGGCTCTTGAACTGCGCGACGGCGACAAAAACCGTTACATGGGCAAGGGCGTGACCAAGGCTGTTGCCAACGTTAACGGTCCTATCGCCAACGCTCTTGTAGGCATGTCGGCTCTTGATCAGATCAAGATCGACGAGGCCATGCTTGCTCTTGACGGCACCGACACTAAGTCTAACCTCGGCGCAAATGCCATCCTCGGCGTATCGCTCGCTGTTGCTAAGGCTGCTGCCGACTATCTCGACCTGCCCCTTTACAAATACATCGGCGGATGCAACTCTTACGCTCTCCCCGTGCCCATGATGAATATCATCAACGGTGGAGCTCATTCTGACGCTCCCATCGCATTTCAGGAATTCATGATCCGTCCTATCGGTGCTTGCTGCTTCAAAGAAGGCATCCGCATGGGTACTGAGGTGTTCCACAACCTGAAGTCGGTGCTCAAAGAGCGCGGTCTTTCTACTGCTGTTGGCGATGAAGGTGGTTTCGCTCCTAACCTCGACGGTACCGAAGACGCTCTTAATGTCATCATGAAGGCTATCGAAAAGGCTGGCTACGTTCCCGGTAAGGACGTTACTATTGGTCTTGACTGCGCTTCTTCAGAGTTCTACAAAGACGGTATATATGACTATACTTGGAAGCAGGCCGATGGTCCCAAGTATACTTCACAGCAGCAGGCTGAGTACCTCAAGACTCTCGTTGAAAACTATCCCATCGACTCAATCGAGGACGGTATGGCTGAAAACGACTGGGAAGGTTGGAAGATTCTTACCGACTTGATTGGCGACCGTTGCCAGCTCGTTGGCGACGACCTCTTCGTTACCAACGTTAAATACCTCCAGAAAGGTATTGAGATGGGTTGCGCCAACTCTATCCTCGTTAAGGTTAACCAGATCGGTTCTCTCACTGAGACCCTCCGTGCGGTTGAGCTCGCTCAGCGCAATGGTTACACCGCAGTCATCTCTCACCGTTCAGGCGAGACCGAGGACGCTACTATCGCCGACATCGCTGTGGCTACCAACGCCGGACAGATCAAAACCGGTTCTGCAAGCCGTTCCGACCGTATGGCCAAGTACAACCAGCTCCTTCGCATTCAGGAAGAGCTCGGTAGCGACGCCGCTTACGGCTACGGCAAACTCACCAAGATGCCGCAGGCTTAATATTATAGGCTGAGTCCTTTAACGAAAAAGGCTGAAAACCGATTGTCGGTTTTCAGCCTTTCTTATTTCAATATTGTAAAATCTCTCTCTCTGTGATTATTGGCCCGTCATTGGACCTGTTGGTCCGGTCGGAGCTCCTACTCGGCCAGCCTTATCACTCTTATGCCCGATGCGCTGCGGTTTTTACGCAGGTATTCGCTCAATGGTGTCTTCTCTAGTACTACAGCGCCGGCCGCCGATGATGCGTGCATAAGGTGAGGCACGTTATCCTCTATTATCAATATTCCCATATGCTGTACGTCAAGGCCTTTTATTTGAGTCGTAATGAGTATTACATCGCCGTTGTGCAGTTGGCTTATCAAGTCTTTTGAGCCGGTTTTGTTCGATTTTATGTACGGAAACCTATGGTTCCTGTAGCCGAGTTCCATATTCTTTATCCCCGCATAATTGGCCGAGTCCCTGAGTGCCGCGTATTTGCTGCGGTTTTCACTCATGAAGTCAATGGTTTTTACGGCTGCTTGGTTATAGGGTAGGGAGCCTGTAGCCTCTTTCAGTATACCTCTGTGGACATTGTCGATAACCCATTCGCTTGCATAGTGCAGCCGCGAGGGATATCCGTTCAGCTCTCCGCCGCGATACCTTATCCGTTCAAGATTGTATACGAAGTCGCGCCACGACGTTCTTCCTTCTCCTACGGTGTATGCAAGTGCGAGCACCGTCTCGACATAGGTTGTGCAGTCAAGTTCGTCAAGGTTCACCGTTACGGCTTCCTCCCCTTGGTCAAGGGTGCCGGCTACGTAGGGTACTCCTAAAAATTGTTTTCCTATATATGCTACGCGGGCTTCGGGTTTGGCGTCTCCGGTATGAGCTTTTGCGTCCGCAAGTATCGCATTCAGTTTTATTGTGTCATTGGCTTCGTCATGAAACCGTGTACCTTTGATCTGCGACGCATTTCCGAAGCCTATGCATCCTGCTAAAATTACTCCTGTTAATATTTGTTTAATCATAATCATGGACTCTATTGAAACAAAATTACATAAATTTACTCATATTGCCAAGCGGATACGTATATAATATAGCGCCCGTTTCCTCCTTTGGTTGAAACATGGTGAATTTTTCTCCATATGCAAAGATTTGATACATAGCGTTATGGGAAATATTGCTCAAAAAACTTTGTAAAAATATGCTGCAATATTTGGATATTAAAATAAAACCGTCTAACTTTGCACTCGCTTTTGAGAAATGACGCTCATCCGGCAGAGGCCGATAAGATAGCGAAAAGCAAAATGAAAATTTTAAATGCGAAAAAGTTGTTAAAGATTTGCAGCATTGAAAAATTTGACTTAACTTTGTAAAACATTTCCGCTGTAAAATTTGTTGTTTACAGCACGCTGTTTGAACGCGGCGTAAAGCGTTTGAGAACATTGACAGAATTTAAATAGACAAGTAGTACAAGAGCATTAAAACTCGAGTCAATTCTACGCCATTAAATCGAGCGGACTGAGCAAGGTTTCGTACACAGTACAGAAAAAATACAAACAAACATACCAACAACGGAGAGTTTGATCCTGGCTCAGGATGAACGCTAGCGACAGGCCTAACACATGCAAGTCGAGGGGCAACGGGGATGTTAGCTTGCTAATATCTGCCGGCGACCGGCG
>NZ_VSMC01000056.1 GCF_008728965.1 Heminiphilus faecis | reverse complement strand
CACGTGTGATTGACCGGTTCCATCTACAGCGGCTCGCCCTTGACGCTGTTCAGGAAATACGTATAAAGCACCGTTGGGACGCCATCA
Source organism: Heminiphilus faecis (assembly GCF_008728965.1). Lineage (GTDB taxonomy): Bacteria > Bacteroidota > Bacteroidia > Bacteroidales > Muribaculaceae > Muribaculum > Muribaculum faecis. Next base: position 3,133 of record NZ_VSMC01000056.1, on the reverse strand, counting down.
ATGCCGATACCGACGGCAGGGAGAGCGCAAAGATCGAGGGGCGCAAGTATGTGGCGGAACGTCTTGAAAACGGCGACACGCTCAAGGAACTGCTGGCCAGAGGCCGCTATGCTCTGTTCAAATCTCCCGAAAAGTGGACGGTCTCGCAAAGGCAGCGGGCCGGGATGCTGTTCAGGCTATACCCGGACCTGAAGGAAGCCTACCGCCTGTCCCAGAACCTAAGGACCATATTCAACAGACGCTCGACAAAAGACTGCGCCCGATTGAATCTTGCCCGATGGTACAACAGCGTCGCCCAAGCCGGATTCAAGTCATTCAATACAATCGCAGCCACATTTTATGAGCACGCCGACGAGATACTCAACTTCTTTGACAACCGCTCAACAAACGCATCTGCCGAATCTATCAACTCAAAAATCAAGGCATTCAGAGCCAAACTACACGGCGTAAACGACACTAAATTTTTCATCTTCCGACTTTGCAAAATATACGCTTAAACACAGGTTTTTTACCATGCGCCCTTATATCAGTCCTCGGCCCGAGGCAGGATTGGATATGATAAAACCTCGGAACTATTTGATAGCCCGAGGTTTGTCTCGAATTTTCCGATTTGGTTCTGTAATCGCCGCAGGCGCTTTGCCTCGGCAAAGAACTAATAGTGGAGCTGGAGGAACTTGAACCTTACGCTCCAAATGTACACATATCAACGAGTTGCAATTGGTTAACATTCGTGTGTAGCGAATTTGCAACCTAAATTTCTATATCCTCACGCAGCCGCTCGCCACGTGACCCAAAGGGATTCTAAGGGTATTGCAAAGTTAATGCTTTTTCCACTGATATTCAAGTCCGAGGGTTCATTTTAGAAAATTTTATGACCGGTTGTTAAAATATTATGGCCTCGCAACGAGACCGGAAATCAGTCTGGTGAAATCCGATATGTCGCCCCGGACGCTTGCATTTTCAAGAGCGGACATATATTCCCGACGTTTCTCTAACGGTACAACAGTCCATGGATAGCCCCCCGAGGCAAGCATGGCGTTAAGGATAAAGCGTCCCATACGTCCGTTCCCATCCATGTAGGGATGTATGAATACAAACATAAAATGCCCCAGCACGGCTCTTACTCTCGGATCAGGCTCCTCACTTATCAGTCGGAACAATTCCGGCATGGCGTCCGACACAGCGCGGGGATTAAGAGGAATGTGCTGTGAACCTCGAATATAGACCTGATTTGTGCGATACCCGATGAGGTCTGACGCTGTAAGAATACCGGCGGTGACAAACGGCATCCACATCTGGCGATACCATCGGGAATGATCTTCTTCCAAAACGCCGCCCGCATTTTGTCCCGCAAGTATCTTTCTGACCGACTCCTTTACCGACTGAAATGCCTGATAATAGCCACGCGCCACAAGTGCGCTCTTTTGTTCCTTGTCGTCACTGTCCGGTTTCCAATTGCCCGATCTAACCTTTTCGATAAGTTCTCTCGATACCTGATAGCCCTCTATGGAAAGAGAGTGATAGGCGTCTTCAAGATATTTTTCATCCACATGTTCGAGATACGATTCTATGTCGGCGACCGCTTCAGGAGTTTGCGGAAAATTTTCCAATACCTGTTCCCTCATTGTCGCCCACATCATTCTTATACGTGCCGCGTATGGCGATTTGGCATATATGGCTGTCGTGTCTGTCTCGGCAGAAAATGGGTTGTACTCAGAGACAGCATATCCAAAATCTCTCATCGTCAACAGTATCTCATCTGCAATAGCCCCTTTGCCGACACTCCGAAGCGCACCGATAATGCGTCCGGCTCTTGTCGTGGCTCCTTTATCAGTCAGAATCTTCAACAATTCGCTTGCGTTGTCGATCATCGACAGGCATATCCGTGCAGACATGGGGTCATTGGAATAATATGATGGGGAAGCGTATACTAATGCGGATTCAAGGCTATAGAGACGCAACCCATATATGGGGTCTACGACAATATTTTGTGTAAGTTCCGATTTAAGCGGAAGCAGGGTGTGGCCGTATGGAAGACTGACTATGTTATTGCTTGCTTTTGGAGATTTAAGAATCAACTGGCCCGGAACAGTGGTCTTGCCGGAATGGAAATCAAGTGAAGAATCGGCAGACAGACTCCAGTCAGAGCCGAAACGTGAATCGGCGTAGGCACGCACAAAATGCCAATATGACGTGTACCACACGGTGGTGTCGCCCTCGCTTCCCGGTCGTGAAGGAATATACCATCCCTTCATCACTTCCTGAAGCCATCCGTTTGCCAACAGACGGTTCAGATGGGTACGCGAAATGGCCTCCGTACCGCGCAGGATTAAATTTGGTTCTTTATCCTGAAGCTGCCGAAGCACCTCCAGCGAATCAGCCAGCAATTCTTGAATAGTCGCCATATTGTCACATCTTATTAGTCTTTGTTCAATGAGAGTTTCTCGTATTTATTAACGGATGATTGCTCGTATTTGTTGTTGCAGAGATACTCGTATTTGCTGCAAAGGTAATCATAATTGCCGAATTAACAAAATCTTATTCGGTTCATTATCGTATCTTCCCGTTTATCATATCAAGCTCTTATTTTGTAATCTCAATTGTTTCTCCAACGGTTGATACGATCCCGGATTTCAGCCTTCGGTAGTCGGGCGTTGATGGCGAATAATTCTTCAAGTCGGTCTGCCGCCATTGATGTCGATATGATGTCATGCCTGACCAACTCATCGAATATGAAGAGGATGCCATGCACCTCGATTGACTGTTCTTCTGCATAGCGTCTAAGCCGTCGGTCGCCCGTCAACATTGGTACGTTATGCTTTCTTGCGAAATAGCATACCGAGCAATCGGGTATGGAGAGATTGCCGGAAACTGACGAGTGTTCCTCAACAATTTCAATCACTTCATCAGCAGTGAATCCATCGACGGATATTTCCCCTCGGGCAACAAGTTCATCAAAAATTCTTCGCTGGTCGGCATCTGCAATTTCCGCCACCACTAAATCCAGACCCTTTTGGCCAAACAGAATTCACCCCTTTGGCCATAATATGATTGACCCTTTTGGCCCAAATAACATTAACCGCTTAACACAAGAGTTATTAGAGATTTTTTGTGTAGATTTAAGAACCCGAGT
>NZ_VSMC01000055.1 GCF_008728965.1 Heminiphilus faecis | reverse complement strand
ATAGAGAATTAAAAGGGTAAAATAAAATTGACCCCTAACACCAGGACTTTAAAGGGTCAATCATATTATGGCCAAGGTGGGTAAATTCTGTTTGGCCAAAAGGGTCAAAGTAGAGTGGCTTTTCCAAATACTCTTACAGACTTGGCACGGCCTATGTTCAACGGCAATCGTTTTATTAGCGATACCGAGCTTGCAAAAAGGCTCCGTATCAGCAAACGGACACTCGCCAATTATCGGTCAAACGGCATAATAGGCTTTTATTGTATTGAAGGGAAAATATTATATGCTGAAAGCGACATAGAAGATTATCTGAAAGACAATTACCTTCCTCCACTAATATGAATGACAATCCCCGGCAGTTCAATGGACTGTCGGGGATTTTTGTAATGAGTGTGTCAGTTTTTCTCAGTAATAAATCCAAATATAAGTAGGCTGGGCAAAAGAAAAATAACAGAAAAGCAAGGTCGTGTCAAATTTAATTTGACACGACCTTGCTTTTCTGTTATTTGCTTTTATTTGTTCTTTTCGTTTAAAGAAACAAAATTAATAGAAGGCAAAATAATTGAATCGTAACCTGATTGGAGGGTTAGGTTTGAGATATATGCTCTAATGTATGGAAATGCAATTGCTGGGGCATTAATTTTAAGAAAGGATGAGTCTTTAAAATTCTCATCAATTTTAGAATCCGTTTCAAATACAAATGCCATTTCCAAGGCAATGCTAAACATGGCCTCATTTAACTCAATCTTGAATCCGATAATAAATTCTTGCGGATTGTCTGGATCTAACGCATGACCAAAAGACAATTGAAATTTATTGTCATTACTTTCAGAAAACGAGTTTTCTTGTTTTGATGTTAAAACAAGATCTTTAACCCTCCATCCTTTTAATTGAATTTTCATAGATTTATGCAGCAAATGACAATGAGTAAGAGATACATGAGTCATCATTGCTCACAAACTCATACGTTTTATGCGGCGGAACCACTTTAACGATTTCGTTTATGAACAAATCTTTTATTTGTATAGGTTCATATGTGATGTTATCAAGTTCCACCAAAACATCTCCATAGCCAATATCAGACTTCAATGGGGACAAATCAATATCATATACAATAGGCATATTGTACTCATTGGTAAGCAAATCAAAGAAATCCTCTTCTGAAATACTATCAAAATAGGAATCTATAGTTGCTTTTATGTCTTCTAGTTTCATATTCGTCCTGTTTTAATGTTCGATATGTTAGAAATACAATCCGGGTTATAAACTGCGCAAATCGTAGAATTAGAGAACCTTGATTGGAATTGCAATCGTCGTTCTTCTTTGGTGAGTTTTATGAAGACATCTCCTTTTACGACATCAAATTGTAGTCCCATTTCATTTCTGCCTAGATTTATCAAATAACCATCGATAATCGTTACTCTTCGCATACGTCGAATCTTTTCCGCACTTTTGCGTTTAATGTATTCGAAGATTTCAAGACCCTCTGGCTCTGTTAAATCAAGAAAATTCGATTCTTCTACTGATATTTCCGTTTTTAAAACGCTAAAATGGTCATATTTGTTTGATTGGGAAACTTTATCCCAAGCTTGTAATATTGCCCATTGTTCAGCTTGTGTTTCAGGATGATTACTTTTCCCTTTTACGAAAAAATAAATTCCATCTCCAAGCCAATGTGAATCACCAACAGACAGATTAAACCCCGTTGTCAATATACTCCTAACATGAGCATTATCAGTTCCGTGGTAGCCGTCGAAATTAATCATTGCTCATATTTTGGTACAAAGTTAGTATAAAAAAACAACATTACAAACTTTTGATTGAGTCATGCTTATATCTATCTTTTACTTTAGTAAAAGATAGATATAAGCATGACGGGTGTAAATGATTGACTATCAGTGAATTAGATACAAAGCAGTTGATCGTGGATTTAGTTAATAGATTAGCTATATTTATTATAGGTTTTGATTATTTAACGTTTAAAGCAAGAGGACTGTATTCTCTCCGTTGACGATTGCGTCTATCTCATCTGTGATTTCCCTTGGCTGCCGTTCAAAGATGAAGCGTTGACAATGGCTATATCAATATCTTCTGAGAACCGTGTGCCGATAAAATGGACCTTTGACAGACTTGTTCCGCCCTTGAATATCGCACGGTTGTCGGTGTCCGATTGTACAAGCATCTTTAACGACTGAGTTATCCAGTAGTCCTTTTCAACAGAGACAGAATTTATCTCCAGATATTCAGCTGTGGCAAATACCGCATCGGCAAAAAGTTTTTTATCTTCGTGTAGGTTCATAGATTCTCCATTTTATTTTATTGGGAAGAATAGCATCCGTTATTGGAATCCTGTATTTGGATATTCCGTTCAAAGACTGGCGCAAAGGCTCAATCAGATTATCGCCACATCCGAGATACTCCATAATCGCCCCAAGTAACGCTCTTAATGACGGGGCATAATTCAGTGCGTATTCAGCCATTTTTTTCTTTCCGATGTCATCCAATCCGCTTATTATGCAGATAATCCTTTTGCACGCCTCATTGGGAGTGGTTCCCGGTATCTCCTTTATAAATTTAAGGCAGTCCAATAGCCTGAACAGGTCAATCGCGTCTTCTTTGATTTCATTGGGCTGAAAAACAAAAGAGATATTATAGTTGCCGCGCTTTAACGGTCTCCTGTAATAGTTGGTACCAATCTGAATCTCTGACGAAATTTGTGTGGTAAGTGAGTATTGTGAGAACGCTGTGGCCCCGGTAAGGTAACCGATCACTCGACCGTCCTTGACCAGAAATTCTTTTGCTACCTGTACCGGAGAAGGTTTCAAGTTTCCAAAAACGGTAACTCTTGGCTTATAGTATTTCCCGTTTGAGAGTTTTGAGATATCGCCATTTTCAGCCATACGCTGCAAAGCCCGTGCCGCAGCCTCGCGTTGACTTACATCACAGTCAAGGTCTGAAACGGCAAAGACAAAGTCATCCGGGAATTCCGAGATAGTCTGCTTTATTTTCTTTGATACTGTCATTGGCATCTCCATTAACGAGTACAAAGGTAATAAATTTGTCGGATATTTTGCGTAAAAAAACCGACAAAATTTGCAGGTATCAAAAATTATACCTAACTTTGCACTCAAACAAAGAGGACTTTGACAAACTCGGCATCGCTGATATAGGTATTATGTAAACACCTATTCAGAAGTTGGGCTGATGCCCCAACGCAGGATGCAGAAAATCGTTGAAATTCGCAGGTGTAAGTAGGGTAAAAACAACCCTTCAAAATACACCTATCAACTTGACAACCACTTGGTTAAATATAAGGCCCCAATACTGGTGGCACCACCAAAGACCGCTAATTCTCAATGAGTTAGCGGTCTTTTATTCATTCATACCCCTCCGGGTCACCACAAAAGTCGGCGCATGGTAAAAAAACTGTGTTTGTAGAATTAAAATCTTACCTTTGCCTTCAAAATAGAATTGGAATGGAAAAGAATCCGTATATCGAGCTGGCGGAATGTCTTCTGCCGGAAGAAATGATCGAATATTTTGAAGTCGTCAAGGTGGATAAAACCAAAGAAACCCGGGTCAGCGGATTTTCCCGGTGGGTGGTAAGATGTCAAGAGTATAATGTGGCCAGTCTGAACATGAAGAATTTAATGTCACTGACTCCCCTGAATTGGGTACGGAATGCTTTTATCTTTGCGTTGA
>NZ_VSMC01000054.1 GCF_008728965.1 Heminiphilus faecis | reverse complement strand
ATAGAGAATTAAAAGGGTAAAATAAAATTGACCCCTAACACCAGGACTTTAAAGGGTCAATCATATTATGGCCAAGGTGGGTAAATTCTGTTTGGCCAAAAGGGTCAAAGTAGAGTGGCTTTTCCACGCATAAACGAAAAGAAATTTTATTTGCAGCACTACCACAAAGGTATAGAGTTCACCGGGGCTGTAGTCAAACCCCATCGTACCTATGCCTGTAACCGTAGCATAAATAACTTTGCCGGTGCAGTGGCTAAACTTAATCGCGCTAAAAACATCGAGGAAATCGAAAAGGCAGTAAGTAGCGTTAATTCCTATTTAGGCTTGCTTAGACACTACGACGAATATAAAAACCGTCGCCGGATAATCAATAAAATCAAACCTGCCATAATGGAATTTTTAAGCATTAAAGGCGATTACCGAAGCATAGTAGTTAAAAAGCAATACCGGCCACGCGCCAAAACCTTAGAACGCATTAGAAATGGAGATTACTAACACCGAACCGCGCCCGGTCATGGTGCTACGCACTGACGCGCTAAACATGGAAGTATTACGGTTGCTTATGGCCCAGTACACTGTAATAGTTGGAAATAAAGACAACCAAATAATTATCGAATTATACCAAACATAGCAATGGAAACAGCAGACGTATTAACCATAATAGGCGGTATCGGCGGCATACAGGGCTTTATCGAGTTGGTTAAATGGTGGCGTGGGCGCAAAGTTCAAGATCGCCAAGACATAGCCGACGTAGAGAGTAAGGAGAACGAAAACGACCGCCGACAAATTGACTGGCTGGAAAAACGGTTAGCAGAGCGCGACGCGAAAATAGACCGCATATATGAGGAACTACGCGCAGAGCAAAACGCCCGGCTGGAAGAAATACACCACCGCCACGAAGTAGAACTAAAACTAACAGAGGCGGAGGCAAAGAAATGCCACAAACGAGGCTGTAAGGACAGAATACCCCCAAGTGATTATTAACCCAATAATATTTAATAATATGGCAAATGTAGAAAAATTAGTGCCTTTTATTATCCAGTTTGAAGCCGGTGTAAATCCGGCTGGACTGACAGGCGAAAAGTTATTTGAAAAGGCCCGGATTACCGGGTACGCGAATGACCCCGACGATTTAGGCGGTGCCACTATGGTAGGCGTTACGATAGCAACCTACACAGAATACTGCCGTAGAAAAGGTTATCCGCGCCCCACTGTAGAACGACTGCGCGGCATGACATACGCCCAGTGGCTCGATATACTCAAAACGATGTTTTGGGATAGGTGGAGAGCCGACGAAATAGCTAACCAATCTATCGCGGAAATATTGGTAGATTGGGTTTGGGCTTCCGGCAAATATGGTATCACCATACCCCAAAAGGTATTAGGCGTTACCGTTGACGGTGTGGTAGGATCTAAGACACTGGCGGCGGTCAACCGACAGAACCCGGCGCAGTTCTTTACCCGAATAAAGGCAGAGCGCAAAGCGTATATCGACCGCATTTGTGCAAGCCGCCCGGTAAACAACAAATATAAACGCGGCTGGCTGCGCCGTCTTAACGCTATCACTTTCCAGCCATGAAACGGTTATTGCTCATTACCACTGTGGGCGTAGCGGCGTGCCTTTTTTCCTGCCGCACGCATAAGGCTATAACGGCTATCGACCAAAATAGCACCCTGTCGTATGCCGACACCACCAAGACGGAAGCCGACACAGCCAGCCGCAAACAGACCGATACCGACACTACAAAGACCGCAGCAACTTATGAGAGTGTCGGCGTTATCGAGTTTATCGAGGGTGGCGGCAAAGTAAGTATCGACAGCGCAGGTAACGTGACCTTTGAGGGTGTCAAAAATATAAAGGGACAGCACAAAGGGACAATCGCGCAGGACAAAGGCATTAGTCACAAGACCGAAGAAACCGCCGGACACCGTGAGCAGCTTAACGGTGTTAAAGCCGACCAAACACAGCGCGAGAAACGCAACGAAGAAACGGCCCCGGCGCAAAAATGGTACGAAACAGCCTTAGCCCGGTTAGGGCTGGGTGTGTGTATTGCCGCGCTCATGTGGCTACTTTTCCTATATATCAAAAGGAAATTTTAGCAATCCGTAATAAGTGAACTGAGGGACGCGCCCGACCGTGAGGTTAGGCGCGTTTCGTATCTATGGGTGCAAAGTGCTTTGTATGTGCTTTGTGAAAATTATAAACCCCTTACAAGTCAACGACTTATAAGGGGTTTTCGGTGCCCGGAACAGGACTCGAACCTGCACGCCTCGCAGCACTCGCACCTGAAACGAGCGCGTCTACCATTCCGCCACCCGGGCATTGCGAGTGCAAAGATAAGTTGATTTTTCGTATTTTCAAAACTTACCTTTGCAGTTTTCGCAATTTTATGAAAAATATCTTAGAAAATATCTTGGTTATATGGCTAAGATGTCAGTCTTCAATATAGAAAACTATTGACGATACGACACGTACATTCTTGATGTAGGGGGTATAGGGGTCGCGGTTTTCGATAGAGAACTGGCCTTGTGTTGCGGTCTTTATTTTACCGATGTTGCTGTGTGAGTCGGCGGCAAACTTGTTGGCGGCTTCGCGTGCGTTGTGGGTAGCTTCGGCTATCATGCCCGGTTTTATTGTGTTGAGGTCGGTGTATTCGTAGATGGTCTGGTAGTTGTAGTCGCCGGCTGTTATGGCTATGCCCTCTTTCAATAGTTCAGTCTGTCGTTTGATGAGTTCGTTTACTTTGGAAACGTTGCCTGATGTAACAACTACGACTGACGTCACGTTGTAGCGGTACTGGAAGTCGCGGCTACCGTAACGTTCGGCCTGAAGATCGACAATGTCGGGAGCGTTGACCGATATTTCTTCTTTCGTTATGCCGTTGGAGGTAAGAAATTTAATCAGGGCATTGTTGGTAGACGTGATTTTATCGTATATTGCGGGTAAGTCGTTGCCGACCTCCTTGCATACTATGGGCCAAGTGACTTTGTTGGCCATTACCTCTTTTTCTGCAAGTCCGCGTACTGTTATGACGCGGTCGCGATTGCTGAAGTTGTCAATGCCCGCTTTAATAAAGACACCGAGGAAAAATATGCCTGCGGCAATAAGCAGCGCGGGCAAGGTGCGATTGATTAGTTTCATAATAAAAACTGTTTTATGATATTACATATGATAGTATGACGCGCAAGATACATAAATGTTTATTCAAAAACAAAAAAAGTTAAAGAGAGGGTAAGTTTTGCTATGGTTGTGTCATAATTAATCGTTAAAGTTTGCCGATATATGAAATATAATATATGTAAATTGGGCTGAATTAGAACTTGTTTAGAATCAGTTGATTTAGAAGTGTAACTGCGCGGTGAGCAGCACGTTGCGCGGGCGTATGCGGTAGATGTGGTCTGTGCGCGACAAGGAGCCGAATGTGCTGTAGCGGTAATTTTGCCGGTCAAGAAGATTGCGGGCTGTAAGTCCCAACCTTATTTTGGCGTTTATCTGCCATGATGCCGAGGCGTCAATAAGCACGAGGTTGGCATCTTTGGTCTGACTGTCGCCGAAGCGAGTGTAATAATGCTCTCCTCCAAGTGTAAAATGGAAGTTATCGTCAGGAATGATAGTGAACGATAGTGTTTGGTATAGTGAAATGGGGTCAGAGGATGACTGACTGCTTATCTTCAGTGTGCTGACATTTACGTTAATTGTATAATTCATCGAAAGCCAACGGTTAAGACTCCCTTTGAAATATGGATTTGCGGTCAATACCTCCTGCCGGAAATCCTGCTTGGCATCGTCGCGCATTGTAGCGGCCGATATATTTGAATAAGACAGCTCCAGTCCTATTACCAAACGGTTGTGGCATAATCCCTTGCTCACTCCGCCTTTAGTGTTAAAATTATGTGCCCCGGTGAATAGCGGCTCATATGTGGTAAAGATAAATCCGTTTACAAATTTCTTATTGCTTATGTATGGCGAACGGTTGTATGTTGGAAAAGCCACTCTACTTTGACCCTTTTGGCCAAACAGAATTCACCCCTTTGGCCATAATATGATTGACCCTTTTGGCCCAAATAACATTAACCGCTTAACACAAGAGTTATTAGAGATT
>NZ_VSMC01000053.1 GCF_008728965.1 Heminiphilus faecis | reverse complement strand
TTCAATGCCAAAATCAAAGCTTTCAGAACTCAGTTCCGCGGAGTAGGTGACATCAAATTCTTCATGTTCAGACTGGCAACACTTTACTCTTGACATCTTACCACCCACCGGGAAAATCCGCTGATCCGTAACTTTATAGGTAACTCGGCAAAATTTGGTTGAAAGAAAAATCGCTAAATAGTTGAAATTTAACTACTTAGCGATTTTAGAGGTGGTGCCACCAGCAATATAAAAGTTAAATTATTATCAATCAGCTTTAATTGTAATTAATACTAATATACTGATAATAAAGCGAATTAAATCATTTTTAATTTAGTCGGATAGTAAGAGATTCAAGAAAGATAGTGACTATTGTAGTGACTATTCAAGAAAAGTCACTAACTTTGCAGTGTCAGATTCATAAGGGAATCAGACCTTGATTTATATGGCAAAATCTCTTTCCCGGTTCTTCATCCGCAAGCAGGACGAAAAGAACGAAATAGCCACCCTTTTCTTTAGGGTGCAGAACAAGAAACATAAGGTTGACACTCTCTTCTCGTCTCAAATCCGCGTGAATGTGGCTGAATGGAAAGGTGCGTTATCGTGCCCTGAAAAATGGATGCGACACCAACGTGCGAATTTCAATCTGCATGATTCCCTCAACAGGATTGCGCTTGTTGTAAAGTCCGAGGTCGAAGGTATGTCTTTCGACAAATCTCATGTCGAAACGGAAATCCTTGCTATCGCCAATCCCAAGAAGGCAGAGGCAATAATGAAAGCCAAACGCGAGGAGGAAGAGCGTCAGCAAGAGGAACAGAGAATCAAAGCAGACCAGGAGCGACTGATAAAGGAAGGCATCGACGCCGAGCGTGCCAAAATATGGAATTTCCTCAACCACTTCTGTGAAGAGATAAAGAGCGGCGCCAGGCTGAACGGACATAACAGATATGCACCGGGGACAGTCAAGGCATGGTTCAGTTTCCGGAAACTCTATGACATGTTCGACAAGAAGCACCGTTTCACATGGTCTCAAGTTGACCGTGCTTTCGTCACCAAGTTCCTTGCTTTTATGGAGAAGAACGATTACATGGTATCGGCGCAGAACAAGTATCTTGTTGATCTCCGCGCCATTGTCAATTACGCCTACCTTGACGGCATCCACGACAACGACCGCGCCATGCAATATTTCTCCAAGAAGAAAATCGAGGATGGAGACAAGGCGATAGAAATTTACCTTTCCGAAGCCGAGTTGCAGGCATTATACGAAATGCCATTGTCAGGTAAACAGGACGAGGTACGAGATATTTTTCTTGTCGGCTGCTACACCTGTCAGCGAGTGAGCGATTACAACGACATAGACAAAGACTGTTTCACGACGACCGCGAAGGGAACACCCGTTATACGACTCGTTCAGAAGAAAACGCGCAATGAGGTAAAGATTCCGATAATGAATCCCAATCTCAGAGCCATCTGTGATAAATACGCCTACAATCTCCCTTCGGTGGTTGATGTGATACTCAACCGTTACATCAAGGATATTCTGAAAAATCTGTCCGAATCTGTCCCTACACTCGGCAAGATTGTTACTACCAAACTCACCATGAAGCAGAAGAAACTTGTGAAAGATGGCAAACTCGTTGTCGAGCGTAACGATAAAGGCGAGGTAGTGATGCCGCGGTATGCTTGTGTCACCACCCACACAGCCCGACGCAGTGGAATCACCAATATGTACCTCACCCACAAATACACCATCGTTCAGATGATGCACGTCAGCGGACATAAGACCCAAAAGACATTTATGGACTATATCAAACTGTCCTCCGATGAAATTGCTGACGAGATAGACGCAATTGCCAACCCGACCGGAGCAGATGTCTTCTAACTCAAATATAATCTGAAAGAATCTTAATATCAATGATTTTAATTACTTTTGCAATATGGAAACCAATAACGAAACTCAGCTGGTAATATACCAAACTCCAAACGGAGAGACACAGTTGGACGTAACTGTCCGAGGTGAGACAATTTGGCTCACACAGCGTCAGATTGCCGATTTATTCGGAACGAAAGTCCCGGCAATCTCCAAGCACCTAAAAAATATCTTCGCATCGGGCGAACTGGATCGTGATGCGACTATTTCCAAAATGGAAACAGTCGTGAATCGAGGTTTCCGCGGCTCATCAGTTGAGGTTGTCGATCACTACAATCTTGATGCTATTCTATCAGTCGGTTATCGCGTCAATTCAAAGAATGCCACGGCTTTTCGCATCTGGGCTAACAAGGTACTGAAGCAATATCTTCTCAATGGCTATGCTATCAATGAGCGGGTTGCCTCGCAGAAATATGACGAACTGAGCCAGTTGGTCAAAGTTCTCGGTAGGACTATCCAAAATCAAGAGAAACTTACTGAAGATAGTCGTTCTTTGCTTAATGTAGTAGTGGATTATACCTATGCTCTTGACACTCTCGACCGATACGACTATCAAGAGTTGAAGATAGAGCAGACCACAGGGCAGGAGGCTTTTCATGCCACATACGAGAAGGCGATGGAGGTTATCAGGCAGCTGCATGAGAAATTCGGCGGCTCATCACTCTTTGGCAACGAGAAAGATGACTCATTCAAAAGCTCTATCGGACAGATTTACCAGACTTTCGGAGGCGTTGACCTTTACCCTTCAGTTGAGGAGAAGGCTGCCATGCTCCTGTATCTCGTCACGAAGAACCATTCTTTCAGCGACGGCAACAAACGAATTGCCGCCACGCTGTTCCTATGGTTCCTCAATGGAAACGGAATTCTTTACAATGAGGACGGCACCAAACGCATAGCCGACAATACCCTTGTAGCCCTCACTCTCATGATAGCCGAAAGTCGTACCGAGGAAAAGGACACGATGGTCAAAGTCGTGGTCAATCTCATCAACAAGAACAACTGATCCTTCTTTTCACTACTTCAGTATAAAGAAAGGCTGGAAAAATCTCAAAAAAATTCGTCTGAAATTTGGTTTATTCAATAAACCGCTTTACCTTTGCAGTCGAAATGATTTAAGAGCGGCAACGCAAGAGTCAGCTCTTTTCTTTTTCAGAATATGGTTTATTACATAAACCAGTTTGTTCAACCCATAATTAAACTCCGACTATGGAAGAAAGAAAGATTACGGAAGCAGAGAGCATCGAAATCATAACCTCGATGATCTCGCGCACAAAAGACCGCCTCGTAAAAGGCAGCGGCAATATCCTCCTCATGTGGGGATACCTCATCGTGGCAGTAACGGCACTTATATGGGTGCTCCTTGTGACCACTAATAATCCCGCCGTAAACTGGCTATGGTTTCTCATCTGGATAATAGGCGGTATCGCTACTCCGATAATGGCTAAGAAAGAGCGAGTGGCGTCAGGCTCAAAGAGCTATACTGACAAACTGACTTCACAAATGTGGTCTGTTGTCGGATTGACCGGCATAGCTTCTGCCCTGTTATGTCTCGGTTTTCTTGTGATCGGCGGAAAAGACTCATGGAGCATGATGTTTGCTTTCGCTCTAATCATCGTTCCTATGGCTGAGATCATGCAAGGGTTGGTAATCAAAGAAATATCACTCATTGCGGGTGGCAGCATCGGACTTTTGACAGGAATTTTCACCACATGCTGTATCTCTGCTCATGTGGCTCTTATGGCGAGTTGGTTCATGCCGCTATTCATCATTGCTTTTGCAGCAATGATGATTGTTCCCGGTCATATACTTAACTCGAAAGCAAAGCGCGGATTATGAAAGAGCTGAATCCATTGCTGCATTCTCAGCTGAGACTGGGCGTAATGTCGATTCTCATGAATCTGGAAGAAGCCGATTTCGTATATCTCAGGGAGAAAACAGAATCGACAGCCGGAAATCTGAGTGTACAGCTTGACAAACTTTCCGCAGCCGGATATATCTCCATTGAAAAAGGGTTTGTCGGGAGGAAAACACGGACTACCGCCCGTATAACTCTAGAAGGCCGCAATGCCTTTGAAGAATATGTCGAGGCACTGAAACAGTACATTTCTATGCCATATGGAAAAGCCACTCTACTTTGACCCTTTTGGCCAAACAGAATTTACCCACCTTGGCCATAATATGATTGACCCTTTAAAGTCCTGGTGTTAGGGGTCAATTTTATTTTACCCTTTTAATT
>NZ_VSMC01000052.1 GCF_008728965.1 Heminiphilus faecis | reverse complement strand
TCAACGCAAAGATAAAAGCATTCCGTACCCAATTCAGGGGAGTCAGTGACATTAAATTCTTCATGTTCAGACTGGCCACATTATACTCTTGACATCTTACCACCCACCGGGAAAATCCGCTGACCCACAACAGAGCGGACAACCATGAAAAGCCACAAGCGTTGTCACGCCGTCGCCGTCGGTGGAAAGACGGTGACGCGCAATGCCTATGATCTTGGCGCAATGCTTATCAAAGAGTCGGTTATCTACCATATGCAAAGTTACAACAAATTTTCGTAACCCAGTGATAATCGGGCAAGAAAAATCCGCATCTCCACGGCTACCACCATAAATAATGCGGATAATACAGTTTCTTTTCCCCAGTCATTATGACCATTGCCCCCTTACTACGCCACAGCGATAAATCAGTTTGGTTTGGTTCGGGCTTTATATATGCCCGACTAAACTAAACCTAACTATATATGTGGGCTGGTGAAAAGAAAAAATTGTGTGAGTCTAGACATATGGCGTAACTTTGCAACACAAATCATTATTAACTGCCATACTACTCTCTTGTTCTCTGGAGTCAACATTCAATTTTTATTTTGGTAAGACCTAAAAAAATGTTAACTTTGCAATCGTATTAGTACATTGAAATACTGAGAAGGCTTTTAGAGCTAAAACGAAGCTAAAAATTGAAGCGATTAGATTCGCACCCTATCCGGGTTTACCGGGGAGACAAAAGACCTCAAGCCGCATGACTCAACTTTACTAGCCTTTGGGGTTATAGTTGTAGTGTTGCTTGCACTTTACCCTTATTGTATTATTGGTTATTGTGCTTTATGGTTGTATCCTCTATGTCATTTTATGGCACGTGAAATTTAGAGAGCAATGGAGACAATGCTTATAGTTAGTTTTAGCATGTACCGATGTTGGTTTTGGCACGTGACAATGTCGTCACTACTAAAATTTTTCAACTATGGCAAAAAATAAAAAAAGCCTTCAAACAGAGGGACGAAGGCTAATCGGAAATCCCTCCATTGTTCCTCCGCGGTTAGTAAGAGTACCTCAAAGGTGAAGGAATGGACTAAATGGATTGTTGCATTGACAGGATTCATAAAGTCTATAACGAAAGGTCTTGTGGTTGTAAAATCCGCATATGACCAAATAAAACCTTGGATAAAGCTCATTTGGGAATGGGTGCTCAACTGATCTGCTCTCTAAATTCTTTCTATGATTAAAAACAAACGTCATCTACTACATATTTTAAAGGTTAGCTCAGAAAGGCTTGACTATATTTTGACACACTTAGATGAGTTCTACTACTCATTTGATAAAGTTAAGATAGATAAGCTAACAGGCAAACCGAAATTAGATGGAAATGGCAATATAAAAAAACGAACAATAAATTCTTCAAAAGGAGATTTAAAAAATATACAATCTCGGATATATAAATTTTTGTCGTCTAATATTTCATTTCCCGATTTCTTTTTTGGAGGTATTAAAGGTAAGAATAATATTCTAAATGCTCGTTTTCATCAGGGAAATAAATATGTCTTCACGACGGACCTAAAATCGTTCTTTCCGTCAATTTCTCATAAACGCGTATATTCTACACTCATAACCCTCAACTTTACACCTGATATTGCAAGGATTATAACACGTCTTATTACACGTAATGGACAGGTTCCACAGGGCATACCCACATCTACACTAATTGCTAATCTGGTTTTTCAACCTACTGGTCAAATAATTTCAGATTTAGCTATAAAGCACAAAATCAAGTTTACTATTTATGTAGATGATATGACCCTTTCTTCATCCCAAGATTTTAAATATTTAATACCTAGTTTTTTGAAAATACTTATGGATAACGGTTTTAAGATTAGTCACGATAAAACATTTTATAAAACTAAGAATCCTGTTGTGACGGGAGTCGTTGTTCATAATAACAAACTTCGGCATCAACCAGGCTATAATAAAATTGTCATGCGGCTAAAAAATGATGATAGAGCACAGAAAAGTCTTATTGGAGTTTTGGCATACTTAAAGAGGATTGATGAGGCTTAACACGTTTGAAACTCAAATCTGTTTTACAAACTTGTAAAAACAAATATTCAGCAAGTTAATGAATTATTATCGTGTTGATCACACCTATTACGGATTAGCCTTGTTGTATTGATGTTTTCTCAATAAGGGCATCTACATCAGACATCAATTTAGCAAGAATTGTTTTCGCTTTATCGTAATCCTTAGACGCAAATAATTCATAAGTTAAATCAGCCCATTCTTTAGCAACCTTCTTTTCTTCATCGGTATTATTTGACCTGACGATACCAAGTTTTGCAAACTCTATCAAAAATTTGGAGAAGTTTTCCGGCGTAGGATTCTCATTGTATTTCTTGACAGCGTCTGCGACCTTGACACGCTGTTCAAAATCTCTATCAATTTGATTCATCTTTTCTTATGATTGTATCTGTAATTTATGCGTCCATAAACAAGTCATCGGCTGTGATTTGCGAATGAATATTATTCATCGAATAGGAGTTCTTCACAAGTCCATAACTTGTTATCATTGTCAGGGCGATCCCTTTGCGGGTCTTTGTCAACTGACGGAACAGAGTTGCCTTGTTGCGTATATTCTCCATATATTTCTTGTCAATCGTATATGGTCCGTCGGAATATTTTATTTCACAAAGGTTTATTGCCTTATCGCTGCGGTCAATCAACAGGTCAATCTGTGCCCCGGAATGTTCATCAGTGGCAGCTGTGCGCCATGAGTATTCGGTAGTGATAACCCCACTTATTCCAAGAGCCTTCTTTATCTGTTCTGAGTGTAAGAGACATATCCTCTCAAACGCGAGACCACACCATGTATTAAAGATAGATGCCATCTGTATTTTAGACCAGTAATTAGCATCCGTATTCTTCTTGCCTTCCATAAATTTGAAATAGAAGAGCGTGAAATTATCAATAAGCTGATAGAGGGCATTCTTTGTCTTAGAGCCAATGGCCTGATAACGTCGGATAAATCCACAATTTTCTAAATCTTCCAGATATTTAGTAAGTTGACCGTTTGTGGCGAGATTGGCATTAGTAATTATCTCTTCACGTGTCATTCCAATCTTCTTTTTAGCCAAGGCTGTTATTATATCCAGATACGGCTCCGACTGCTTAAAAAGTGATGAGTATAATTCCTTAAATTCATTCCCCAATTTAGGCGTTCTCCCAAAAAATAATGTGTCAATGTTCTGTGGAAGACTGAGTGACTTGTTCAGAAGTGACCAATAGAAGGGAATACCACCAAACACCATATATGCCTCCATTATCTCTTGCCGTTCCAGAGGCAAATTGATGCTCTTTGCATATAATTCGCACTCATGCAGATTAAACGGCTGAAGGTGTATCTGATTATTCAGACGATTATGCAGTCCCCCTCTGTTTTTGAGTATCTTCTTCACCATCCATGATGTTGCAGACCCACACACTATAAGAAGAATATCTTTTCGCGCTGAAGCCCAGGCATTCCAAAAGTTCTCAAAAGCAGGCATAAAGCTTGATTTTGGACCATCCATCCACGGTAATTCATCCAAAAACACCACTTTTTTCCCTTCTGGTAATCCTTCAAGATACTGCTCTAACATGTAGAATGCCTCAATCCAGTTATTCGGGTATGCCCCTCCCTTGAATCCTTGACTCTTTAGAGTTAAATAGAATCGTTGCAACTGCTCCTTTGTAGAAGCTTGCGCCATTCCGGAATAAGTAAATGCAAAGTTATCTTGAAAGACCTCCCTGACCAGATAGGTCTTACCAATTCTACGGCGTCCGAATATAGCGACAAACTTAGACTCGTCTGAATCGTAGGCCTGTCGAAGTTCCTGTATCTCTTTCTCTCTTCCGATCAGCATATAAGGTATAATTTAGACTACAAAGATACGAAATTTTGATTACATCACACAGCCAAATCACATATTTTTGCACCATATTTGGCTATACGATGTAAGTAGCCCCTGATGCAATCTAACTCATTATTCAGGGTGCAACAACGATTTTTACTTACGTCACGCAGCCAAATCTAATAGTTTTTATACATATTTGGCGCCGTCATGGATGTTAGAAGCCGGATTAGTTTGGTTCGGGCCTTATATATACCCGATAAACCAAACCTAACTGTATATGTGGTGGACTGGTGAGAAGAAAAAATATTTCAACCCAATTCATTAGAACCAGACTTACGCAACGCGCAAGAGTCTGACATAAGATAGCTTAATATGATTGTGGAAAAGCCACTCTACTTTGACCCTTTTGGCCAAACAGAATTCACCCCTTTGGCCATAATATGATTGACCCTTTTGGCCCAAATAACATTAACCGCTTAACACAAGAGTTATTAGAGATTTTTTG
>NZ_VSMC01000051.1 GCF_008728965.1 Heminiphilus faecis | reverse complement strand
AGATGAATATCTCAAAAGGCACTATTAGAACGCCCAACACAGATTGACTACTGCTCGGTTATCACCCAAAATGTCCACTTAGCACTTTTGATATACAATCCATCACCCCAAATGTCCAACCTGCCGCGGTTTTCGGAGCATAAGCGTGAGTAATGCGTGAGTCACCCTAATGTCCGTTTCTGCAGTGAAATGTGCCCTAAACTCAGTTTTTTGTAAGATTAACGGCTATAATCGCAAAAATTTATACTAGCGGTGTTTGTAGTCGCAATTTTTTGTACCATTCTGAAGATATCCAACGAAAATACTATGAGCTATTGTGGTCTTTTCTCATTGAAGGGCACCGCTTATACTCAGTTTTTTGTAAAATCAATAGTTATAATCGCAGAAATTTGTACCTTTGTATTCTCTTAATCGTGATTTTTTGTATGGCAGTAAAGGTTGACACCCAAAAAGAGATTATCTTCAGCTCATCTGATCCGAACATTTCCCGTGTACTCAGTAAGAAGGAAAAAGATGGTGAGTTGCGAAAGGTTGCCCCACGCATTTATACGACAAATCTGGTTGATAGCTTGGAGAATATCGTGCGCAGAAACCTTATAGATATACTTGTATATCGCTATCCTAATGCTCTTATAAGCCATCGCAGTGCCAAAGAGATGCGTCCGACAGCTACCGGTGATTTCTTCCTTACCAATTCGACTACAAGGAGAGTGACGGACTTACCCGGTATAAAACTCAATTTTGTCAAAGGGCCAAAGGCATCGCCGCATGATATCCCGTTTATGGGTATGCACATATCGGGCGAACACCGGTATATGCTTGAGAATGTGCAGGTGTCAAGAAAATCCGGTGACGAGTCACGCGTTTTGCCTGTAAGTGCGATTGAAAATAAACTTGAACAGATATTGCTGACAAGAGGAGAAGTTCGATTGAATGAGTATCGTGATGAATTGAGGTCGGTTGCCGAAGAGTTGGGGATGCAGACTGAATTTGCCAAAATCAACAGTATAATATCGGCATTGCTCTCAACTCACGATGCAA
Organism: Heminiphilus faecis; assembly: GCF_008728965.1. Lineage (GTDB taxonomy): Bacteria > Bacteroidota > Bacteroidia > Bacteroidales > Muribaculaceae > Muribaculum > Muribaculum faecis. Next base: position 3,482 of record NZ_VSMC01000051.1, on the reverse strand, counting down.
AAGTGCTTTCTATAGACTCGGCAAAGGCTCTTGCCGTCGGCAATCCTTTCGACAAAACGAGAGTAGAACTGTTCGAGGTATTGTTCGATGCAATTAAAGACCGCTATTTTATTATCCGCAACAACCGTAATACCGATGAAGAGTCATTCCGCCTTTTCTCGTTCTTCGAGAGTTATTTCTCAAATTATATAGAAGGAACGGAATTTGAGATTGACGAGGCTAAGGCAATTGTTGACTCCGGTATTCCTATGCCACGACGTGACGAGGATTCCCACGACATTCTGGGTACATTCAAAGTACTGTCAAACCGTGCCGAGATGATGAAAACGCCGACATCGCCAAAAGAGTTGTTTGCAATCCTTAGTCATAGACACAGTATCCTGCTTGAAGGACGACCACACATGAACCCCGGAATTTTCAAAACGAAGAACAATCGTGCCGGTATGACGGAGTTTGTGGATTATCAGCTTGTAAAGGGTACGCTCTCGCAGGGCTTCAAGTATTATGCAGCACTTACCGATCCGTTTGCCCGTGCGATATTCATGATGTTCATGATTAGCGAAGTGCATCCGTTCAATGACGGCAACGGTCGTGTCGCCCGTGTGATGATGAACGCCGAGCTTGTCCGTGCCGACCAATCGCGCATTATTGTCCCGACAGTATTCCGCGAGGACTACATACTCGCATTGCGAAAACTGACCCGCCACAAAGACCCGCTGGCATACATAAACGTGATGACGAAACTTCATCAGTTCAGCGATAACCTCTACGGCACCGACTTTACGGAGCTAAAGGACTACCTTGCCGCCTGCAACGCCTACGATGAACCGTCGCAGGCGAAGCTGCAAATAATTGACAGGACAATATCTTGAAAAAATCAACTGACAACAAGTGTCATTTGTGACACTAATTATCAGTTATAGTCTAAACTACTGGCATAGTAAAAAGAGAGCTTGAATCCATGACCCCATTGCCAAAGAACCTAAGTATTTTTAACGGTCTGGAGCATTAGTTATTGGGAGAGATTTTGTAACTTTGAATTATCGGATTTGCAGTCCGGTGCAGAACATTGAAGAATAAGCGTGATAGATAAGTGAGTCAGGCAACCATAGTGTATGTAACTTACTGATACTCACCATACAGCGTTGGAGTTTAACGGCTCCAGCCGGATCGCTGAAAGAAAAGCCAAAAGGCGACAAGAAAAAGACAAGTCCTACAAAATCAATATTTTGTGGGACTTTTTTAGTGTCTTTTGGCTACACTGACCGCCACGAAAAGGTCGTTGACAGACAAAACTTAGTGCCTTATCTGTACCCCCGACAAAATTCTTAAAAAGGGGGTACGATTTGTCGGAAAATGGCGAAATGTTGTCGAGATTTGGCGACCCTGCATTTATCAAAATCTTCTTTCATAAATATTTTTGAGATTATTTACTTAATACAGAAAGTTCCATTGAGCGTTCCTTCACTGAACTGCAAAGTAAATGTACCATTGCAGTTGGTGCAGTAGGTTTGCCCTTCGGTCTTGTCGTAGGAAGTGATTTGGAAAGTGCCCTCGTCTATCACTTCGCCATTCACTGTGGCATATGACACTTTGTTGTCCTTGCAATACTGGCGGTAATCCCTATCCAAAATCAGGGTATCTGCTATATCTATCTTTTCTATCTTTTGCGGCTGGTGGAAAAATTCTTCCGGAGTATCCACAAACAGATTGATTCTCACAATATAGGCAATCTTGCCCCCCCTCTCTGTACTTAGATAGGTTTCAAACGTAGCTTCATATTTACTATATACCAAAAAAGGCGTGGGGTACGTCGGACCAAATATATGTGTGTAAGGTTGTTGGTCGATGTACGTCTGTCCGTTCAGTTCGGCCGTACATTTGGATTTGAGGTAGTTGATGCCGTCATGCTTTTCGCAGGAGGTGAAGCTGAGGAGGGTGCAGGCGATGATTGCCGCAAGCAGGGTAAATTTCTTTTTCATCCCATCTCTTTTAAATAATTGGCAATAATTATATATTTCTCTCCATAGGAATACTCACAATACCTTTATTAAGCTCTTTTTCACCCACTTTTTTGAAGCCTAATGATGCATAAAAAGGTTCTGCATAGGTTGAAGAATTAACTGTTATATAAGTAAAATTACAATTGCTCATCATATAGCCAAATAATGATTTTCCTATTCCTTGCCGATGATAGTGTGACAAGACAAAGAAGAGGGATATATGTTGCTTCTCCCAATGTACACCGATTATTCCGATCAATAAATGATTGTCAAAAGCTCCATATATGTCAAGCATATTCATTAATGAAGTGTCATACACGAAACTTTTAAAGGTGTCGATACCTTCTTGGGTGAAATCACTCCTGCCACATTCCATACATACTTGATAGGACAAATCAGCAGCATTATTATATTCTTCTTGTGTTAATTTACGTATCATATTAATGTTATTAAATCATGAATGCAAAATACGTAAGAATAAATAAAAAAGGTCTTGACAATTGTCAAGACCCCGGTATAATGGATGTTAAAAGATTGGCTATTTCTTCAGTTTGCGGCGTATGCGACTAACTGTTTCAGGAGTAACCCCTAAGAAAGAAGCTATACTTTTCAAGGGTACAGTGTCTTTAAGGTCAGGACAACGTTTCATTAGTCTTTGATATCGTATTTCAGGTGTACAATACGAATCGAGCAATCGATCATACACCATTTCATATAGATTTTCAGCTATATATCTTCCTGATCGTTGAGTTTCCATATTCGTTTCCCAATATTCTATAATATCATGGCGTGATATTTCATAAACAGAACAGTCTGTTAACGCTTGAATGCTTACTGCTGACAGACAACTTTTCATAAAAGAAGAATAGTCACATACAAATTCGTTGGTAAAAGAATATCCTACAATATGCTCTTCACCCTCTTCATCAATGTATGTATATTGGAATGTACCCTCTTTCACCCACCCGGCAAAACGTTCTATCTCATTTTGGCGAATAAAGAAATCTTTCTTACGATAAATATGCAATTTCCCTTTTTCCTCACATAAATCTTTTATATTGGAATAGTCTAAATTATTGAGGTATGTATTGAACTCATTCATTTGCAAGAATCATTAGTTCACACAAAATTATAGCAAATTTGCTATATGACAAAACATCCCTTTATTTTTCGAATTGCAGACCGTTATGCATATCCCATTGATTTTCTGCTGGCCCGTCGTTTTGCGGGCGCATGGTAATAAACCTGTGTTTGTAGAATTAAAATCTTACCTTTGCCTTCAAAATAGAATTGGAATGGAAAAGAATCCGTATATCGAGTTGGCGGAATGTCTTCTGCCGGAAGAAATGATCGAATATTTTGAAGTCGTCAAGGTGGATAAAACCAAAGAAACCCTTGATGTCACTTTGGAGGAAAGAGATAATGGAGTTGACGGTTACACTGCCGGGCAACTTCGCCCGAATGGCTTCTATGAGGAAA
>NZ_VSMC01000050.1:3303-4647 GCF_008728965.1 Heminiphilus faecis | reverse complement strand
TTTGCGATTAAAGGAGCGATCCGGTGACGGATGGGCATGCGTGACATTAGCTAGTCGGCGGGGTAACGGCCCACCGAGGCGACGATGTCTAGGGGTTCTGAGAGGAAGGTCCCCCACACTGGTACTGAGACACGGACCAGACTCCTACGGGAGGCAGCAGTGAGGAATATTGGTCAATGGGCTTACGCCTGAACCAGCCAAGTCGCGTGAGGGAAGACTGCCCTATGGGTTGTAAACCTCTTTTGTCAGGGAGCAATTGGCGCTACGTGTAGCGTTATCGAGAGTACCTGAAGAAAAAGCATCGGCTAACTCCGTGCCAGCAGCCGCGGTAATACGGAGGATGCGAGCGTTATCCGGATTTATTGGGTTTAAAGGGTGCGTAGGCGGAATGCCAAGTCAGCGGTAAAATCGCGGGGCTCAACCTCGCTCCGCCGTTGAAACTGGCGTTCTTGAGTGGGCGAGAAGTATGCGGAATGCGTGGTGTAGCGGTGAAATGCATAGATATCACGCAGAACTCCGATTGCGAAGGCAGCATACCGGCGCCCAACTGACGCTGAAGCACGAAAGCGTGGGTATCGAACAGGATTAGATACCCTGGTAGTCCACGCAGTAAACGATGAATACTAGCTGTTCGGGGCAAATGGGCCTTGAGTGGCACAGCGAAAGCGTTAAGTATTCCACCTGGGGAGTACGCCGGCAACGGTGAAACTCAAAGGAATTGACGGGGGCCCGCACAAGCGGAGGAACATGTGGTTTAATTCGATGATACGCGAGGAACCTTACCCGGGCTCAAACGCAACCGGAATGTATCTGAAAGGGTACAGCTCTACGGAGTCGGTTGCGAGGTGCTGCATGGTTGTCGTCAGCTCGTGCCGTGAGGTGTCGGCTTAAGTGCCATAACGAGCGCAACCCCTATCGACAGTTGCTAACGAGTGAAGTCGAGGACTCTGTCGAGACTGCCGGCGCAAGCTGTGAGGAAGGCGGGGATGACGTCAAATCAGCACGGCCCTTACGTCCGGGGCGACACACGTGTTACAATGGCGACTACAGCGGGAAGCCACTTGGCGACAAGGAGCGGAACCCGAAAAGTCGTCTCAGTTCGGATTGGAGTCTGCAACTCGACTCCATGAAGCTGGATTCGCTAGTAATCGCGCATCAGCCATGGCGCGGTGAATACGTTCCCGGGCCTTGTACACACCGCCCGTCAAGCCATGGAAGCCGGGGGTGCCTGAAGTGCGTGACCGCAAGGAGCGCCCTAAGGTAAAACCGGTGACTGGGGCTAAGTCGTAACAAGGTAGCCGTACCGGAAGGTGCGGCTGGAACACCTCCTTTCTGGAGCGGACC
>NZ_VSMC01000050.1:0-3203 GCF_008728965.1 Heminiphilus faecis | reverse complement strand
AAAGAAACAAAGGAAAGGAGACAAGGGCACATGAAGGATGCCTTGGCTCTCGGAGGCGACGAAGGACGTGATAAGCTGCGAAAAGCCGCGGTAAGGGGCAAATACCCATTGACCCGCGGATTTCCGAATGGGGCAACCCGCCGGAAGCGATTCCGGCACCTCACCAAGTGAGGGGCGAACCCGGGGAACTGAAACATCTCATTACCCGGAGGAAAAGAAAATAACAATGATTGCGCAAGTAGTGGCGAGCGAACGCGCAGGAGCCCAAACCCGGGCGGTTACGGCCGCGCCGGGGGTTGTAGGGCGCACGACAAAGGTATCTGAAAGGATAGGCGAAGCGTCTGGAAAGGCGTGCCATAGCGGGTGACAGCCCCTTAGCCGAAATTCTGGTCTGATGCCGAGTGCGTACCCTGAGTAGCGCGGGACACGAGAAATCCTGTGTGAATCTGCGGGGACCATCCCGTAAGGCTAAATACTACCGAGAGACCGATAGCGAACCAGTACCGTGAGGGAAAGGTGAAAAGAACCTCGAACAGAGGAGTGAAACAGATCCTGAAATCATGTGCCTACAAGCGGTTCGAGCCACTGTGTGTGGTGAGAGCGTGCCTTTTGCATAATGAACCTACGAGTCACCGTCGTCGGCGAGGCTAAGTGCCACGAGGCATGGAGCCGAAGCGAAAGCGAGTCTGAACAGGGCGCCCCAGTCGACGGAGGTGGACGCGAAACCAAGTGATCTACCCTTGGGCAGGTTGAAGGACGGGTAACACCGTCTGGAGGACCGAACCGGTAAGCGTTGAAAAGCTTTCGGATGACCTGAGGGTAGGAGTGAAAGGCCAATCAAACTTGGAGATAGCTCGTACTCCCCGAAATGCATTTAGGTGCAGCCTCGGGTATTATTCTGCGGAGGTAGAGCGACCGATAGGATGCGAGGGCTTCACCGCCTATCAAGTCCTGACGAACTCCGAATGCCGCAGAACGAATCCCGGGAGTGAGGGCGCGGGTGCTAAGGTCCGCGTCCGAGAGAGGAACAACTCAGACCACCGGCTAAGGCCCCCAAATGCGGGCTAAGTTGAAGACCATAACGAGGTGGGATTGCCTGGACAGCTAGGATGTTGGCTTGGAAGCAGCCATTCATTTAAAGAGTGCGTAACAGCTCACTAGTCGAGTGATCCCGCATGGATAATAATCGGGCATAAGTCCGCTGCCGAAGCCGTGGAGTCGTCAATAACTGACAACTGGTAGGGGAGCATTCCGTAGGCCGCAGAAGGTGATGCGCGAGCATTGCTGGAGGTATCGGAAAAGCAAATGTAGGTATAAGTAACGACAAGGGGAGCGAGAAACTCCCCCGCCGAAAGACCAAGGGTTCCTGATCAACGCTAATCGGATCAGGTTCAGTCGGGACCTAAGGGGCAGCCGCAAGGCGAACCCGATGGACAGCCGGTCAACATTCCGGCACCCGAGGCAGGAGCGATGCGGCGACGGAGAAGTGACACATCCGCGCACTGACGGAATAGTGCGTTAAACCGTTTAGTTATATCGATGGCGGTGAAGTACACCATTGATGATGAAGCGGGACAGTACCGAGCGGCCCCGGCCAATCGGATAGTGATGGTAATCATGCTCCCAAGAAAACCCGCTAAGCAATCCTGTCTTGGCCCGTACCGCAAACCGACACAGGTGGTCGGGTAGAATATACTGAGGCGCTCGAGAGAATCATGGTTAAGGAACTAGGCAAATTGACCCCGTAACTTCGGGATAAGGGGTCCCTATCGTAAGGTAGGGCGCAGAGAATAGGTCCAGGCAACTGTTTAACAAAAACACAGGGCTATGCAAAGTTTAACGACGACGAATATAGCCTGACACCTGCCCGGTGCCGGAAGGTTAAGAGGAGATGTCATCGCAAGAGAAGCATTGAATTGAAGCCCCGGTAAACGGCGGCCGTAACTATAACGGTCCTAAGGTAGCGAAATTCCTTGTCGGGTAAGTTCCGACCTGCACGAATGGTGTAATGATCCGGACACTGTCTCAACCATGAACTCGGTGAAATTGTAGTATCGGTGAAGATGCCGATTACCCGCAACGGGACGAAAAGACCCCGTGAACCTTTACTGCAGCTTAGCACTGTGACCGGGTATGTCATGTGTAGGATAGTCAGGAGGCTATGAGCCGGCGACGCCAGTTGTCGTGGAGCCGTTGTTGAAATACTGACCTTGACATATTTGGTCTCTAACTCTCGCGATGAGAGGACACTGCTTGGTGGGTAGTTTGACTGGGGTGGTCGCCTCCAAAAGAGTAACGGAGGCTTCTAAAGGTACCCTCAGGCCGATTGGTAACCGGCCGCAGAGTGTAATGGCACAAGGGTGCTTGACTGGGAGACTCACAAGTCGCACAGGTAGGAAACTAGAGCATAGTGATCCGGTGGTTCCGCATGGAAGGGCCATCGCTCAAAGGATAAAAGGTACTCCGGGGATAACAGGCTGATCCCTCCCAAGAGCTCATATCGACGGAGTGGTTTGGCACCTCGATGTCGGCTCGTCACATCCCGGGGCTGGAGAAGGTCCCAAGGGTTAGGCTGTTCGCCTATTAAAGTGGCACGCGAGCTGGGTTCAGAACGTCGTGAGACAGTTCGGTCTCTATCTGTTGTGGGCGCAGGAGATTTGCGGGGCTCCGACACTAGTACGAGAGGACCGTGTTGGACCGACCTCCGGTTTACCGGTTGTACCGCCAGGTGCACCGCCGGGTATCCGCGTCGGGTCAGGATAAGTGCTGAAAGCATCTAAGCACGAAGCCCTCCCCAAGATAAGATCTCCACATTAGGGACGTTACAGACGATGACGTAGATAGGATGCAGGTGCAGGGGCAGCAATGTCCACAGCCGAGCATTACTAATCGCCCGAACCCTTTCCTCTGGGGTCGTACCCCTTAAAAAACAACGAAATAACAAAGACTTCGGTCATTGTATCAACACTTCTTTCCGGCAGGCTTCCTGTAGTCTCTTTCCTGACCTTATACCGCTATGGCCGGAGGGCCGTAGTGAGCAAACGAAAAAACTTAAGGTGGTGATAGCATGAGGGATCCACCTCTTCCCATTCCGAACAGAGAAGTTAAACCTCATCACGCCGATGGTACTGCGAAAGTGGGAGAGTAGGTAACCGCCCCCTTCAGGGTGCAAGCACAACGCTTGCACCCTTTTTTTATACCCC
>NZ_VSMC01000004.1 GCF_008728965.1 Heminiphilus faecis | reverse complement strand
TAGTTTTCATGAGAAAAAGCGTCCAAACTTTTCCTTTAAATTACTAATTTTCAGGGACTTTTGCAAATTTAATCGACTGAAAATTAAGTGTTTAACAGCATAAATTTAATTTTTGTCATCTACTAAACTATAAAGTATACAATGATATTTAAAGAAAACACCCGACCGATATATCTGCAGATTGCCGACCGCATATGCTATGACATAATGAGCGGCGTCTACAATCCCGATGACCGCATGCCATCGGTAAGAGAATATGCCGCATCGGTGGAGGTAAACGCCAATACCGTCATGAGGTCACATGAATATCTGTCGACACGCGACATCATATATAACCGACGTGGCATAGGCTTTTTCGTGGCCTCCGACGCACGCAACGCCATTGTCAAAATGCGCCGCGATGCATTTTTAAACAACGATATAATCGATTTTTTCAAAGAATTGAAAATGCTCGGTATTGCCCCCGATGAACTGAAGTCGATGTATCAGAACTATTGTAACTCACAGTATTTAACCGAAAAACAATGAAGAAAACATCATTATCACTCATAGGATTAGTCGCTGCGGGAGCTATCGCAGTAGCAGTGGCAACAGCCGTTATCACGTGTGCCAACAACGGTCGGGAAGCAGCCCTGCTTTTACTTGACGGAGAGCCGATAGAAAAGCAATTGCCAGAGTTCTCACAAATTGTATTTACCAACAATGACGACATTATCGACAACATTCCGGGCATCTATGTGGAACTGTCATATCCGTTTACCGTAATTCAAAACGATGAAATATCATCACCGTACATCACTGCCGACCCCGAATGGTATAAATACATTACCGTATCGGCCGACTCCGGCATACTGACTGTAGACATGGACTTCCACGGCATAGAAGCGCTTATGGAAAAAATGAAGGACGAGCGACGAAATCTGGTATTCAAGGGCGGTCCGATGACAATTTATGTTCCGAAAGCGATGCTAACATCGGTCGAAGCAAGTCAATCGGCCGTCACATGCATAGAGCATATCAATGCTGACGTACTTGACATAACGTTAGGCAATGTGTTGTTTTACAATTGCCGCCTTGATTCGCTCCGTATGACAAGCCGGTACGACAGTCAACTGTCTACCGTATTCACAGATTGTACGATTGATGACGTTGTGCTGAAATCAGACCGTACTGAAGATGTTACAGTCAACGGCTCAGGTAACTCCATAAACACCTTTGTATGGCTTGACAGTTATCCCAAGACGGACAAGCATGCCTACATGAATTTCAATACCACCGGAATAAAGGATTTCGAGTGGAAGCCAGAACTCACTGCAAGAGACATTGTATTCAGTCGTAAAGGCTCTATTAGATCATCGGCACTTGAAGCGGTACCCGACACAGTGCCTTATATCTCGGACTTAATAATCAGTTATCCCTAAAATAATTTCATGGACCGTGCAACCTGCGGCGGCGATGATACGTCTAACAATTAAAACAGGAAAAAGTAAATATTAATGATACATTTATCTGACATCAACAAAACCTATCCCGGAGCTGTGCCTCTGCATGTGCTTAAGGGCATAAACCTTGACATAGCCAAAGGTGAGCTCGTCTCCATTATGGGCGCGTCGGGATCAGGCAAGTCCACTCTGCTAAACATATTGGGCATACTGGACAGCTACGACACCGGCGAATATGTGCTTGACGGTACTTTGATAAGGAATCTCAGTGAGAACCGTGCCGCCGAATTACGCAACAAGCTGATTGGCTTCGTATTTCAGTCTTTTAATCTTATAAATTATAAAGATGCGCTTGAAAACGTGGCTTTGCCTCTGTTTTATCAGGGAGTGTCACGCAGGAAGCGTAACAAACTCGCCCTTGAACAACTTGACCGCATGGGGTTGCGCGAATGGTCACATCACCTGCCGAGCGAGCTGTCGGGCGGTCAAAAACAACGTGTAGCCATAGCCCGCTCGCTCATCACCAAGCCGGCGATAATACTTGCCGACGAGCCTACGGGCGCCCTCGACAGCAAGACTTCGGTAGAGGTTATGAAAATATTCCGTCAGCTGAATGACGAAGGAATGACTACGGTAATCGTAACTCACGACCCCAATGTAGGAGCACAGACCAACCGTATAATACGTATATCCGACGGCATAATAACACAACAAAGCCATGCTTGACCTTATAAATGAAATATGGCAGACGATGAGCACAAACAAGCTCCGTACAGCACTGACCGGCATGGCTGTAGCTTGGGGTATATTCATGCTCATCATGCTTGTAGGGATGGCCAAAGGAGTTTCCAACTCATTCTCTTCAAGCGAATTTGCCAAAACGTCAAATGTAATAATGCTGTGGCCCGGAAGAGCGTCAAAGCCCTATAAAGGACTGAAGGAGGGACGGTGGATACCTCTCAAAGAGCGAAATCTAAAAGAGATAGAGCACGACAATCCCGGAAAAGTAGTAATGGCCGCACCAAGTGTCGATGGACAAAGTACTATTATGTCGACCGAGCGCGACTATGTGTCGCGCAGCTATTCAGGCGTATACCCAGAAGCACGCGAACAGCTGGTTATCGACTACGGACGTTTTATAAACGAAAAAGACCTCGCCGAACAGCGTAAATCGATAGTCCTTGATTATAAGACAGCCGAACAGCTCTATGCCGACCCTACAAAAGCCGTAGGTAAAAGCCTGAATGTAGGAGGAGTGGCTTTTAATGTTGTAGGTGTATACGATCATGAATGGAAAACCGACATATTCATCCCCTACACCACTGCGCGCGCGCTGGCAGGTTATAATGACGATCTGGGCATGATAAGGGTTGTCACCGGCAATCTAAAGTCGGAAGAAGATGCCGAAACGCTTGAAAAAAGCATACGAGCCACCCTCGGTCGCAGCAACAGTCATGCCGCTGATGACAACAGTGCCATATGGGTATGGAACCGCTTTGAAAGCTATCTTGCCAATCAGAAAGTCATGAACATACTTAACATAGTCATGTGGGTCATAGGTCTGCTGACTTTGATAACCGGCATAGTGGGTGTAAGCAACATCATGTTCGTGTCAGTGCGTGAACGTACTCATGAAATAGGTGTACGACGGGCCATCGGCGCTAAGCCGCGCAACATACTCGCTCAAGTCATAGTAGAGAGTGTGTCGCTTACAACCATTTTCGGTTATATAGGCATACTTCTCGGCACCGTAGGTACGGAAATTCTCGCACATGTGTTTGCCGGCTCCGACTTCATCAAAGACCCTACGGTAAACCTGTCACTAGCCATGCAGGTAACTTGTGTACTTATAGTGTCAGGCGCATTGGCAGGCATATTTCCCGCAATGAGGGCGCTTAAGGTGCGTCCTGTGGAAGCATTACGTACCGAATAAAAAAGTATTATCGATGAAAAATCCTATTTTTGACATTGACAACTGGAAAGAGATAACCGCAACCCTTTCACGCAACAAGACGCGTACTTTCCTGACGGCATTCGGTATATTTTGGGGCACAGCCATGCTTGCCATGCTGTGGGGCGGAGCACAAGGTCTTCAGGATTTACTGAGACGACAGTTTTCAGGCTTCGCCACCAATACCGCGCTTGTGCACTCAAGCCCCATAACCATGCCATATCGAGGTTACAGCAAGGGCATGTGGTGGACAGTCACACAGTCTGACGTAAACAACATACGTAAATCAGTATCAGGTATCGACGCACTCACACCGATAGCCACCCGCAGCACCAATGCCGCTTTCGGGTCCAAGACGGTATCGAGCCGTATTCAAGGAGTGTCGAGTGAATATCCGAAAATAAACGAGCCAATAATCTATAGCGGACGCTTTATAAATGAAGCCGACGAATACAATGACCGCAAGGTATGTGTAATAGGCAAACGAATTGCCGACGAACTTTTCAAAGGTGACGATCCTATAGGGAAGTTCATATCTATGGACAATATATATTATCGTGTAGTGGGCGTAGCCGGACAGAAATCGGAACTTAATATCAACGGCCGACTTGATGATATGGTAGTTGTGCCGATATCCATGATGCGCAGGGCCTATAATCTCGGCAACAATATAGACTTCATGCTGTTTACGGCCAAGCAGGGCGTCAAGCCGAGCGACCTACAGCCCAAAATAGAACGCATACTGCGCGCCGCACACCCTATTCATCCCGATGACAGTCAGGCCATAAGATTTATGGATATTTCCAAAGAGTTTGAGATGGTCGACAATATGTTTACCGGTGTCGACATACTTGTGCTGTTTGTAGGACTCGGTTCTCTTATGGCCGGTATAATCGGCGTAGGCAACATAATGTGGATAATTGTAAAAGAACGTACTCAGGAGATAGGCATACGACGGGCCATCGGAGCAAAGCCCCGTGACATAATCATGCAGATACTCTCGGAGAGCGTGGTGCTTACTATTGTAGCCGGGACAGCCGGCATATGCTTTGCCGTGCTCATACTTTCGGCAGTGGCCCACGGCTCGGCTGACGAAACCGGAGAAATGGCCCGCTTCCAGCTTACGTTCATGAATGCCATATACATACTTATACTCTTTCTTTCGCTCGGCACGGCCGCCGGTATCATTCCCGCCATCAAAGCCATGCGTATAAAACCGATTGAAGCTCTTAATGATAAATAAACCATAAAATTTTACATAACCACGATGAAAAAAGTATTTAAAATCTTGATGTGGACGGTGATAGCACTGATTTTTGTGGGCACGTTCGTCTACCTGTTCTACAACTCAAAATCAAAAGAGACCGTTTATGAACTCGTAACTCCCGAAACGGGCGACATAACACGCAGTACCGTACTTACGGGAAAGATAGAGCCCCGTGATGAAATAGAGATCAAGCCGCAGATATCCGGTATAATTTCGGAAATCAACGTAGAACCGGGCGACTTGGTGAAGGAGGGCGACATCATAGCCAAAATCAAAGTCATACCTGAAGAGTCGCAGCTGTCATCGGCCCAGAACCGTGTGGAGGTGGCGCGCATATCGCTTGACCAGAGCAGAACCGAGTATGAAAGAACCAAGTCACTTTACGGCAAGAAGTTTGTGAGCCGCGAAGAGTATGAACAGTCACAGTCAACATACAAAAAGGCGCAGGCTGAATATGATGCGGCCGTAGATGCACTTTCGATTGTGCGCGACGGCATATCAAGCCTTAACGCACAGCAGAGCAACACGCTTGTCCGTGCCACAATAGACGGACTTATACTTGAAGTTCCGGTAAAAGTAGGTACTTCTGTCATACAAGCCAATACGATGAACGACGGAACGACCGTTGCCAAAATAGCCGACATGAATAACCTTATATTCAAAGGTAAAGTTGACGAGACAGAGGTCGGGCTTTTAAGTCAGGGCATGAATACAACCGTATCGATAGGTGCGCTACCCGATATAACGCCTACGGCAATCATTGAATACATAGCGCCTAAAAGCACTGAAGAGAACGGCTCAAATACATTTGAAATAAAAGCGGCCATCCAAGTGCCTGACTCGGTGCAGTTGCGTGCAGGCTACAGTGCCAACGCCGCTATAGAACTCAATAGTGCTAAAAACGTGCTCACTATACCTGAAAGCGTTATCGAATGGGTCGGCGACAGCACCTTTGTATACTGTCTTACCGACTCCGTACCGGCACAGACGTTTGAACGCCGCAATATCAGCACAGGCCTTTCAGACGGCATAAAGATAGAGGTCAAATCAGGCATAGACAAAACTGCACGTCTGCGCGGTAATGAAATAAAAGACTGATTAATATATCAAAAATACGAGTATTGACAATATGAAATCCCATATACTGACTGCGGTGTTCCTATCGCTCACCATGACGGCCATGGCCGACAGTTGGAGCCTTGAACGCTGCATAGACTACGCAGTTGAAAATAATATAACTGTAAAAATGCGCGATGCCGACCGCATGTCGTCACGACAGTCGGTTACCGACGCCAAGTCACGTTATCTGCCCTCACTCTCGGCCAGTGCGGGACAGTCATGGAACTTGGGCCGCGGTCTTACCGCTGAAAACACATATGCCGACCGCAATACATCAAACTTTCAATGGGGAGCTTCGTTGAGTCTGCCTCTATTCTCCGGAATGTCGACTACACGTCAGGTAGAACTGGCCAAGGCAAATCTGGCTACCGTAATGGAACAATATGAGGCGGCTAAAGAAGAGATAACGCTCAATGTGATAGCTGCCTATCTTCAGGTTCTATACACTCAGGAGTTGAATGATGTCGCCAAAAATCAAGTGGAGCTTTCACAATATGAGCTTAGTCGTCAGGAAGCGCTGCTCGAAGCAGGCAAAATACCGGAAGTGGATATGCTCGAGGCCAAAGCACAGCTTGCTCAGGACGAGTTGAATCTATCGCAGACTGCCAACGACATACGTCTTGCCATTGTCGACCTGACCCAACTGCTCGAACTTGACGACATAGACGGCTTCGAAGTGGAACCGCTTGACGGCGACAATGACATGATCATATCGCCCGCCGATGCTTATGCTTCAGCTCTGCAATATAACCACTCGTTGCGCGCGGCACGTATGAATATCGAAGCGTCAGACAAAAACATCTCGCTCGCCAAAAGTGGATACCTGCCCACTCTGTCGTTCAATGCCGGCATAGGCAGCAGCTACTATAAAGTTACCGGATACGAAAATGAAGGGTTTGCGCATCAGATGAAAAACAACTACAGCACATATTTCGGTTTTTCGCTCAACATACCTATATTTGACGCGCTGTCGACCCGGAACTCGGTAAGACGTGCCAAGGTGCAGCGGATTAATGCACAGTTACAGTATGACCAAGCAGAGCAGACCCTGTTCAAGTCGATACAACAGGCTTACTATCGCGCAGATGGAGCCGACAAGAAGCTGAAAGCAAGTATTGTCGCTGAAGATACAGCAAACAAAGCTTTCGAAGCCATGAAAGAAAAGTACAATATCGGCCGTGCCACACCGACAGAGTACGAGCAGGCTAAGGCAAAGGCCATGCGCACAACGGCCGAACGCATACAGGCACACTATGAACTAATACTGCGCACCCGTATACTGACTTTCTACAGTCAGCCTCATTAATCGCCGTATTGTTCGAGATAGGCCTCGCATGCGAGTGCAAGTTCATCGTACCACTCTTTGCCGAAACAGGCAGAGAGTGGTTCTTTTAAGAACCGGTACAGACGTATGCCCTCTTTACGTCCCAGCAATTCGGCGGCCTTACATATTTTCCACCGATGATAATTAACTGCCGTAAACGACGGATATTTTGTAATCCTTACCGGATAAAGGTAGCATGAAACCGGTTTACGAAAATCAGTAATGCGTCCCTCGCGATATGCCTTCTCTATAGCGCAATAGCACATACCTCCTTCGCCATAACACGTAAACACACAATTCTTTCCGTCAACTATTGATGTCACGAGGTCGCCCTCTTCATCTATATACCCTACTCCGTTTTCCTCGATCTCCCTGCGGGCGGCAGGTGTAAGATCATCATAAACGATGGGCAATATCTCTTTGAGTGTGTCATACTCCTCTTTCGTGATGGGAGCACCGGCATCGCCCTCTATACAGCATTCGCCGAGACACTTGTCAAGATCACAGCAGAAATACCGTTCGGCAAGATCCAGACTTACGAGTTTATCCTGTATCTGTAACATGATTTCTTCTTTTTCTTCCATTATTTACCGGAAAATATTGTCGTCACACCAAGCAGACGGTCGTAACGCGAACCCGGTGCACGATAGTATACTTTTATTGTATATTCGTTAACTGTCTGATAAAAATCGCCCTCCACAACCGATGTGAATCCCCTGTCGGAACCCGTCGGCACAGCTATATAACAATAGTTATAAGCCCCTTGCTTCAGAAGCATGGTTGCCTCATATCTTGACAGTTCCTCATTGTAATACATTTTTGTATCCGGAGAAAAACGACGGTATCCGAGATCGCCGTCAATATATATATCATATCCCGCCATTTGCTGACTGTCAAGAGAAAAGTGAGTAAGTATATAATCAGCCTGAATATCACTTTCCGAGGAATTGTATTCCCTTATCCGATAGCGTCCGTGCTGCGTCATATCATAAGCATATGGCTTTGTGGCACGTGTGACATCGGTGCATAAGTCGGCATGATAATACGGCTCTGAATATGATATTTCGGCCACATTCATATTAGGATAAGTGACTGACGAGGTCTCAAAACGTCTGTACTCATTGCCTGAAGGAAAGATAAGCTGACGTATATGTTCATAATATGCCTTGCCGCCGGAAACACGTTGTGGAGAAGTCAGCATAACCACATTGTCAAGGCGTCCGTTTTGGCTTACTTCGATTTTAAGGTCAGAATAAACGTCACGGATATTTTCTTTCCCAACATCGACAGTAAACTTCAACTGCTGGTGACGGTCATTGATATCGATATCGGTCCTTGATGTGACTTCAGCCGCTATGCCGGCAAGATTCTCGCTGACAGAAAATCGAGCCTGCAGCACCGTCTTATCAGGATCTTCCTCATGGTACACTTTTAAAAGATAGTTGCCCGACAGCTTGATGCGCATATCGTCATCAGGTATAACTATCCGATAATGTATATAATGTACTGTCGTCGATTCCGAGAACTCGAAGTCGGTTACCTCCACGTCATTGAACCCGTCAATATACTCGCTGTAAATCAACGAGGATGGATGCCATGAAGCATCGCAATGAGTAAGAGAATAACGTAAATAACTCCTGTCTTCGGCCAACTCATCAAAACTGATCACAATAGTATCGTTGCCTCCTAAAGTAATTATGGCAGGCAACATGTCGCGACCTGCAAGCCTTACCTGCAACGTGCGAAATCGGCTGTCGAATATGCCGGTTCTCGTATCATCGGCCCATGCGGTTACCGCCGGCATGACATACAACAATGCCAGTGTCAGCAACCGCCACATTCCGTCAGATGCTTGTGCAATATCGTTATAGAATCCTCAATATAAGCCATACAAGGTTTGCGGCGTGGAGTATCGGCAAGCAATTCAGCACATATTATCGAACCGTTAATATCACCGAACCGGCCGCAACAGTCTTTTATCGCGCCATACGCAGCAATCTTTTTCCCGGGAGTATCATAATATATACTGCTCAGAACAGTTGACATAGCCGATACAGTACCGCATACATGATGTTGGCCTCCCACTCCTCCGCCAAGACCACCTATAATACGAAAAGCATCGTCAGATGAAAGTCCGTGTACGTCATTGAAAGCCATAAATACACATTGAGAGCAGTTGTAGCCCTGTTTACGCAGAGCACGAGCTGTCTCTAACCGGTCGTCAAGTGTTATAGAGTCGTTCATTTCCAGTCAATTGGTGTCTGATTGTGTTGTATAAGATAATCGTTTGCTTTGCTGAAAGGGCGTGAGCCGAAAAATCCCCGATAAGCCGACAATGGTGACGGATGCGGCGATGTTATAACACAATGACGGTTTCGATCAATAAATGCCCCTTTTTTTATCGCATATGATCCCCAAAGTATAAACACGAGGTTGTCACGGTCATTGTTAAGCCGCATAATAACTTCATCGGTAAAAGTTTCCCATCCGCGACCCTGATGTGAAGTAGGCCTATGTGCTTCAACTGTGAGTGTAGAGTTAAGCAGCAGCACACCCTGACGTGCCCATCTTGACAAGTCGCCGTCGGTCGGAGCCTCCGGCAGTGCGAAATCATCCTGCACCTCCTTAAATATATTAACTAACGACGGCGGTAATTGCACTCCGGGGCCTACGGAAAAACAAAGGCCGTTGGCCTGTCCGGGTCCGTGATAAGGATCTTGACCTAAGATTACAACTTTTACCTTATCGAACGGGCATTCGTCAAATGCCGCAAATATTTTTGCGGCAGGAGGATATACTGTAACGGCAGGATTGCGGTACTCCCCTCTCACATATTCTGTAAGTTCTTCAAAATAAGGCTTCTTCCATTCTTGGTCAAGTTCCGACTTCCAAGTAGGGTCTATTCTAACATTCATCAGGCGTGATTCTGTTTATTCTTCATTTGCAAAACTACAAAAACTTTTGTACTTTTGCACACGAAAACAAGAGAATCTGTTCCCGTAGTTCAATGGATAGAATAATGGATTCCGGTTCCATCGATTGGGGTTCGACTCCCCACGGGAATACTTCCGACAATTGCAATCAGCTTACAATAAGCTGATTGCAATTTTTATTTATTATTTTCAGAATAGTAGAATTGAGGACTACCCCGAATCCGTAAGAGATTATGTTTTTATTGTACTTGTCTTCGCGAAGTTGCTCTTTCTTCTCAGCAAGCCCCATATGTCAAAGCGCGTATCGCTTTTTTCAAATCGTTCAATGTCGAAGTTGTCTATAAGGACTTCGGGTAGGATTGCTCTGAGCAGTTGGTCTGATTTCATTTTGCAAAGATAGCACTATACTCTTGACATCTTACCACCCACCGGGAAAATCCGCTGACCCAATTTAAATCGGTGGGATATTTAAACATTTTGAATGTGACAAACTACTGTGTGCATATCACATTGCTTACGGCCACACTTTATAAATAGTCGGTTATTAATTAAAGGTTAAGATTTTTGAAATGTTTTTGAAACAAAATAGGCATTTCTTTGCACAAAAAAAGAAAATTATGGAGATTTTGTTTCTGTGTCTGATTGTATTTCTGTTTTTATTGGCGGTATTTGACCTCTCTGTGGGAGTAAGCAATGACGCCGTGAACTTCTTGAATTCCGCCATGGGGTCCAAAGCCGCTCCGTTGAAGCACATAATCATAATAGCTTCAATAGGTATTTTCATTGGTGCAGCCATGAGCAACGGCATGATGGATATAGCCCGACACGGTATTTTCCGGCCTGAGCACTTTTCGTTTTACGACCTTCTGTGCATATTCATGGCCGTAATTGTAACAGACATAATACTGCTTGATGTGTTCAATACATTAGGTATGCCTACATCGACCACTGTGTCGATGGTCTTTGAACTTCTGGGTGCCACATTCGTAGTGGCGTTGCTTAAAATGGCCGGCGACACCACAGGACTCGGTCTTAGCGACCTTCTGAATACGGAAAAAGCTCTGTCTGTAATACTGGGTATATTTTTGTCGGTAGCCATAGCTTTTATTTTCGGAACGATAGTACAGTTTATATCCCGCATAATCTTTTCGTTCAACTACCGTAAAGGCCTAAAATGGAAAATAGGCATATTCGGCGGTGTGGCATCAACCGCACTCATCTATTTTATGCTTATAAAAGGCATCAAGGATCTATCGTTTATGACCCCTGAACTTAAAGGCTGGATAAACGACAATACTCCGCTCATACTGACGTCGTGTCTGGTATTTTTCACCCTGCTTATGCAATTGCTGCACGCGTTGAAGGTAAATGTTCTTAAAGTCATAGTGCTGATGGGTACATTCTCTCTGGCAATGGCATTTTCAGGAAATGACTTGGTAAACTTTATAGGAGTGCCGTTGAGTGGCCTTTCTTCCTATCAGGATTATGTAGCCAATGGCGCCGGAGATCCAAAAACATTCATGATGGGGTCGCTGAATCTTCCTGCCAACACCCCCATATATTTTCTTATCGGCGCCGGTCTAATAATGGTCGTATCACTTGCCACATCAAAAAAAGCCCGCAATGTATCAAAAACGGAAATAGGGCTTAGCAGCCGCGGTACGGGAGAAGAGATGTTTGGCTCGTCACGTATAGCACGACGTCTGGTAAAGTGGTCGCTGACACTTATCAACTGGGTAAAAAGAGTTACACCGCTTAAGATCAGGTTATGGCTTAATCGACGTTTTGACAGCGATGAGTCTATTACGGAGCAAGGAGCCGCGTTTGACCTCATAAGAGCATCGGTAAACCTTATGCTCGCAGGAATGCTCATAGCCCTCGGTACATCATTGAAATTACCATTATCAACCACATTCGTGACTTTTATGGTGGCAATGGGTACGTCGCTTTCCGACAGAGCTTGGAGTCGAGAAAGTGCGGTATTTCGTATAACCGGTGTCATTTCGGTTATAGGCGGATGGTTTATTACGGCCGGAGCCGCATTCATAGGAGCCGGCATCCTTGTGTTTCTGATGCACTTGGGCGGACACTGGGCTATAATAGTCATAGCAGCCGCAGCCATAGCAATATTAATACGCAGCAACCGACGTTTTCGCAAGAAAAAAGCGGAAGAAAAAGAAGACATCCTCTTTCAGACCATATTGAATACGCCGGAGGATACGGATATATGGGATTTATTCAAAACATATGTTGTCGATCAGCAGAAGCAGTTCATGATATATGTATCAAAAAGCTATACATCGATAACCGAGGCCTTTATAAAAGAGAATACTGGTGTGCTGTCTCGATATGACCGCAGTCTTGAAAAAGAAAAGGATATACTGAAAAGTATACGTAGAAAAGAGACCTTATGCCTGCGCAAGCTTTCAAAAGAAAAAGCTCTCGAAAAAAACGCATGGTTTCATCTGTCCAACAACTGCTGTATGTCAATGCTGTATAACCTGCGCCGTATCAACGAGATGTGTAAAGAGCATGTAGAGAACAACTTCCTACCACTGCCGGCACAATATGCCAAAGACTATGAGTCAATTGTAGCGCAGACAACAGAGCTATTCAACGATACGACATCAACCCTTGATATATCAGACACCGATATGGTGCCGATATTGCGTAGCCGCTGCGATGATATAAAAGATCAGATAGCCGAGATATACCACCGTCTATATGACCACCTCCATGATGGCGATACGTCGTCAATGACCGTCATGTATGTATATCTCAATATGCTTCAGGAAACTCAGGAACTCGTATCGGGCTTACGAAAATATCTGCGGGCCTATGCCAAGTTACTAAACACGGGCTATCGTACAAAAAGGCGGCGCGTACATAATGCGTAGCCTCATGATTTACGAAGAGTAAAAACGAATTCCAGTCCGTCAGGTATACGATTTTCAACTGAAACAATGCCACCGTGCATTGCCACGGCATTTTTGACAATGGCAAGACCGAGGCCGGTTCCTCCCGCTTTACGGGACCGGCCTTTATCCACACGATAAAAGCGTTCAAATATGTGAGGAATATGCTCCTGCGGTATACCGCAACCATCATCACTAAACGACACTGTGACATAATCTTCATCACTGTTATCGACATTTATGTCAACCGTCGAACAACCCGAGTAAGCAAATGCGTTGTCAAGCAGGTTATGGAATACAGACAAGAGCAGTCCTGCATTGCCGGTCATCATGACCGTTTCAGGCCGATGAATGTTTATGTGCACACCTGCATCGGCAGCTCGGATCTCAAAATCACGCAACGTCTCACTTATAACGGCACACAGGTCTATATTCTCTTTAAGGACAGTAGCTCCGCCATCGTCCATACGGGTAACAATGGATACATCGTCGAGCAGCTTACGAAGCCGCAATGCGTTGCTGTAACACCGTGAAATAAACTCATCGCGCTTGCCACACGACATATCAGGACGTGATATTATAGTTTCGAGGCACACCACAATGGAAGCCACAGGAGTTTTGAGTTCATGATTTATATTGTTGGTAAGCTGCTTCTTTATACGTATCTTCTCGCGCTCTTCATATATCGCCGCCTTATGCTCACGTGCTATATCAGCCATAGCTTTCTGCAGGCGTGCATAAAGCCGGACTATATGATTGGATATGTCACCGAGTTCATCATGAGGAAAAGGTTCGGTATCATATATGCGGTCGCCACGCTCCGCTTTTTCCGCGAAACGACTGAGCCGCTGTATATTATGACCAAGTTTGCGGGTTACCACATATCCTATGGTACACATCAGCAGTGTTACAAAAGCCATGAACCAAAGAAATCCATAGTCGGCGCTAAGCAGTTCATGCAACGATACCGAATATGGTATTGCCGAACGTACTATAACTCCGTTGCCTTTACGTGCCGAATAAAAATAATAGTTATCGGAGCTTTCGCTATGGCGGCGCAACGTATAACCAGTTCCGTCATTCAACGCTTCAGCTATCTCCTCACGGTTAAGATGGCTGTAACGTGGAAGTGTGTCAAGAGTATTATCAAAGACTACATTTCCGTTAAAATCAATAATACTTACCCGAAGGTAATCAAACGGAAATTCTTCATAACGCAGAGAGTCCACATTGCCCCCTTTACATGATAATTCATCAAGCAGTCGGGCATTTACCAACTGCAAGCGTGCATTCAATTCTTCGGCTTTAAAGGCCTTCTCTCTGTTGTATTGAAACACTATAAAGCAGCCTACAAGCAGTAACGAATAACCAAGTAGCCATAAAAAAAGCCGCTGCGAATAGTTAAGTTTATTCCATGAAGCCATAACCATATCCAGAACGTGTAACTATATTCTTGCCATATACTCCCAATTTCTGGCGCAGACGTGTTATATTCACATCAACAACACGGTCAAGTACAACGACCTCTTCGGGCCATATCTTGCGTATAAGTTCCTCACGTGAAAAAACACGTCCCTGTCGGCTCAAAAGTGTGGCCAATATCTCAAACTCCTTGCGAGGGAGCTTGACCTCACAGCCATCCACCATGCACTTTTTACGTCCGATATCCAACGCCAAAGTCTTATAACAAAGCATATCGGCACTTGGTGCCTTGTCGGTCTTACTGCTACGACGCAGAACAGCCGCCACACGAGCAAGCAATGTGCGTATGGAGTAAGGCTTGGTTATATAATCGTCAGCACCGAGTTCAAGACCTTTTATCACGTCATCTTCCGAGTCCTTGGCTGTACAAAATATAATCGGCACTTCAGCAGTGGAAGGCTTTGACTTCATAATACGCGCAAGCCCCGTTCCGCTAAGTTCTCCCATCATTATGTCAAGCAATACAAGCGAGTAGCTCTCAAGCTCCATAGCAAGCGCCTCTTCCGCACTACAAGCCACATCCACCTCATAGCCCTCCTCTTCGAGATTAAAGCGCAGGACTTCGCAAAGGGTTTCTTCGTCTTCAACGACTAAAATACGTTTTTTATTCATACAAGCCGACATGGTCTGTTACAAAAAATCCCGACCGAGAAGTACAGGGCCGGGACCTATGAATCGAATTAATCGAACAGTCTATCAGAACAACGGGAAAGATGATGTGCTGTATACGTATTTACGCTCAAAATCGGCCTGCGACATTGTGAACATAAGTATACCCTGTATCAGCCATATAATTCCGAAAAGGCCACAAGTCACAAGACTTACAATTATAGCGATAATACCGGCAGTATTCTTTCCGAGATAAAAGTACTGTATGCCAAGTGAACCGATAAAAATAGCGAGCAAAGCGGCTACACCACGGCTTTTGCCGGAGGGTCCTGCAGTAAACACGTTGTCAGACTGCGGACAATTGTTTGTTTCGTTCATTTTATAATGATTTTTGATTGGTTATTAAATCTGTGCGAAAATAATAAATATAATTCAATAACATGTAATAAATTCATTAAAAACTTTTATCGTTTATCCATGTTACCTTCATAATAATTGACAAACGCCCGATTAACAAGCCGGGTGCCGCCGGGTGTAGGATAATCGCCGGAAAAATACCAGTCTCCCGGACAATCCGGTACAGCTTTGCTAAGTCCTTCGAGCGATTGATATATTATGCAGACATCGGCCTGTGTGTCTACCGGAGTAAGCATACGCGCTATCTCTTCTGATATCTCTTCATCGGTAAACGGAGCGTATATAGCCTTGACGCAATTACGCAGTTCATCATCAGGCATTTTTTCCATCATCAGACAATCTTCATATACCTGTTCAAGCACATGTTCCATGCCTCGCTTTTTCAGCAACGACACCGCCGCTCTAAATGCACAGAACTCACCCATTCGAGACATGTCGATACCATAATAATCAGGATAACGCACCTGCGGTGAAGAGCTGACGACAACTATCTTCTTAGGATGCAGACGGTCAAGCATACGTATGATAGACTGCCGCAGTGTAGTACCCCTGACAATCGAATCATCTATAACCACAAGAGTATCACGGCCATTTTCGACAATACCGTAAGTCACATCATAAACATGCGCGGCAAGATCGTTACGCGATTCGCCCTCGGCTATAAATGTGCGTAGCTTGATATCTTTAATAGCAACTTTTTCTATGCGCAATTTACGGCTCATGATCTCCATAAGGACATCATGGGTCAAAGCCCCCTCTACCGACAGCTCCTCAATATGCGTGGCTTTTGATACGTCAAGATACTTTTCGAGCCCCTCTATCATTCCGATAAAAGCAACTTCGGCCGTATTGGGAATAAATGAAAACACCGCATGCTTCAAATCATAGTCAACAACACATAGTATCTTGTCTACAAGGTTGCGTCCGAGAGCCTTACGCTCCTTATATATGTCAGCGTCACTGCCCCTTGAGAAATATATGCGTTCAAACGAGCATCGCCTGTTCTCTTTCTCTCCGAGCACGTCACCTACCCACACATTGCCGCTTTTGCTTACAATAACGGCACTTCCGGGCATAAGTTCCCTGACATCACTGCGGCTCACATTAAGTACCGTCTGTATTACCGGTCGCTCCGACGCCACAACGACAATCTCATCATCGTAATAGTAAAAAGCCGGTCTTATGCCGTGTGGATCTCTAAGAGCCCACATGTCGCCTGAACCAACCGCTCCACATATGACATAGCCACCGTCCCAGCCCGGAGCGGTCGACTGTAATACAGGAACAAGGTCAAGGTGATCTTCTATAGCTCCGGCGCGTGCAATGCCGTCAAGTCCTTCCTCGGTATATTTGTGGTACAACCTGCTGTTCTCCTTATCCAGTGCGTAACCGAGCTGTTCAAGTATTATAACAGTATCGGAATAGATGCGCGGATGCTGTCCTTTCTCAACCACCGACCGAAATATATCGTCAACATTGGTCATGTTAAAATTTCCACACAACATGAGCGAACGCGAACACCAGTTGTTTCGCCGAAGAAACGGATGCACATAATTTATTCCGCTGCGCCCGGTAGTAGAGTAACGCAAATGTCCCATATATACTTCTCCGATAAAAGGCGTACAAGCATCGATAAGTTCAATGGGCTTGTCGGCAATAGCATCACGTTCAATCTGCCTGTTTATCGTAGAAAATATGTCCTGTATGGCATTCGGACCAAGAGCGCGTTCGCGAAACACATATTCATGTCCCGGACTGGAATTCATCTTTATCACCCCTACTCCCGCACCCTCTTGTCCTCGATTGTGCTGCTTCTCCATAAGCAGATACAACTTGTTAAGGCCATAAAGACAAGTGCCGTATTTTCGTTTGTAATACTCCAGCGGTTTCAAAAGGCGCACCATGGCCACACCGCACTCGTGTTTCAACTGTTCCATCTTAAAAATAAAAAACGGCGCGTGCCGCAGTGCCCGTTATGACAATGACGGCACACGCCTTAAAAGATCGCTTATTGTCAGATCAGCGTATAAACAGAAGCTCGCGGTATTTAGGTAGAGGCCACATCTCGTCATCTACCATAAGTTCGAGCTTGTCGATATGATAACGTATGACATCCATGCACGGAACGACGTTGTCGTGGTACGCAATAGCTTTTTCACGCTCATCTTCAATGCGATTGGCTGCCTTACGGGCATTCACCATCTTCTTCACCTCTTCCATTATTATGGCCATGTGTGTTGACATGCGCTCTATCGTATCAAGGTCAAGCTGTGCAAGTTTATCACCCTTTTCGTTGGGGAAGAGAGATTTAAGTTTGAATACATTGTCAGTGAGCACCGACTGATAACGTATCGCAACAGGTATCACATGATTCACGGCAAGGTCTCCGAGCACACGAGCCTCAATCTGGATCTTCTTGGTATACATATCCCACTTCACCTCATTGCGCGCCTTAAGCTCGACTTCCGAAAATACTCCGGTAGAAGTAAACATATCGACTGATGACTTGCTTAGATATGCGTCAAAAATCTTAGGCACCGAAGTCTCACAGTCAAGACCGCGACGAGCAGCTTCTTCTTTCCATTCGTCGCTATAGCCGTTACCGTCGAAGTGTATGGCCTTGGAATATTTTATAATCTCCTTTATCTCACTCAACAAAGCATGATTCAGCTCCTCACCGCGTTCAAGACGCGCGTCAATCTTCTTTTTGAAGTCGTACAACTGTTCAGCTACTGCGGCATTCAGGGCTATCATGGCCGACGCACAGTTGGCTGATGAACCTACGGCACGGAATTCAAACCGGTTACCGGTGAAGGCAAACGGCGAAGTACGGTTACGGTCTGTGTTATCTACGACAATTTCAGGTATCTGGTCAAGGTCGAGTTTCATTTCCTTTTTCCCGGCAAGGCTTATCAACTCATCGCTATCGCTGTTTTCAAGGCGTTCGAGTATTTCAGCAAGCTGGCTTCCTACAAATATAGAAATAATTGCCGGAGGAGCTTCATTGGCACCAAGACGATGTGCATTTGTAGCCGATTGGATGGAAGCCTTAAGCACTCCGTTATGGCGGTATACAGCAGCCATAACATTGGCCACAAAAGTTATGAACTGCAGGTTGGCCATGGGCGTCTTGCCCGGAGCGAACAGCAGCACACCCTTGTCAGTGCCGAGACTCCAGTTGTTGTGCTTACCCGAGCCATTAATACCAGAGAACGGTTTTTCATGAAGCAGCACGCGGAAATTATGACGACGCGCCACTTCTGCCATAAGCGACATCAGCAACAGGTTATGGTCATTTGCAAGATTGGTTTCTTCATATATGGGGGCCAGCTCAAACTGATTGGGAGCGACCTCATTATGACGGGTCTTGGCAGGTATGCCGAGCTTATGACATTCTATTTCGAGGTCAAGCATAAACGCTTCGACACGTGAAGGTATGGCGCCGAAATAATGGTCTTCAAGCTGCTGGTTTTTTGCGCTTTCGTGTCCCATAAGAGTACGTCCTGTCATAACCAAGTCGGGACGGGCCGAATAAAGGGCCTCGTCTACAAGAAAATACTCCTGCTCCCATCCAAGATACGAATTGACATGCTTCACTTCGGGGTCAAAATATTGTGCTACAGCCGTAGCAGCCTTGTCGACACTGTTCAATGCGCGAAGAAGCGGAGTCTTGTAATCAAGCGATTCTCCGGTATATGAGATAAATATAGTAGGTATACATAGGGTCTTGTCCATTATAAAAGCCGGCGACGATATGTCCCACGCAGAATAGCCGCGTGCCTCAAAGGTATTGCGTATACCTCCATTTGGGAAACTCGAGGCATCGGGCTCCTGCTGTACAAGCAATTTTCCGGCAAACTGCTCTACCACACCACCTTTGCCGTCATGTTCGATAAAAGCGTCATGCTTTTCGGCAGTTCCGTCAGTAAGCGGATGAAACCAATGTGTATAATGACGTGCACCGTTGTCGATAGCCCACTGCTTCATGCCCGCAGCCACACTGTCGGCCACTTCACGAGAAAGGGCCTTTTTATTGTCGATAGCATCGACAAGCGCATCATAGGTGTTCTTGGGAAGATATTCAAACATCTTCTGACGATTGAACACATACTTGCCGTAATATTGCTCCGGACGTTCGGCCGGAATTTCAACAGGCATTGCTTTTCGGTCAAAAGCCTCTTCCACAACTTTAAATCTCAACTTTGACATAATAAATTATATATAACAGTGATTATTTCACATTAAATCGTTTCAAACGCTCAACAGCTTTTATCGTATCTTCATAACGACCAAAAGCTGTAAGACGAAAATACCCCTCGCCGGCAGGTCCGAACCCCGAACCCGGAGTTCCGGTCACGTTACATTCTTTAAGCAATATGTCGAAAAACTCCCATGACGATATTCCGTCAGGGGTTTTTATCCATATATAAGGCGCATCCTCTCCTCCATATACATCAAGCCCGGCGGCACGCACTCCGTCAAGTAACACAGCGGCATTGCGCATATAGCAGTCAATCGTTTCATTTATCTCACGACGCCCCTCGACAGTGTACAAAGCCTCGGCAGCACGCTGCACTATATAGCTTGCGCCATTAAATTTAGTACATTGACGACGCTTCCACAACGCGTTAAGCGACACAGCATGACCGTCATCGCCAACCCCATGCAATTGTCGGGGCACCACAGTATAGCCACACCGAAGACCTGTGAATCCGGCCGTTTTGGAATAACTGCGAAACTCTATGGCCACATCCTTAGCCCCGGGTATCTCATATATGCTGTGAGGTATATCGTCATGCCGGATATAAGCCTCGTAAGCGGAGTCGAAAAGTATGAGCGCATTATGATGTCGGGCATAATCAACCCATTGCGCCAATATCTCGCGGTTAAGAACTGTTCCGGTCGGATTATTTGGATAACACAAATATATCACATCAGGATTGCCTGAAGGCATAGGAGGTATAAAACCATTTTCGGCAGTACACGGCAGGTACTCGATGTTGCTCCAGCGCTTACCGTCATATCTCCCCGCACGTCCGGCCATGACATTTGTGTCGACATATACGGGATACACCGGATCTGTCACCGCAATCTTACATCCGCACGACAATATATCTCCGATATTTCCTATATCGCTTTTGGCGCCGTCGCTTATAAATATATCATCAACCGCAATATCGACACCTCTGACTTTGTAATCATACTCGGCTATCTTGGCTCGCAAGAATTCATAACCTTGCTCCGGCCCATAACCGTGAAACGTATCGGTACGCGACTGGTCATCGGCAGCCTGCCGCATAGCTCGCACAGCCGCCGAACAGACAGGCGAGGTCACATCGCCGATATCCATCCTTATGATCTCAGTCCCGGGATTTTGCCGACGAAATTCATCAATGCGCCTCGCTACTTCTGAAAACAGATAGTTTGCCGAAAGTCTGCAGAAATTATCGTTTACCTTTATCATTGTCCTACCGTTAACTTACCCTATCATACACACCTTCAAACACCTTGGTCGCCCCTCCCGTCATATATACATGACCGTCACAGTGACTCCATTCAATATCAAGATCGCCGCCAAGCAGGTGTATAGTAACACGACGACCGGCCCGTGATGTCACCGCAGCAGCCACCGCTACCGCACAGGCACCTGTACCGCAGGCCATAGTCTCACCGCTGCCTCGCTCCCATACCCTCATGGCTATTCCGTCAGGCGACAGAACCTGCGCAAACTCGATATTCGCACGGTCAGGCCACATATCATGCAATTCAAGCTCGCGTCCCAAGCCATGTACATCAACTTGTCTCAAATCATCGACAAAAACAATGCCGTGAGGATTTCCCATCGACACGGCAGTAATATGTACAGTCCCTGCGGATGTAGCTATAGGAGCATCAATCATATGCAATGCATCGCACGTAACGGGTACATCGGCAGTATTTAGCTCTGGCACACCCATGTCGACAGTAACTTTGTCAACCTTGCCGTTGCAACCTAAGTGCAGATTCAGAATTTTAATACCGGAAAGTGTTTCAAGAGTTATAGCCTTTTTATCGATCAGGCCGTTATCATAGACATATTTGCCCACACAACGGCTGCCGTTGCCACACATTTTGGCTTCCGAGCCGTCGGCATTGAAAACACGCATTTTAAAATCGGCTTTATCGGAAGGGCATATCAGAATTATGCCGTCGCCCCCCACTCCCGTGTGTCGGTCGCTCATTTCCACCGACAGTTCACTAAGGCGTTCAGGTTCATGATCCATACAGCTAATATATATGTAATCATTGCTGATGCCGTGCATTTTAGTGAATCTTATACTTTCCATCGGCGTGCGATTTTGTGAAACATTAATTTCCGATTGCAAAGTTATACATTTTGATATAAATATCAACTATTATTAATTTTTGTTCTTTAAAAATATCAACCACAGTGACAATTACGCGCAACACCACCCTAAAATATGGCATTTAGCCACGATTAAGGACGATATGACATCATAACGCCACACTGTCACCATCCCAAACAACACATTGCGATATACTCTTTTTTTCACAAAAGCGCATCTATGTGCTTACAATTTTACTGAAAATATTTGCATTTCTACAACATCTTTAATATATTTGCCACAGGTCGGTTTTTGTTTATCACATTTTCCCATGAAAAAGCATCTCTCTTTCTCATTAGCCGCTGTGGTGGCGACAGTGTCAGCTTCAGTCCCGATAAAGAACGCAAGTATCGTGACATGGCCCGAGAATAACAGTTGTGTCAACATGCAGGCAATTGAAGCACCCGAGTTCGACGAATGTGCCGAATTATGGGATTTTTCAGGCGCGGCATATTCCGGCAAAGAAATAACCGTACGTTTAAAAAATTGGGGAGATACCGTCATTTCGGCTATTCTGCCCGGAGTGAGGCATGATTTCCATATTTCGGGCGATACTGTTTTTATAACCTGCTCGGAATCCCGGTTTACAAGAATAAATTATCATGGAGCGATAGAACACACGCTTTCAGGCTCAACCATAAGCCGTCAGTTCGGAGTAAGCGGCAGAGCCTTTTCCTGTGACAGTTTATACGGCTACGGCCGGTGTATTGCCGGAGCCGTAGGCCGTGGCACCCTTGTCATGCATATGGGCGATACAATTGCCGACGTTGTTCTCCACCGCACCATACTTCATTACAATGTGGCGACTGACAGAACACATGCCGACAACGACAGCCTTGTCACAAAACGCACTGTAACAAGGTATTCATGGATATCTCCCGGAAGTGTATTTCCTCTCGCAACAGCATCGGTGACACATGATACAATAGGTGAAAAAGCCATATCCCCCGTCTCGCTATGCCTGATGTCAGCGCCTTCTTTTCAACCCGACTCGAAATCCTCGGCATCAAGGTCGGCTGGCGGTCAAAATGACAACGGCACTGCAAGCAATAAGGCATATGATCTTTTCAGACATATTACCGTAAATCAGACCGACAAAAATGTAGATGTTACTGTAACCGTGGCACGAGAATGCGATGTAGCGATTATGCTATGTGACCTTTACGGAAGAGTTTTTGCCTTGCGCAGAAGCGTAAACGCGCGTTCAGACATGGCGGCAAACCACGTTTTTGACTGCTCCGGCCTGCCTCCCGGCGAGTACATCATAACAATCACCGCCGGACATCAGCGCACTAACAAGAAATTCATCCTTAGATAGAAAAGCCATGTTACCACGCCTCCTCTCTCTGGCCATTATCACGGCCCCGGCCACAGCCAAGCCGCAGGCCCCGGACCCTGATGCCGTCACACATGCCGCCAATGCGTCTACTTCAGACGGTGGTGTCTATGAAGTGCCTCGTACACTTCAGGACCGTATTGTGGAACCATCGCCCGAAATGGCATCGTTCAGCCGGTACACAGACTTTCCTGTATCATACTCGACCGGTACGGCGCAGGTCAAAGTGCCGTTGGCCGAATGGAAATCCGGAACACTCGACATGTCTCTGTCACTCTCCTACCACACAGGGGGCATAAAAGTCGAGGACATCGAAGGGCATATCGGGCTTGGCTGGTCACTTGAAGGTCTCGGCGCTATATCTCGGTCCGTCCACTCGATGCCCGACGAAAGTTCTACGGCGAAGTTCAGTCTTAGCCGCGGTAATTTTACACTCACTTATTTGCTGGACCTGATGGAAATGCGCGCCGAAGCCAACTGCGACCGTTACCGCTACAATATACCGGGACGTTCGGGAAGTTTCATAATAAACAATGGTACATTATACCAGCTGCCTGAAACCGACCTGAATATCAGTGTCAACTACAACGCTTCCGACAGAAAAGCCATAGACAGTTTCACCATCACCACACCGGAAGGTATCGTTTATACTTTTGCGGCCACGGAGACCGTCGAATACACATATAGACCGAACCCGGTACCGATACCCTACTACAGTCCTAATTATACGGCTACATCGGCTTGGCTGCTAACCAAAATCTCCGATACGGAAAATACGGAGAGTATCGACATAACGTATTCCGACATAGAGTCATGGACGCGCGTACACGACCGTAACCTTTACACCACGGCCTACTGTTGGAACAACCGTGTCACCGGCAGCGGTTTCGTGCCTTCAGGACCTCCGAGTATCGGTTCATCGGCGCGTTCAAAGTTCATCGACCGCAAACGTCCGCTGAAAATCACGTCACGCACAGCGACTGTCGACTTCACGACATCAAACTCTCAATGGGGTTTTACCATGAAAAATCACAGTGGCAAAACCGTGCGTAAAGTGACATTTGAAAACACATCTAAATTCAGCGACGACCGCCGACGCCTTGACGGAGTAAAGATAGAAGTCGACGGCGTGACAATCGATTCCCGCAAGTTTACCTATTACAGCGGCATCGGCAATAAAGGGCGCAGTGACGCTTTCGGATTTGCAAATAACAAAACCGGATACGGCGATGACGGTGTGCTCGACCATGACGGCAGGCCGTCATCGGTTAGAGGCTACAGTTTCGAGGGTGTGCGCGGAATGTCATTGCATACCGTGGAAGACGCAGCAGGTGCCGTCACTACCTTTGAATACGAGCAATCATCGCGACCCGCCGACGCTGCGTCTTCATTGAAAGAGCTAAAAATAGGCATGCGCATAAAACGTATCACTGTAGAGGATCGCACAACCGGCCGTAAACGTATACGCGAATTTGCATACGAAGACCCTGTACCTTCGGCCGAGTTGTCCAATATAAGTCTGTCGGCATATATCGCCCTTGCCGGTCTTGACAAATACTCGGCGGGAGGCGGTCTTGCACGAGATAAATCACATACCGTAAGCGCCACAATGACCGCATCGTCGCGTCTGCCCGGCTTCCCCA
The DNA here is from genome assembly GCF_008728965.1 of Heminiphilus faecis. GTDB lineage: Bacteria > Bacteroidota > Bacteroidia > Bacteroidales > Muribaculaceae > Muribaculum > Muribaculum faecis. The sequence continues at coordinate 111,931 of NZ_VSMC01000004.1, read as the reverse complement.
TCGAAAATACGGTTATCTATTATCGTAAAGTCACTGAAAGCATATCGGGCACCGGTATCGACCGACCTATAAAAACGCTATACGAGTTTGACCCGACACATTGCCTGCATCAGCTCACCCGCGACGGCAAAGGCATAGGCGGCTCGGCATTGGAGAGCGGCTGGTCGCGTTATCTCGGAGGCGACGGGATACCGAACAACGGCACCTCGGCCGACTATGAGCGAAACTCGCGTCTTTTCTCCCCCAAAAGTGTCAACATGTATTTCAAAGAGTACATAGGCGAAGGCCCTGTACTGCGGCGGCGCACCGATTACATATGGCGCAACGGCGGCTACACACCTCACGAGACCGCCGAATATCATTATTCGCCGTACAATAAGAAGGATATTGTCACCGGGCTTCATTATGAGAGTCTGGTATTCAAGACAGAGAACATATATATGCAGACCGGCCACAATATAAAGTCACTTGACGACCTGAACTACTTCAACATCTCGGTGGCTACATCAAGGATGCTCTGCGACTCGGTCATAACAACGCGGTACTTCTCCGACGGCAATACCCGCCAGACCATCAAGCGGATTATCCATCAGGCTGCACGAAAGCCATTGATACGTGATACTATGTTGATTCCAATCCACCCATTAGCCTACGAACTCGACCTCGATGGAGTCAGAAGCCTGACACACCCGGGCTTTCCATGTGACACTATAATTACACCACCCGGTAGCTGGCGACCGCTGTCGGTAAGCGTCAGCTGTATCGGCGAGACAATGGCGCTCCACCGCTGCGACTCGGAGCAGGTCCACACACCCACCTATACCGAAGCCCGCAACCGAGGCTTAAAGCGCTTGCCGGTCGCTGACAAGTGGATTAATGCCGAAGGCGACTCGATCGAGCGACTGTATCACTACAAAACGTTCAACACCGGTTTACGGAGATACTTCCGGCAGTCAGTAGCCGTACTGCGCACATCGCCCGACGACATAATAGAACGCAGCACAACTACGTCTTACAGCAGCTACGGGCACCCGTCCTCACTCATAATGCCCGACGGCGTAACGATGGATTACACTTGGGGCTACGATGGTGACTGCCTGATCTCCAAGTCAGTACGGTCGCATAGCATCAAGACGGAGTATACCCACATACCGCTCGTCGGCGTAACTCAGATAAAGTATCCCACAGGCAGCAAACGCGACTTCAGCTACACCGCAGGGCGTCTTGCCTCGGAGAAAAACAGTTCCGGACTGCTGCTTAACAGCTATACATATAATATATATGGAGTCGACGGCATCAATAAGATCACGGTTAATAAAGGCGGCAGCGGCGGTACAATAACCTCCTCACGCATCTATGACGGATTCGGCATGGCCATACGCGACATAGCCCACGGCGCTTCCTCTTCGGGACAGCATCTGCACTCCGCCACCCTCTATGACGCTCTTGACCGTCCGACAACGCAGTACCGCCCTATAACAGATGCTTCGGCCGGCTACATCAGCGACAGCGACGTATCATCGGCAGCGGTGTCAGCCTACGGCGATATCCGGCCTTTCACCTCAATCACCTACGACTGTACCCGCGAAGCACGGCAACTTGCCGTCATCACTCCCGGCGCGGCCTACGAGAGCCATCCCGTACGTACCGAATACATATGCAATACCGCCTCGGCTCCGCTCGACTGCCGCCGCTACCGGGTCAATGCCTCCCGGACCTCCGTGACTCTCGAAGGGCTTTATCCCGCCGGTGCGCTTGATGTGGTACGCGCTACCGACGCTGACGGCCACATCACGCTCACATTCACCGACTGGCGGGGCAATACCGTTCTGCGCCGCACGGTGATGTCATCGGGAAACTTAGACACCTATTATATCAACGACGGCTGGGGCAATCCTCTGGTTGTGCTTCAGCCCGAAGGATCGGCCCGGTTCTCGGCTGCGGGCACGACTCGTGTCATCGACAGCGACCCCGTGCTGAAAGACTATGCATTTGTATACCGTTATGACAAGTGTCTGCGCATGGTCTACAAACGGGTGCCCGGATGCGAGCCGGTGACTTATGCCTACGACCCCTACGGTCGGACGGCATTCATGCAGGACGGCAACCTGCGCTCACAGGGCCGCTTCATGTTCATGCTCTATGACGGAGCATCGCGCCCTGTCATGACCGGATTGTGCTCGGTATCTCCGTCGGTGGTGCCGGCCATGACAGCTACCTATACTGGGGGAGCCTCGGGCATAGAGGGGCTCGGTTACAGTTTTACCGCAGCGGCACTTTCAGCAGTCGAGCCGCTTACGGTAAACTATTACGACAACTACACCCACACAACGCTGCCGGCTTTTTCAGCAGCGCGCGGCAGCGCGAGCTACTCCGGCGGCAAGGGCCTGCTGACAGGCACGCTCAACCGGGTTCTGTCGGCCGATACTCCCTCGCGGCAATACACGGCCGCCATCTACAGCTATGATGCAAACGACAAGCTTACCCGAACCAACATGTCAGGACTTCACGACACCCGGTCGGCCATAATCAACACGACCTATATATTCGGTGATGAGCCTATAGTCGATGTAGTGTCGGTAGTCGGCGACGGCAATAATGCGACAGGACGCCATAATTTCAGCTACGACAAAGCGGGACGGCCCTCCTCGACCACATTCACGTTCAACTGCAATCCCTCGCTGACGGTGATGTCGTGGCAGTACGATGACGCCGGACTTGTGGCAAAAACCGATTATGCCGGCATGCCGGTCAACTTCACCTACACCACCTCGGGCGCCATCAAAAGCGCAGGCAATTCACTGGCCGTGCAGACGTTCAGGTACCATGACGGCACTACGCCGTGCTATAATGGCAACATCTCGTCCATTTCCGTATCGCCTGTTACATCCGGTATGCCTTCCGTGATGGATTTCGGCTACGACGGCGCCGACCGCCTTGTATCGGCTATCGGACAAGAGGGAGTTTCGTTATCAGATATCAAGACAAAGTCGGCTACTTACAGTTACGATATGAACTCAAATATAACAAGCATCACACGGACCGGCAGGACAATGCTGACGGGCTATCCGCCCGACGAGTTCGGCACGATAGACGACTTGTCGCTCAGTTACGACGGAAATCGGCTACAAAAAGTCACCGACAGCGCCGACGAGGTGCTCCTCGAAGCCTCCCTCGACTTTCATGACGGAGCCGACAACGACTACGAGTACGGCTACGACGCCAACGGCAACATGGTGCGCGATGACAACCGGGGCATAGTCCACATCGACTACAATGTGCTCAATCTGCCCCTGACAATAGCCTTCTCCTCCGGCGACCGCCTCGACTACATTTACGACGCGGCAGGCGTGAAGCTCGCTGTCGTGTACACACCCGCGTCCGTGGACCGTTACAGCACTACGGCCCTACCCTTGTCATCCATCGGTGATGACGAAGCTACGCCCGCAGGGATGTTGAGCAGCGGCACGGCAATACAACGCCGCGAATACTTCGCCGGATGCGAGTGGGAAAACGGTCTGTTCACCCGCATGAACACTCCATATGGCTACCACGACGGAGCCGACTACTACGCTCGAATACCCGACTATCAAGGAAACATCAGCCATATAGTCAAGGCCGGAGCGACCTCCGCCGTACAATCAACCCGTTACTATCCATACGGCATGCCTACAGCCATGTCGAGCCATCCCGAAGTGAACCGCTACAAATATGGCGGCAAGGAGCTTGAGACCCGTCACGGCCTGAACCTGTACGACTTCGAGGCGCGGTGGCACGACCCGCAGACCGCACGCTTCCTCCAGCCCGACCATCTCTCCGGCGACTACCCGTGGCTATCGCCATACGCCTACTGCGCCGGCAACCCAATACGATACATAGACCCCACCGGTAAATTTATACTTTCAGTTGAAAATCAGAGGCGATATCCTCATTTTACGCAGTATCTTAAATACGAAATGCCAAAGATTGCTGATAACAAACGTATTGCAAATGCATTAATGAAAAACGGAGAGCGAACTTATGAGCAGCTAAAAGAAGAACTTACATTCGGCAAAGGGCCCGAAATCATAATAACAAATAAGATTAGTGCGCATGGTCAGTTTACCTCCGGTAAAGGCGAAGAGTCTTTGGAAATTAATTATAATTTAATCTTAAATTTAGAAGCGGATGGAGATAATAAAAAGATGAATAACATTAACGCAATGGGCAATTTACAATTATTGGGAGCAACTATACTTCACGAATATACCCATTGGGGAGATGCTCAAGACGGAGTACAACAATTTAGCACACCCAATAAACAGGTAGAAGAAGGAAAAAACTTTGAAATTGATGCATATGGCCGCATAGTTGGAAATATAGGCGATGCAATAGAAGTAATTCGTGAATATTGTTTGAAAAATGGCATAAGATTTAATGAATAAATATATGAGACAATCATTATGGATTTTGATAATCATGGCTATTGTAGGATGTGGCCATGTAAATTTAAGTCATAGCGGAAATACCGAAGTTTTCGTGGAGGACACTCTGTCGGAACAAAACATACCGTTGGACACTATAATTCATTCGGACAATTGGATAAAGGAAATTGAAAAGTTTGGAGTGCAACCAAATAAGATAGCTCTGCTTAACACATCCAAAAGCCTTATAAATAATCCGGACAGTGCAATAACGTTGTTATGTCAGATATTCGGAACATCGGAGGTTCAATCTTTTAAAATGAATTCCAAAGGCAGTAACGTAAGGGAAATACTTGAAATGCACGATATGGTTTACGAAAACGACGAGTATAACATTGATACGGTTATCAATATCGGGCAGGGCCTTAAACTGTACGTTAATAGCATTCCGCGAAGTAAACATTCGTTAACTGCTAAAATATCTATAAAATGTTTTCCTGAAAGTATTTATTATATCAATTTCGTTTGCTATATAAAAACAGCAGATGATATTCCAGTGAAAGAACTGGACCTATTTGTAAAACGTCAAGACAAGCGGTTTACTCCGATATCATACAAATATCTGTCTTCAGTACAATTGAATGATATAAAATGGCACGAACGGGAATTGTGTGTCCCATTGAGGAAAGAAGAAAAAAAGCGTGTCGCATCAATAAATGTTGACACGATATCCTGTCCTGAAAATTGGGAGGAAGAGCTTGACCGCTTCTATGAAAACGGGAGTTGGTTCAGACAATTTAATAACGAAAGTACGATTATAAGTAATCCTCAGACAGTTATAGATTCGTCAAAAGCGATACTGACTTCCGATACTGTGCTGAACTCAAATATACCGGGTTGGGGCAATCTTACATTATTATCAGCTTTAAAGCAGTACTATATAACATATTACACCGGTATATATGACAGGTCAGAGGCAATAACATTACCTTCAGGGATAAAATTATATCTCAACAAATATCCCGACGAACAAATTAACAGTAATAGATTGATACTTGAACTAAAAAAATTCCCATGCAATATATACTATATGAATTTACTTTGGAAAAACCGTTATAATCAGAAGTCATCTGGTGAATATGATATATTTGTGAAAAAAGAAGGGGCCAAATATCTTCCTGTAAAAATCGCATATATTGAACATTAGATTTCTATGTCTAATTAAGTACAAGTAAAATGTATTACTTAAATAACAAACATAATTATCCTATACCAAAGTGGTCTTCTTTAGCAATGCCGCCGTTTAAAAACGATGGCGGAACCGACAACTATGACGAGGACGGCTACGACGCCAACGGCAACATGGTGCGCGATGACAACCGGGGCATAGTCCACGTAGACCAACCCTATAAAGGCATATCCTAATACACTAAAAAATTTAACTAAATCATGGAACGTAAAAAAAGAACTTTGAGACTAATCGGAATTGTATTCTTTATCTTCACAAATATGGAGTTATTGGGTAAGTGCATCATATTAACCACAGATGAAGTCGGGCTATGTGATTATATGAATCTACTGTTAATCGAGACTTTGATAGAGGATAATCGAATGGATTTTGTTGCGCAGCCTCAATACGAAAATTATAAAAAAGGTGAATATGTTCCTAATTTCGGCCAAAGTATGATTGGTTTCTCATTTAATCCAATACAATACGATTGGAGTAGGCAATCAGACAAAAAAGAAGATATTATTGATTTTATAAATGGATGGATGTCAAAGGTAAAAAAGAAAAGACTTGAGAATGCAGAGGAGTGGTATAATAGAACAATTGCGCGTAAAAAATCGCGGACACTTCCCCAAAAAACATAATATCATCTATACTCATATAGTAACTGTAATATGAAGTGTGTCAACTACGCAACGATGAAAACAATAGCTGGGCATCTGGTTAAAGCACTTCCTTACACATTAAAAAATATAATTAAATTATGGGAACCAAAAAAAATAACATTAGACTAATAGTAATTATATTTTTTTTAATATCACTTTTAACGTATTAGGGAAAAGTTTTATATTTACAGGTGATGACTCCGGCATGAGTGACTATATGAACTTGCTCTTAATTGAGACGCTGATAGAGGATGGGAAAATGAATATCGTGGAAACGGTTTTATCCACACCGGAAGCCAATATCTGTTTCAAAGGTTCCTTGAATTATGGATACGTTAGAATACACCGATTCGAAAAGGAAGGTCTGGATTTAGAAATATCTGATTCAGATATATGCAGATGGCAAAAAATATTGACGCAAAAATATAATTGTGCAGATACTGTTTATATCTTTGCTGACCACTATAATTATGCGAAATATAAAAAGAATGTGCAAGATCCGGATTTTGGACTCAGCAATATCATCTTTTCGTTTAAGTCAATAAAATATGATTGGGAGAAATATCAGAATAAAAAAGATGGTATCATCAATTTTATAAAATCATGGATGATTGATATTCGAAATAGGAGGCCGGAAAATATCGAATCAGAATATAACCAATGGGACTAAGCTAAGAAATATATTCAGTTTTTATAGCAGTTTACTGTAAGAAATATTCCTTAGACGCTCATTTATTTTTAAATTTACAAAAAATAGATAATAAGTGTCAGATTGTCCGGGTTCGAAAATATTCCGGAAAAATTTCAATCAACTATTACCCTCTTAAAAATAGTTAGTTTATGGAAAAGATATTGATATTTTTAGTCATGATTATTTCAAGTGTTAATAGCTTTGGACAGCAATTTGAATACACACTTGACGAAAGAGCACTTATGAACCGATATTTTGCTATAATGGCACAGGCATTCATCAATCTTGGAGATGAAGATGTATTACAGGCATTGTTTGAACCATGTGAGCCTAGTATTGAAATAAGGTGTCGCCTTTCTAAGAAAGAAGGCCTTAAATTAGTCAATGTCAGGTTTAGACACTTTGACAAAGTTCCGGATAAATATAAACAGAAAGATTGGTATAATATTCTGGGCCTTGACTGTAAAGAACAGATTATAAGGAATATCTCTGACAATAACGATAAGAGACATGCCTCTGCAAGAGACAGTATCGTAGGATCATGGTTTGATGAAATAAAACGTATAACAATGAATCATGATACAATATATTGTATCGCAACATATGAATGGATACGATTTAAGAAAGAATATGTTGATACGCATTTTGATAATCATATTGTGCCTTATACTGTCCATCCGTTACGCAGTGAGGAATTCAAAGATGTTTATCGAAATAATCGATTGAATATTAAAAAGTTACAGCAGTGGATAAATAAAACTTTTGCTAATAAGCCAAAACGTGTTGTTTTCCAGAATCATGAACCATAATTATCGCATGAACACTCCATATGGCTACCACGACAATGGGTAATTTACAATTATTGGGAGCAACTATACTTCACGATTATACCGACAAAAAATGCATTCAGGTCGTTAAAAAATTTCAGTAATCATTACAATTTGTATGGAGTATCTATTTTTGACATATAACATTGAAATTGATACTTAAGACAGCATAATTGGATATATAGCATAAGTAATGCAACTTATTCGTAAATATAGTTTGGATAACGGTATAGAATTTAATGAATAAATATATGAGATATATCATTGTTGAGTTCAGCACATAAAAACGACGAAACATGATGAAAAATCATGGCAGATTGTTTGGAAAATCCAACAATAACCGCTACCTTTGTGTTATAAGATAAACGGCAAGAGAGCCGGATTGAAAGTATTACCACATCAAAGTTGATTGGGAAACTCATCAATTACTTATGAAATACCGAGACAAGCTTAGTCAACCGATGGCGGGCCCCAATCGTCCTTTTGGGCGATGGCATTTATGCCCAAGGCGGATTACAAAGGTCGGCGAGCGCTCAAATCCTGTCATTCGGAGTTTCATCGCATCCTTTGGTGTGGTCCTATAACAAAAGAGTCATCGCCGCAAGACGATGGCTCTTCTGTTTTTCGGTGCTGCTCTATCTCGCAATTACAGCGGATTGCAATGGAACTAATTGCAATACTGACTTCAAAGCAACAAAAGAAACGCAAGCATGATTCATAAAAATTACCGAAAATCTTTTTTATTACGTACATTTGCCGTAACTTTGAATGACAAATGCACTTATGGAGGCGTTGCTTTACATAGTCATCCGCGGAATTGCGATAGGCGTCCTGATTTCAGCTCCGATGGGGCCGATAGGCATGCTTGTTATCCAACGTACTCTCAATAAAGGACGTTGGCCCGCTTTTTTCACGGGTATCGGAGCTTCACTGAGTGACTTGATATATTGCCTGTTGACCGGTCTGGGACTGTCATTCATAACTGATATTATCGAGAAGAATCAGCTGCTTCTTCAGATTACCGGATCAATCGTCATAGCTGCATTTGCATTCTATCTGTTTCGGAAAAATCCCGCACGTGCGCTTACTACTCCGGTAGATTCGCCCAACACTTACTGGACCGACTTCGTAACAGGATTTCTGCTTACATTTGCCAATCCTCTCATATTATTTTTCATAATAGGCCTTTTCGCCCGCTTCAATTTTCTTCTACCCGAATTTCGCTACTACCATTATATATCGGGGTATATGGCTATATTCGGCGGTGCGTTGTTATGGTGGTTAACAATAACGTTTTTTGTAAACAAAGTGCGCTCGCATTTTAATGTCAGATCATTATGGCTCATAAACCGCATCATCGGAAGCATATTGTTTATAATGGCGATTATAGGACTTATTATGGGTATTAAAGACTTATAGACTATGAAGACAAATCTTGAGAAACTTAATGTCCCGTATATAGAAGCAATCCACGGGTCTGACGCCGATGACGTGATAAACAAGCTCGAAGAGCTGGGTGAAAGACGTACCATTGACTCCATCGGCTGGAAAAATGAATTTCCCTATCACCCTCTTACTACATTTTCTGTGGCGCACTCTGACAAATCATTATATATAGATTTTTTTGTACGCAGCAACTATCTCCGCGCCATGAATTATGAGACCAATTCCGCGGTATATGAAGACTCTGCCGTCGGCTTCTTTCTTCAGCCGCATACCGGTTCTTCTACATATTACTCATTCATGTTCAACTGTATCGGTACTGTAAGCGGTGAGATATGCCGCGAGGGACATAAGCCGCAACAATTGCCCAAAGAACATCTTGACCGCATAATCAGATTCGCATCATGCGGCACAAGACCTTTCCGCGAGCTTGAAGGCCTCTTTACGTGGAATGTCGTGGCAGAACTTCCGCTCGACATTATCGGCATTAAATATGAAGGGCACCCTATAATGATGAAAGGAAATTTTTATAAATGCGCCTCTGGGACCCAGCAACCACATTTTCTGTCATGGCAACCGGTAAAATCGGATCATCCCGATTTTCATCGTCCTGAATTTTTCGGAGATATAGAACTTGATTAGACCTTTTAGTTTTTATAATTATTAAATATATTATATGATGAAATTATTAGTAGCATTGTTGCTTGCCGTCGTATGCACATACAACATGTCGGCCCAGTCGCTTGACGACCTTAAAAATTTACTCAAGGGAAGCATGAAAAATACCGAACAGTCATCTGAAGGTTCATCGTCGCTCGGCGGCACACTTGGATCGATTCTCGGAAACGTGCTCGGAAACGACAAAATCACACCGGCAGACCTCGTCGGTTCGTGGAAATACAGTGCTCCCGCTGTTACATTCAAGAGCGATAATATGCTTAAGAAGGCAGGAGGTGCAGCGGCATCAGCCACTATAGAAAACAAACTAAAGCCATACTATACACGGGCCGGAGTAGACCATATCGTACTGACGGTAAACAATGACAGCACATTTACAATGAAATTTGCGAAAGGTTCATTGTCAGGCACATTGGCCCAAGGAGAGCCCGGCTTCATTCAGTTTAAATTTAAAGCGATGAAGAAGATAAATCTGGGCACTATCAACGGAGCGGTGTCAAAAGTCGGCAATCAGATAAGCGTAACTTTTGACATATCGAAACTTATGACGCTCGTCAACCGTATAGCATCAATATCGGGCAACTCCACTCTAAAAGGTGTAAACTCTATGTTGCAGAGTTATGACGGCATGCAGGCGGGATTCAGAATGACAAAAACCGCTTCCGAAAATTAAATTTATCGTTATTACAGACAAAAGGAGTTGGAAACAGCACTGTTTTCAACTCCTTTTTTAGGTCAGCAGCAAAATCCCGCAAAGATGTCATAATACAATAATAGTACTTTATTTTGAACTTTATCATCACTGCCACATCTACAAGACGAGACATACCCATTTAGCAATATTTAATATCTGTATATCGGGGGAAATCAATAAATTTGTAAAACTATGGAAAAAGTATTTTCAAAAATCGTCATAATTATAATCACAACATTGACTTTATTGTTGGCTGTAAGCGGATGCAAGACATCCAAGCAGGCGGCAAAACCTGTCCATAAGGATACTCCGACAAAATTGCCCGCCACAATAAAGAACCTCGAAGGCGATGAAAAGCGGCTTGTGAACGAAGCACTGACTTGGCTCGGAACGCCATATAAATACGGCGGTCAGGACTATTCGGGTACTGACTGTTCGGGACTAACGATGAAAGTCTATCAAAAAGCTCTCGGTGTGGCAATACCCCGCAACTCAGGCGAGCAACAGAAATTCTGTAAATCCATACATCGCAATTCATTAAATGCCGGCGACCTTGTGTTTTTCTGCACAGGCAAAGATAAAAAACGTGTTTCTCATGTCGGACTCTATATAGGTGGCGGCCAATTTGTACATGCTTCTACCCGTAAAGGAGTTATAATAAGCGACCTGTCGGAGCGATATTATACATCGACCTATCACTCGTCAGGACAGGTAAAACGGAAAGGACTCAAATCACGTAAAGATATGCCTGAACAGCCCATGCCAGAAATAAAGAAGAAAAAAACGCATCGGGCACCCCAGACCAAGAAACCGGAAACAGAGCCATTGCGTTTTGATCTCGACGAAGCCATAGAGGAAAAAATAGATTCAATCTACAGTTCTTTTCTTGACTGATTCCGTAGCGAAATACCATGGATGATGTATGACAGGCACTATACCTTCACGACCTTCGTTGCCTATATAACGGCGTGCGGTTATTATTTGTCCGGCACTTTCCGGTAAAGAGCGCTTTACCCTGCCGGCTGACTCTATACAGTATCCGTCACCCTCATATACGGCCACATGATTTATACGACCCGTCTGGGGATTTCCAAAAAATATAAGATCGGCTTTTTTTAATGAATCCATATCTACGGTAGTTCCCACCAATGCTTGCTGTGACGCATCGCGCGGTATTATGATGCCGGCGCTTAAATATGCGAGTTTTGTAAGCCCTGAACAGTCCATGCCTTTTACAGAAAGGCCGCCCCACATATATGGAGTACCCATACATGCTACAGCGCTCTCAAGTACTTTTTCCGCGACATTGCCGTTATTGAGAGTTTCAAGAGGCGCTACACAATCCTCCCTCACCCAACCGTTGCGGCCGTCAGGTAGTTCTATCTTAAAAAATCCTTTTTTACATATCCGGGCATCTACGACTATATCGCCGGGCACAAGATCGGTAACAGGCTCACTCTTTATATCAGGGCTGCTGTAAGCCTTTATTTCATACGAAGATGTAACCGCGAGACGAGGCGACTTTCGCCATGAATCCATACACCCTTCATCAAGAAATGTCAATGAATTGTCTATTATATATCCCGTATAACCTTCGGGTGTTATCACAGCGCTCCATCCGCAATCCATACGTTGCGTTACCTTCAGCGGAGTACCCATAAGCACCTGTGTGGTCATTTCTGAGCCATGCCGTGTAGTATCGCGCACATTAGCCACCGATATAACGGGAAGAGCCCACTCCTGCGCACCAAGATTCATAAACATTATCAAAGCCGATAGTATAGCAGTCAATCTCATATTGTATATTTATTTTTCATAAAGATATGACTTTTCCATCGACAAACCATATATTATCGGTAAAAACAAAACAAAAACATGAACCAACACCTGAATATCACATTATAATATTATATCAACAAAGACATATAAAAACTATGAAGCATGTAATACTGCTCCGTCACGGACAGAGCAAGTGGAATCTCGAGAACCGCTTCACGGGGTGGACCGATGTAGACCTTACCGAAAAAGGCCGCGAAGAAGCGAAAGAAGCCGGCGGGAAAATACTTAAAGCCGGACTGAAGCCAGAATATTTCTTCACCTCATTTTTAAAACGGGCCATACATACTCTCGAAATAACGGCCGACATACTTGACCGCAGCTGGATACCGGTTATAAAAGACTGGCATCTTAACGAGCGGCACTATGGCGCGCTCCAAGGTTTGAACAAGGCTGAGACTGCGCGTGAATACGGCGAAGAACAGGTACATATATGGCGCAGAAGCTATGATGTGGCTCCTCCGGCGCTTACCCTTGACGACCAACGTTATCCCGGCAACGAAGAACGCTATTCCTGTCTTGCATATGATGAACTCCCGCTTGCAGAATCGCTTAAAGACACAATAGCCCGTGTACGTCCTTGCTGGGCCGAAATCATTGAGCCCCACATACACACCTACGATTCAGTCCTTATTGTAGCACACGGCAATAGTCTGCGCGCTCTTGCCATGATGCTCCTTCATTTGACACCCGACGAGATCATGAAAGTGGAAATTCCGACCGGAGCCCCATGGGTATTTGAGCTCGATGACCGCTTCAGCGTACTTAAAGAATATTATCTATAGACAATAAGGCTGACTGACACATTTCAACAGACTGGAAAGCAGGAAATGGGCATGCACACTCCCGACTTGCATTTTGCTATAATTACAGGCAAAAAACAGCGGTTACACGGTTTTTTATTGGCAAGAGTTTCGTAGTCTCGCGATTTAATCTTAAATTTGCATCATACTCTATAGTAATATCAGACTATATTAACCAATAAATAAATACGTTTAACTTTTTAACATCTAACAAAGCCAATGAAACGAGTTTATACATTCGGCGACGGTAAAGCCGAAGGCAATGCCGAGATGAGAAATCTTCTTGGCGGCAAAGGTGCCAACCTTGCCGAGATGAACCTGTTGGGAATGCCCGTTCCTCCCGGATTTACCATCACCACTGAAGTGTGTACCGAATACACCCAGAAAGGCCGCGATGCAGTAGTAAAACTTATTCAAAAAGAAGTTGAAGATGCCATCGCTCATGTAGAGAGCCTCACGGGAAAAAAATTTGATAATCCTGAAAATCCCCTACTCGTATCTGTTCGCTCCGGTGCACGTGCATCAATGCCCGGTATGATGGATACAGTTCTTAACCTCGGTATGAACGATGCCACTGTAGCATCGCTGGCAGAAAAGAGCGGCAATCCCCGCTTCGCATGGGACAGCTACCGCCGTTTCGTACAGATGTACGGCGACGTCGTGCTCGGCATGAAGCCCAAGAGCAAAGCCGACATCGACCCCTTTGAAGCCATCATGGAAAAGGTTAAGGAAGAAAAAGGCGTGCGCCTTGACACCGAACTTGGTGTTGAAGACCTCCAGAAACTCGTAAAGCTCTTCAAGTCTGCAGTCAAGGACTTTACCGGCAAAGACTTCCCCGACAGCGCATGGGAGCAGCTTTGGGGCGGCATCTGCGCCGTGTTTGACAGCTGGATGAACGAGCGTGCCATACTCTACCGCCGCATGAACCAGATACCCGAAGAATGGGGTACGGCCGTCAACGTACAGGCTATGGTATACGGCAATATGGGCGAAAACTCCGCTACAGGTGTTGCGTTCAGCCGCGACGCTGCCACAGGCGAGAATATGTTCAACGGCGAGTACCTTATCAACGCTCAGGGCGAGGATGTGGTAGCCGGTATACGTACTCCGCAGCAAATCACCGTTGAAGGCTCACGCCGTTGGGCAGCCCTTCAAGGCATCGGCGAAGAAGAACGCGCATCAAAATATCCCTCGCTTCAGGAAACTATGCCCGTATGTGCCGAGGAGCTTATATCAATAGCAAACAAGCTCGAAGACTACTATCGCGACATGCAGGATATGGAATTTACCATTCAGGACGGCAAGCTATGGATGCTACAGACCCGTAACGGCAAACGCACCGGCGCCGCCATGGTAAAGATAGCCATGGATCTCCTCCGCGAAAATAAGATCGACGAAAAGACAGTTCTTATGCGCATGGAGCCCCAGAAGCTCGACGAGCTTCTCCACCCTGTATTTGACAAGTCGGCTCTTAAACGTGCCAATGTCATGGCCAAGGGTCTTCCCGCATCGCCGGGTGCCGCCAGCGGTCAGATAGTATTCTTTGCCGATGAGGCCGAGACTTGGGCTGAAAAGAAGAAGAAAGTCGTTCTCGTACGTATCGAGACTTCACCCGAAGACCTCCGCGGTATGGCTGTGGCTCAGGGTATCCTCACAATGCGCGGCGGTATGACATCGCACGCTGCCGTTGTTGCCCGCGGTATGGGTAAGTGCTGCGTGTCGGGAGCCGGTGAAATCAAGGTTGACTACGCCGCCAAGACAGTCGAAATGGGCGGAAAAGTATATAAGGAAGGCGACTGGATTTCGCTCAACGGTTCCACCGGTGAAGTTTATGACGGACAGGTGCCCACTGCCGAGCCCGAACTCGGTGGCGACTTCGGCGCTATCATGAACCTTGCCGCCAAGTACACCAAGACTCTCGTCCGCACCAACGCCGACACTCCCCGCGACGCCAAGCAGGCTCGTCACTTCGGCGCACAGGGTATAGGTCTCTGCCGTACCGAGCACATGTTCTTCGAAGGCGACCGCATCAAGGCCGTACGTGAAATGATCCTGTCAGGCGACGTAGAAGGCCGCCGCAAGGCTCTTGCCAAGCTCCTTCCGATGCAGCGCAGCGACTTCGAGGGCATCTTCGAGGCTATGGACGGCTATGGAGTCACCATACGTCTTCTCGATCCCCCGTTGCACGAATTTGTACCCCACCAGACAGCGACTCAGAAAGAGCTTGCATCTGAAATGGGACTCACACTTGAAGAAGTAAAAGCAAAGGTAGACAGCCTTGAGGAGTTCAACCCCATGCTTGGTCACCGCGGTTGCCGTCTCGGCATCACATATCCCGAAATCACCGAGATGCAGGCCCGCGCCATCATCGAAGCAGCTCTCAACGTCAAGAACCGCGGCATTTCGGTTCATCCCGAAATCATGATACCCCTTGTAGGTACACTCAAGGAGATACAGAATCAGGCCGACGTCATCAACACCACCGCCGCCAAAGTATTTGAAGAACGCGGCGAGTCAGTACCCTACAAGGTAGGTACTATGATCGAGGTGCCCCGTGCTGCCCTGACAGCCGACCAGATTGCCACCGTAGCCGACTTCTTCTCGTTCGGTACAAACGACCTTACCCAGATGACATTCGGTTACTCACGTGACGATGCTCCCAAGTTCCTCAAGTTCTACAAAGAGCACGGCATCATCAAAACCGACCCGTTTGAAGTACTTGATCAGGAAGGTGTAGGCCAGCTTGTACGCATGGGTGTAGAGAAAGGCCGCGCCACCAAGCCCGAACTCAAAGTAGGTATCTGCGGCGAGCACGGCGGCGAGCCCTCTTCAGTCAAGTTCTGTGCAAAACTCGGCATGAACTACGTAAGCTGCTCACCCTATCGCGTGCCCATCGCCCGCGTTGCGGCGGCGCAGGCAGCCTTAGAGGAATAGGACGTAACTTAACGTAATCCGACACTTAGGCGGTAACACTCCGATTAAAAGGGGCTTACCGCCTATGTTATTTTTAGGAGGACCGTGCATTCTGCATGGTTTGTGAGCAGAATGTGTCGGCAAAACTTACAAAATATGGCATATCATTCTTGTGAGGGACTTACATGAATTTACAAACATAATTACAAACGCAAATGGCAACATTCAAAGCAGTAGTGAGAACTCCGCGAAAAGACGGGTTCTATCAGGTCTATATCCGTGTGGTGCATAACACCAAACCCGGATACATAAAGACCGACAAGATTGTCACCAAACAGACGGTAGACAAACACGGCAATATCAATGACCCTTTCGTGAGCGAGTATTGTGCAAGAATGATATTGCGTTATGCTGACAGGTTAAACCGCAAGGATTGTGCTAAATGGACAGTGCGTCAGATTATCGAGTATGTGACGCAGGACGATGAGGATATATGCTTCAGCGATTATGCGCGGCTGTACATAGACCGTATGGTGGACCGAGGACAGTTGCGTAACGCGAAGAATTACAAGCTTGCTCTGCAACATATGGAGCGGTATTACGGAACGACGAAGATCATGTTCGGGCAGCTGACCGCGCCGCAGGTGAACCGGTGGATCGTGGAACTGGAGCATACACGCCGTGCGAAGGAGATGTACCCGGTGTGCATGAGGCAGGTGTTCAGGGGTGTTATGGATGAGTATAATGACTATGACAACGGCATAATACGCATAAAGACGAATCCGTGGGGCAAGGTGAAGATACCGCAGGCTGACCGGGCGGAGAAGAAGGCGATAAGCCCCGAGGAGTGCAGGGCCTTTTTTGCGGCTCCGCTGCCGGAGAGCCGCATGGTGGATCCATTGCCCGAACTGGGGCGTGATGTGGCGATGATGGTGCTGTGTCTTGCGGGTATGAACACAATCGATATCTACGAGCTGCGGAAGGAGGATTATCATGAGGGGAAGATTTGCTACAGGCGTGCGAAGACTCGGAAGGCGCGCAACGACGAGGCGTACATCGAGATGAGGGTCGAGCCGGTGATAATGCCGCTGATTGAGAAGTATGGCGCGGAGGCCGGCGAGGAGTATCTGCTGAATTTTCATAAGCGGTTTTCGACGGCTGACTCGTTTAACGCGAACGTGAATACGGGAATAAAGCAGCTCTGCAAGAGCATGGGAATGCCGAAAGAGCAGTGGTACAGTGCATACACGTTCCGTCATACTTGGGGAACGGTGGCGCAGAACGACTGCGGGGCGACCATCGCGGAGGTGGCGTTTGCGATGAACCACTCGCACGGCTATACGGTGACGCGGGGGTATCTGCGTATTGATTTCACTCCTGCATGGGAACTGAATGCCAAAGTGATTGACTTTATATTCTTTTCCACGGCGAAGAGTAAGCAGGGGTTGGCCCGTGGAGTGGATGAGCCTGCCGATAAGCTGTTCAGGCTTACAGAAAGGGTGATGGTATATGCACGTGCATACTTCCGCGGAGAGGTGCTGGCGGAGGTGAGCGATATCGGCTTCGGAACCGTTGACGAGGTCATTGCCCGGCTTGCCGGACAGTTGCCGGACACGATACCGGCCGGATGTGCGGTGCAGTTTCGCATCAAGAATGTGGATGCTGACCGTGAGGCGGTCTATGAGCGCACGAAAGGGAAAGGGTTTTAATGGTTTTTGACGTTTGATAATTTATGTCGTATATGTTAATTAAATTCAATTCAACAAATGTGCGTGTAAATATATTTGCATAAATAAAAACAAATGTTTAATTTGCAACATAATCATTACCCCAAAAGCATATTAAAATGAAAACAATCCTTTTTAAAACTTACAAGCTCGCCAAGAGCTACATCGATGAAAACTACCCGGGTCACAATACTGAATTTGCAGAGGTTGACTTTTGGAATGTTGACGAATGTATAGATATGCCTAATTTTTCAGCAACAGACGAAGTCGAGGGTTATAATATTCTTGATAACGATTTCAATACGGTCGAGTGTGTATGCTGGTTGGAAGATGGCGACGAAACATATGTCGTGAAGCGCGGCGATGTGGCCGAGACTTTCAATAATCTCTATGATGCCCAAGCACGATACGAGGAGATTGTGGACACGGGTCTTAAGTACGGAGAAAAGCCATTGTGGGTGACTGCCTCGTGGGACGACGACAAAAAGGAGCTTTTGGACATGTGTCACGAGTCTGCCTCCAACCATTTCCGCAAGGCGGTTGGTGAGCAATTGCGCGCGGCGCGTCAGGCAAAAGGGCTGACACTGCGCGACCTCGCCGATAAATGCGGGCTGGCATTTAATCACATCGGCAGAATTGAGCGGGGCCGGTATAACCTCACAGTAGACACTCTTGCAAAGATTTGTGAGGCACTTGACCTTGACATAAAATTAGCGTGACATTTGTTTTTGATTAATTAACATTGTTTAGCTTAAAAACGGCATGCCTCGAGTATTAACTTTGAGGAGTCGTTTCATGGTATTAGAAAAGGCGGCCGCTGCATGTGAGGGTAACGGCCGCTGACTTTTGTTTTTCGGGGGGATATACACAGGGCTACGGCGCGTCAGCAAAAATAAAAAATTTCTCAAAAAAAATTTTTAATGTCGTTGTCGTCGGAGTGAATTATATTCCGGCTTCTACTCCATATAAAATTTTTTGATTTAATTTTTCTTCTACATCCATAGGATATATTAGACTTAATATATCCGTCTACGTCCTAATCCATATAGGAATATCCATCGCGCGCACGCGTGAAGGGGTTTGCTTGGGGGGTATTTAGAGTTTTATGTTTTTTGCAAAATATAAACAGCCTATCTATATGTGAGTTACAACAAAGCTGACTAAAAATCAAACAGCGTAAGAATAGATTTAGAATGGTTAACGGAAAAATGTGCGTGAAATTAGGTCTTGGTTTCGTTGAAAGACCGACATCGAATTTAGGGTTAAGATATTGATATAAATATGCTTTATCAAAAACATAGGGGGTTATTTGGGGGCCTTTCCAGTATACATAGAATAGTAACAATGAGTAAATAATTTCAAAAGTATTTAATATGTCCGCACAAAATAATAACTTTGTAATATGGGTTTCAAAACCGCTTGTACGTATAATTAAAATCAGAAGAGATGTTGGAGATCATATTGTGTGGCTTCAGATACAACCCTGTATATGAATGAGAAGACACATGGCCGACTTGGATAAATATTCTTTTTTACATCATCATATCTTTTTTGATATGGTGGAATACGAGTAATCGAATTAAAGATTACAAACACGAAAAAGAGGACAAAAAAACCAAACACGACTTTTATAAAATTATCAATTGCTTTGTACTTGACACTAAGGACAAATAATATTAATCTCCGTCATGGTTATAGTGACAGTAATCGCCAATTATGATGATTGGGTATACTATTGTCTATTAGGAGCAGGAGCAATCGGTTATCTGATATATCGCCAATACTGCAATAGCTTCGGAGACGATAATAACGAGTGAATATCTCATTTAGGCACCAAAAATATCGATATTATGGAAAAGGATATATTACGCGACAGGATGGCGGGTTGCCTGTACGGGCAGGCTGTCGGTGACGCTCTCGGACTGGGCACGGAGTTTTTGAGCAAAGATGAGATCAGTAAGTACTATCCGCAAGGACTAAGCCGTTATGAACAGTTCATTCAGGACAAACACAGGAGTAAAAGCATAAAGGGTGCTTGGACCGATGACACCGATATGATGCTGTGCATTCTTGACGGCTTCGAAGAGGGAAAATTTAATATACGCAAGATAGCGCAAAATTTCAAGGACTGGTTCAAGACCGATCCTGTCGACATAGGGCTACATACGTACAATGTACTGTCATATAGCGATTATGTGGATAATCCTTTTTTTGTAGCGGAGGTCCAATGGAAGCTGAACCGCTGTCGCAGTGCGGCCAACGGAGGCATCATGAGGACGTCGGTAGTAGGACTGCCTAAGGATATAGCAGATAAAGAGATTGAAGACATATGTCGCCTGACCCATCCCGACAAACGGTGCATAGGCTCGTGCGTCATAGCATCACGTATAATCAATGCTCTTGTATGGGAGCGGCGCAACATGTCGGTCGAGGAGATAAAGGAAATAGCGCAAAAATATGATGACCGCATCGCGGAGTGGATTGATCAGGCCTGCACCGGCGACATCAGGCTGTTGAATCTTGAAGACAGCGCTACGATGGGCTATACATTAAGGACTCTCGGCGCTGCATTGTGGGCATATTTTCATGCCGCTGATTTTGAAAGCGGATTACTCGCCGTAGTTAATGAAGGCGGCAATGCCGACACCAATGCGGCCATAGCCTGTGCCATACTCGGCGCAAAGTTCGGTTACTCATCGATACCGGCATACTACATCAACAATATGCATAACAATGTTGTATATAAGAAACGGGTCGAGCGGTTCATCGACATGGTATTATATGAATAAAACATATGGCACAGTTTAATTCATTTTACGATATACTTGACATTTCTTTGCTTCAAAAGTTTTGTGTGGAACATGGAAAAGAGAAACTCTATGCCAAAGGTGAATGCTTTGTCCGTGAAGGAGAAACGGGCCGTAATTTCGGCTTTGTAAAGTCAGGGTACTTCAAATACTGCACCGGACGCAGCAATGGAGAAGAAGCCATCGGAGGTTTTGCTTTTAAAAACGAAGCATTAGTAGACCTTTCCAATTCATTCATGTTCGGAAAGCCGTCTAACGTCACCATATCTGCAGGATGTCAAAGCATAGTCGCGGAAGTAACGATTTCAGATATCAAACAGTATATCAATATACACTACCCCAACTTTCTGAAAGACGCGACCTCCGCCATATTCAGCGAGCTATATAAGCGTTATGTGAATATATTGAAGAAAACTCCGACTGAACGCTACATCGAGTTACTTAATGATCATCCGCAACTGTTTGACATCGTTCCTTTACAGGAAATAGCCTCCTATCTTCTAATAACCCCTGTGTATCTTAGCCGTATACGTAAAAGTATTCAGAATAAAAAAAGCAAAAAACTTAGTTAATATTATGTGTCGGCAATTTTAGTATCATCCAAAACATCTACCGGCAATAGCTACACAATCAGCGCTCGGCACGCATAGGATTGTTTAGGAAATCATCGTAAGCCAGACGTATGCCATCGGCCAATTCGGTAGTGTAGGTCCAGCCAAGACCGGTAGCCTTGCTGACGTCAAGGAGTTTACGCGGTGTGCCGTTAGGCTTTGTCGTATCCCATACTATACGTCCGGTATACCCTACTGTTTTTGCCACAAGTTCCGACAACTCTTTTATCGATATTTCCTTGCCGGTACCGGCATTGACAGTCTCGTTGCCTGAATAGTTGTTCATCAGAAATACACATAAGTTGGCAAGATCATCGACATACAGAAACTCACGAAGCGGCGAGCCGTCGCCCCAACATACAACTTCTTCAGCTCCCGACACTTTAGCTTCATAAAAGCGCCTTATAAGAGCCGGAAGGACATGACTGTGTTCAGGATGATAATTATCATTTGGCCCGTAAAGGTTGGTAGGCATGACGGAAATATAGTCGGTACCGTATTGACGGTTAAGATATTCGCAGTATTTCAGTCCGGATATTTTTGCGAGAGCATACGCTTCATTAGTCGTTTCGAGAGAAGATGTGAGCAGACAGCTTTCGGGCATGGGCTGCGGTGCCATACGAGGATATATGCATGATGAGCCGAGAAACTCGAGTTTGCGGCATCCGTTGCGCCACGCCGCGTTGATGACATTCATCTCAAGCATCATATTGTCATACATAAAGTCAGCGAGAGCATTGCTGTTTGCCACTATACCTCCAACTTTCGCAGCGGCCAGAAAAACATACTCCGGCTTCTCGACAGCAAAAAAATCATTTACAGCTCGTTGGTCAATAAGATCAAGCTCACTATGAGTACGAGTAATGATGTCGGTATAACCCTGACGCTTCAGTTCTCTTACAATAGCCGAGCCCACCATACCGCGGTGACCGGCAACATAGATTTTTGAATTTTTTTCCATAATTGAAATACCGCCTATTTTACAATTCCTTTTTCGAGGTATTCGGCAAGATTGGTCCTTACATGCTCGCCGGCTCGTTCGGAAGCTACCATAGCCATGTCGGAGTCAACCATTATCTTAACCAATTCCTCAAAGGATGTCTTCTGCGGCTTCCAACCCAACTCACGCTTGGCTTTGGACGGATCGCCCCATAGATTCACAACATCTGTCGGACGATAGAAGTCGGGCGAAACTTCGACCAGAACACGCCCAGTAGCACGATCTATGCCTTTTTCATCAGCACCCTCCCCTACAAATTTAAGCTCTATACCTACATAACGGAAAGCAAGTTCACAGAACTCGCGTACAGAGTGCTGCTCACCCGTAGCTATGACAAAATCCTCAGGCTTATCATTTTGCAGGATAAGCCACATGCACTCGACATAGTCCTTGGCATAACCCCAGTCGCGTAGCGACGACAGATTACCGAGATAGAGTTTATCCTGCTTGCCCTGTGCTATGCGGGCAGCAGCAAGAGTAATCTTGCGGGTAACAAAAGTCTCGCCACGGCGCTCGCTCTCATGGTTAAAAAGGATACCCGAGCAACAAAACATGTTATAAGCCTCACGATACTCTTTTACAATCCAAAAACCATACAACTTCGCCACTGCATATGGGCTATAGGGATGAAACGGGGTCAATTCATTCTGCGGCACCTCCTCTACCTTGCCATACAGTTCAGAGGTCGACGCCTGATAGATGCGACAACTGTCGGCAAGACCGTTTAATTTAACGGCCTCAAGAATACGCAATACACCGGTGGCATCAACGTTTGCCGTATATTCCGGAGTATCAAAAGATACCTGAACATGGCTTTGGGCCGCAAGATTATATACTTCATCAGGACGCACCTTACCTATAACCTGAATAAGGCTCATAGAATCGCCTAAATCGGCGTAATGAAGGTGAAACCGTTCATGACCTTCCAAATGTACTATCCGCTCACGGAAATCTACCGATGAACGGCGTATAGTGCCATGCACGTCATAACCTTTCTCAAGGAGAAGTTCGGCAAGAAACGAGCCGTCTTGCCCCGTAACCCCTGTAATCAAAGCTTTCTTCATAGAAGCAGTCCCCACTATTTATCTTTTTGCGCCTTTAGCACCTTTTACTCCTCCGCTAAGACTGAATATATTCTGGTCATAGCTTACGGTCTTCATACCTTGCTCGCGTTTGCGCTTCAATGCAAGTTTCACCAAAGTATCCATAAGTCTGTCAAACGAAATACCAGAAGCCTCCCAAAGATAAAATGACAGAGAACCGGGTATTGTATTTATTTCGTTAACAAATATTTCATTGGTATCATCGTCAACAATAACGTCAACACGACTTACTCCATGACAAGACAGCACGCGGAAGGTCTCACCGGCAAGAAAGCGTATGCGTTCACTCATCTCAATGGGCAGATCGGCGGGAATACGCTTCTGCGATGCCTGCATGCCTTTGGCGCTTTTGGTGCCGCCCATGTATTTGTCCTCATAAGACAGGATTGACCCGCTTTTTATCGGCTCCTCACAGACAGAGGTTTGGTAATCATCACAGTCACCAAGCACAGAGCAGTTTATCTCCTTAAGATTATCAACCATATGCTCCACAATGATTCTTGTCGAATACTTTTCAGCGATCTCGACTTTTTCAATCAATTCCTTACGGTCGGAAACACGGCTTATGCCTACGCTCGAACCGAGATTAGCCGGTTTTACAATAACCGGATAGCCGAGTTTCATCTCTATTTTATCTATGATGGCATCACGTCTGGCATACCATTCCTTGTCGGTAAACCATACATAATCCACAACGGGGATATCACACGCCTGCATGATCATCTTCATCGTTATCTTATCCATGCCGTTGGCGCTTGACAACGTATTGCATCCCGCATACGGTATACCTATTGTCTCAAGCACACCTTCAAATATGCCGTCTTCACCGTTTGAACCGTGCAACACCGGTATTACGACATCAAGTCGGGCCACCGGCCCTTTCGGACCGAACATACCCGATGACGCGGCACGATAAAGATTAAAATCACCATACACAGGCTTCATGTACACTTCCGTACATTTCTTAAGCAACTCAGGTATATTGCGATAGTTAGCCACATCAAACAAGGCCTCGCCGGTATACCAGTGTCCCTGCTTCGTTATATATATCGGTGTAACGTCGTATTTTTCCCGATCCACGGCATGCATGGCCTGTGAAGCTGAAATTACCGATATTTCATGTTCGGTGGATCGTCCGCCGAAAAATACTCCTATGTTAGTCTTCATTGCTGATTTATTTTTATTTAAATGTGTCTGGAAGATCATTTTCATATAATACGGTGTCACCTGCGGCGGCGATAGTCCCGAGTACAGCCTGAGCCTCCTTGAACGTATCGACCGCATGGACCTTTTCCTCCGGCATGCCGGCTTCGCGAAGTCCGCACAATATGGCATCACGATTATATTCGCCCACGATTATAGCTACATCGACAGACATTGCTATCTTTCGTCCGAAATTTTCATTGTATTCGTATTGCTTGTCGCCTAACTCTATCATACCGGGTGTAACAACAATACGCTTGCCGTTCTTCATTGATGCAAGCACGTCAAGAGCCATACGTGAACCGTCGGGATTAGAGTTGAATGCATCGTCAATTATAGTAAGGCCGCCGGGTACACGTTTAAGGCTCAAACGGTGTTCAACCTGTTCTATTTTACCTACGGCGTAACGTATGCGCTCCAACGGCACATCCAGATACAACGCTACTGCAATAGCTGGAATCAGATTTGATATATTGAACTCTCCTATCAGTCCGGTATGAAAAGAAGCCTCTCCAAATGGCCCTGTCAAGGTGAAGTCGGTACCATCCTCGGAAAATGTCATCGAAGTGACACGATAAACAGCCTCGTCATTATTGCCTACGGCATATCGGCAGCACTCCACGTTGTCTACCTTTCGCGACGCTACATAAGGGAAATCGTTATTGACGAAAGCGACTCCAGAAGAAGGTAACGCATCGACAAGTTCAAACTTTGTACGCTGAACGTTACCGATTGTTTTGAATGACTCCAAATGTTGTTCACCAACAGCAGTGACAACACCCACAGAAGGATGCACCAGATCACAGATCTCTTTTATATCCCCTATGTTTTTCGCACCCATCTCACATATAAAAACCTCGGTATAAGGCTGCATCATCTCACGTACAGTACGTATGACTCCCATAAGCGTATTATAGCTGCCCGGAGTCATCAACACATTATATTTTTCCGACAGTATACGGTTGAGATAGTGCTTGGTGCTTGTTTTACCGTAACTACCGGTAATGCCGACAACTTTAAGGTCAGGCATCGACTTCAATATACGCTCGGCGTCATTGTAGAAACCTTTGTTTATATGAGCTTCTACAGGACGTAACAATAGATTGGAGAAGAGCATCAACACATGCGATAAAGCATATACGGCAACAACAGCGCACCCCACTGAAAACAGTTCATGACATACAAGCCATGAAGCACCAATGACAATAACACACAACGCACATGCAGTACCATATATGCGCCGGGCCCGTTTTGTCCACACAAGGGGCTTCTTATATTTAGCTACAAGTAGCTTGAATATATTGATAAGCAACGGTATAAGTGCTACGACACATCGGAATACTACCGGTATGCGCGGCATGAGCATAATCAATAAAGCGGCATAACATAACAATCTTACGACCGAAGTCGTGTCACCACTCGCACGCAGCCAACGCATGTATCGCTCGTTACGATAACTGTTTTGCTGAAGCATCATCAAATCACGCTTCGCTTCCAAAACAAAGTTAATCAGTCCGGCAGCCAAAAGCACAACCGTCAATATATCTTCTATCATATTCATAATCACGATGCAAGAAAACTGCGCAATACGGCAGCGAATTGATAAG
The DNA here is from genome assembly GCF_008728965.1 of Heminiphilus faecis. GTDB lineage: Bacteria > Bacteroidota > Bacteroidia > Bacteroidales > Muribaculaceae > Muribaculum > Muribaculum faecis. The sequence continues at coordinate 85,692 of NZ_VSMC01000004.1, read as the reverse complement.
GATCGTCAAGAAAGCTATAATGACCGCAAGCGGGAAACGACACAAGCCCGGCGCCCGGTATATGACTCTCCATATATTTAGCATCGGAAATAGGCGTCGCCGTATCATTTTCTCCCCAAATAAGGAGTGTCGAGGCCTTTATATCCCCGAGACAATGCCGAAGATCCTCGTTAACCACCTTACTAAGAATAGCGCGCATCATAGGGGAAGCCTTGGCATAATCGCTCGAACCACGGCGACTTCGGTATGCCTCAAGACGGGTTTCTGCCGCCTGCCTGCCCAACGTCATGTAAAGCAATCGCTTATATAGTTTAAATGAATATACCCTATAATAATAAGACAACGGTCTTTTGGGCTTTATACCGGCCGCATCAACAAGCACAAGTTTGTCAACATCACTGTGGCGTGAAGAATACAGTATACCGACTCTTCCTCCAAACGAATGTCCGAGCAATACCGGACGGACAATTCCCTCCTCCTTTACCAATGCTTCAAGTACACCGGTATACTCTTCTATACCCCATACTTCCGCCGGTTCCGGCGAGAGTCCGTGTCCGGGAAAATCAATATTGTATACTTTACCATATTCAACGGCAATCTTTTCTATACTTGCCAATGTAGAAGTACAGCATCCCCACCCGTGCATCAAGACTATGGGCCGTCCTTCGCCGTTAACCGTATAGTGTACGCGACAACCGTTGACAGTTATGTACTTGTCCATGTCAGGGTATATTTACCGACGACGCATGTTGCGCATCATCTTCATGGGATTGGCCTTCATTGCCGTAGCAGCCTTCATCATCTTACGTGTATCGTCAAACTGTTTAAGCAACCGGTTCACCTCCTGAATCGTGGTACCTGATCCTTTTGCTATGCGCTGACGACGACTACCGTTGATGATTTCAGGATTGGCACGCTCCTGTTCTGTCATCGAACGGATTATAGCCTCAATACCCTTAAATGCGTTGTCATCTATGTCAAGGTCCTTAATCGCTTTACCCACACCGGGTATCATGGATGCAAGTTCCTTTATGTTACCCATCTTCTTGATCTGCTGTATCTGATTGAGGAAGTCGTTAAAATTAAATTGATTCTTGGCAATCTTACGCTGAAGTTCGCGCGCTTCCTTTTCATCAAACTGCTGCTGAGCTTTCTCGACAAGCGACACGATATCGCCCATGCCGAGAATACGGTCAGCCATTCGCGACGGATGGAAATAATCCAGAGCATCGAGTTTTTCTCCCGTACCGACAAATTTTATGGGCTTTGTCACAACTGTACGTATTGACAAAGCAGCACCGCCACGGGTGTCACCGTCAAGCTTTGTAAGTACGACACCATCAAAATCAAGGCGGTCGTTGAATTCTTTCGCCGTATTCACAGCATCTTGTCCGGTCATCGAATCGACAACAAACAGAGTCTCCTGCGGACGTACAGCTTTCTTTATCGCCTCTATCTCATTCATCATCGCCTCATCTACAGCAAGGCGACCTGCGGTATCGACAATAACAAGGTCATAATGATTGGCCTTGGCATATCTTATGGCATTTTCGGCTATTTCAACAGGATTTTTATTCTCTTCTTCAGAATAAACCGGAACATCTATCTGCTGGCCAAGTACTTTGAGCTGCTCAATAGCAGCGGGACGATACACGTCGCCGGCCACAAGAAGCGGACGTTTGGCTTTCTCGCTCTTAAGTTTTTTAGCAAGTTTTCCCGACATGGTAGTCTTACCAGAGCCCTGCAATCCTGACATAAGTATAACGGTAGGATTTCCGGCAAGATTAACCTGTGCGGTGTCTCCGCCCATGAGCGCGGTAAGCTCATCATGGACTATCTTAATCATAAGCTCACCGGGCTTGATGGCGTTTATCACATTCTGCCCTAACGCCTTGGCTTTTACAGTATCGGTAAACTGCTTGGCCACTTTATAATTGACATCGGCGTCAAGCAGCGCGCGACGCACATCTTTAAGTGTCTCGGCAACATTTATCTCTGTGATACGGCCTTGGCCTTTCAACAACTTGAAACTCCGTTCAAGTCTTTCGCTTAGATTTTCAAACATATAATATGGATATTCTTATTCTTAATTGACAAGTTTGTTGGTAGCCGTATCGGGAAATATAACCCACGGCTTAAATGTTTTGGCCTCTTCAAAAGGCATCATGGCATAACTCATTATTATCACCACATCGCCGGGCTGAACCTTGCGTGCAGCCGCTCCGTTAAGACATATCATACCCGATCCGCGCTCGCCGGCAATGGCATAAGTGTCAAAACGTTCACCGTTATTGTTATCGACTATATACACCCGCTCGCCACGAATTATATTGGCTGCGTCCATAAGATCCTCATCTATGGTAATGCTCCCTATATAATCAAGGTTGCTCTCGGTCACGGTCACACGGTGAATTTTAGACTTCACCACTTCTACCTGCATCATCATTAAAGCTGATTGTATTTTATATTATCGATAAGGCGTACATCGCCCAGATATACAGTAATACAGCCTACGGCATCGGCACATTGCGACCATTCGTTTATCGGCTGCATGTCATCGGCGTTCACTATGTCATAGTACTCCACTTCCATCTCGGGATAGGCATTGACCGCATCGATAACTTTACGACGGACTTCATCGACTGATAAAACAAGGTAATAATCGCGGCTCTCCTCAAGAATACGGTGAATGTTAGGCGCGATATCACGCTGATGCGGAGTCAGTCTTACATTGCGCGAGCTGAGAGCCAGTCCGTCAGCTTCACGCTTGATAGGGCATGCCACAATATCAATATCAAAGCCTTCAAGCTCCACCATACGGCGTATCACGGCTATCTGCTGGAAGTCCTTCTCTCCGAAATAAGCACGGTCAGGACCGACCATTGCAAACAGACGGCTTACCACCTGAGCCACTCCGTTGAAGTGTCCGGGACGCATGGCACCTTCCATGACCTCTGCCACCGGACCGAGTTTAAACACACGTGTATCAGGCTCGGGATACATCTCTTCGACAGAAGGCAGAAAAGCTATATCAACACCGGCATCGCCAAGTCGGGCACAATCGGCCTCTTCCGTGCGCGGATATGTGCGCAGATCATCTGGATTGTTAAACTGAGTCGGGTTGACAAATACACTTGCAACCACTATATCATTGTCGGCACGGGCACGATTTATAAGCGAAATGTGTCCGTCATGGAGAGCTCCCATGGTAGGCACAAATCCTACCGAGCGACCTTCAGCTTTAAGGGCGCCTACGGCACTCTTCAGCTCATTGACTGTCCTTACAATTTTCATTGTCAAATAGCATAATTTTGCTTTACGAAATGCAAAATTAAGCAATAAATCAGTTATTAGCAATGCAATGTCAAAAAATAAACTTTTTTCAGCATTAATACACTGCTTTTCACTCGGTTCTATATCTCGCCATATGAGTTGTCAGACCATTTTACGCCTGTGAACCGTTCAAAAGCAGAAAAACTATTGTTCACTATCAGCTCTTCAGGAAATCCAACTTCGTCAAGCAACGGTATAAGATACGGATAAAGAGCTATATCATAAGAGATATGTGCGTCGCTTCCTAAAATGACAGGCACATCGTATTTCCTGCAAAGGCGCAACAACTCCATGTTGTTAGGCCCCGCTTTTGTCCTGTGACGCGCCGGATGCAGAGAACTGTTGTTGACCTCAAGAAGAGTGCGTGACGACACACTTTCACGCACCAACGCCTCAAGGTCGACATCTGCCGTACCGTCACAAGGATGCGATATTATATTGACACGGCTGTTATTCATAGCTCCTATTATAGCATCGGTATTCTGCAACATTGTACCCGGCCTGAAGCTACGTCCGTGTATACCGGCAATAACATGGTCAAAAAGGCCATAATAACGCTCTTCGACATCAAGCGAGCCTTCATAATCAAGAATGTTCATCTCAACCCCCATCAGCAGTCGCACCCCGTCGATCATACGCGGTACCACTCTGTAGTTGCGAAACAATATCATGCCGCATGACTCTTCGACCGCGGGACCGTGCTCGGTAATGCCAAGATACTGCAATCCTTTTTCTGCGGCCGCAGCCACCATCTCCTGAAGCGTACTGAAAGCATGACCGGAGGCTATTGTATGGGTATGAAGATCAAGTACAGGTATCATAGTTTGTAAAATTTCTACAAATTTAGCAAAATTGCGCTACCGATACAGTACGTTCTGACAAAATGAACTAACTTTACATTAGCATTAATAATCATGGAACAGGAATTTGCATCTACTCTACTTGAAAATGCGGTCAATGAACTGTCAAGACTGCCGGGCATAGGCCGTAAAACAGCCCTGCGCCTCGCTCTTCATATACTGCGCCAAGACAAGAAATCGGGCCGTGCCCTCGGAGAAGCCATTATAAATCTGCGAGAAGGTATAAGGTATTGCCACACATGCCACAACATATCGGAAGAAGCAACATGCCCTATCTGCTCCAATCCGTCGCGCGACCGCACCACCGTATGTGTCGTGGAAAATGTCAAGGACGTCATGAGCATTGAAAACACAGGACAATACAGAGGACTGTATCATGTGCTGGGCGGAGTAATATCGCCGATGGACGGCATCGGTCCCGACCAACTCGAAATAACATCGCTCGTCGACCGCGTACGCGACGGAAAAGTATCGGAAGTCATACTTGCCCTGAGTGCCACGATGGAAGGCGATACAACAAATTTCTACATATACCGGCAACTCGGCACGCTTCCTATAAAAATCACTCAACTTGCACGCGGTGTATCTATCGGAAACGAAATCGAGTACACCGATGAAATCACTCTCGGACGCTCGCTACTTAACCGTACACTTTTTGCCGATTCATTTAACAGGACTCTGCTATGACATCTATATTGAATGACGACATACTTATACTGAGAGCGCTTGAGCCGACAGACCTCGACGCTCTGTATCGTTGGGAGAATGACACCGCACTATGGTCTGTGGGCAATTCCATAGCGCCCTTTTCTCGAAAAAGTCTGTGGGATTATATAGAGAATTACACTCCTGACATATATGCATGCCGGCAATTGCGCCTGATGATTGCGTTAAAAAACGACAACACACCTGTAGGCACTATCGATTTTTATGACTTCGACCATCATAACCGTCGGGCCGGAATAGGTATACTCATAGCACCGGAACATCAAAAAAAAGGCTATGGACAACGTGCGCTCAAAATCGCTGCACAATATGCGGGACAACACATAGGATTACATCAATTATGGGCCATCATACCTATAGACAACACACCGAGCATAGAATTATTCCGTAGATGCGGCTACAAAATATGCGGCCGTCTGCGCTCTTGGCTGCGAAGAGGCAATAGCTACTCCGACGCTTTTTCGCTACAATATCTTATCAGTTGAGGCGCGGATTCTGAGGATGATACAGCCATCCGCGATAATTGTATCCCATAGAACGCACCTGATCATGCCAATATCCGTCATCACCGCCTAAAAGGAGTTGTCCGGCATCGACAATAGGAGCCACGGCCCATACGTTTTCGAGCAATTCATTATCCAGCTGCCCGATGTCCCATCCACTGTAACCAAGATAAAATCGCACATTGCCTTCAACAGGATAGTCCGCATTTACATAATCTATAATATCTTTAAACCGGCCGCCTATATACAGCCCATTGCCTATCGGAGTAGCATCAGGGATAATATCGCCAAGTGTGTGCAGAAAATACAGTCGGTCACATGACACGGGCCCTCCGCAATAAACCGGCACAGGCTCTTTGCGAGTCACCGAGCTTACAAGATCAGACAGATTATATACGGTGGACTTATTCATTACCAAACCCATAGAAGTCTTACCCTTACAATAGTCGATAAGACAGATAACGGCATGATTGAAGTAGCTTTCGCGAAGGAACGGCTCAGCCACCAGCAAAACTCCACGGTAAGCCCGTCGCTTAGGCAGGTTTATATTAAAAAGCAATTCCTCAATCTTATTCATAGTCACACTTTATTTCTTCGCTAAATATACAACAATCTTTTCTCAAAAACAACTTTATCTTTGATTTTATTAATAAAAAAGTGACGGACCAAATAGGGCCCGCCACTTTCTTGCTATAATAATCTTTTTGTTTATACCCAAAGGACATAAGCAAAGTCCTGACGGTGGGGCAACAAGTCGTTGTAAGGATATACACGGAAGGCATAACGGAACACTCCCGACTCACGCATCTTGGACTTCAATTCATATGTCACCAAATTGCCGTCCTGACCGATAGCCTTAAATTGTTCAATTCTTACAAGTCTTTCTTCGCCGTTCTCAACCTTATAGATTACATTTTCAATTGCAAGGTCGCGGCCAAGTCCGTTGGTGTCCAATGTAATTACAGTAGTGTACGGTTCACCTGACTTGCTGTTGTTCTGATCGACAGTCTCGTTTACTGAAACCACCTTCACTCCGGGCCAAGAAGCAGCCACTTTCTCCTTCCAAACCACAATCTCCTTGGCAATGGCAAAGTCATGAGCCTTGAGCTTCTTTGTACGCTTGGCCTCTTTATCGTAGAAACGGTCAATATAATCGTCGATCATACGCTTCATAGTGAAGTTGGGAGCTATTTTGGCTACGGAATTCTTGATATACTGTATCCACTCCGGAGAGTACCCCTTGGAATTCTTGGCAAAGTACAACGGTACAATCTCGTTTTCGAGCATTGAATATATGGTAGCTGCATCAAGCTGATCCTGCTGCGACTGGTCGGTAAATGTACGCTTGTCGGTAAGAGACCATCCGGCTTTCTCGCAGAAACGATAACCTTCATACCACCATCCGTCAAGTACCGAAAAGTTAAGCACACCGTTCATTTCGGCCTTTTCACCTGACGTACCGGATGCTTCAAGAGGACGGGTCGGAGTATTCAACCAGATGTCCACACCCGAGACAAGACGTTTGGCGACAATCATGTCATAATTCTCAAGGAATATAATCTTTCCGAGGAACTGCGGCATACGCGAAATCTCCATTATACGCTTGATCAGACCCTGTCCGGCTCCGTCGGCGGGATGAGCCTTTCCGGAGAATATGAACTGTACGGGGAACTTAGGATTGTTCACGATAGCCGACAGACGGTCAAGATCAGAGAACAAAAGATGAGCGCGCTTATATGTGGCAAAACGACGCGCAAAACCGATAATCAGCGCATTAGGATTGATCTTATCCACAATCGACATAATGCGCGAAGGATCGCCTTGGTTCTTGAGCCACTTTTCACGGAAGTCACGGCGCACGAAGTTGATGAACTTGTTTTTCATCGTCATACGAAGATTCCAGATATCCTCGTCCGATACGTCATATATTTTTTCCCAGAATGAAGTGTCGCTCTGGTTATTGAAGAAGTCTTTGCCGAATGTCTTTTCGTAAAGCTCTTTCCATTCTGAAGCCGCCCATGTGGGCATATGTACGCCGTTGGTTACATAACCGACATGTGACTCTTCCCATCCGTAGCCTTTCCAGATACCGGAAAACATTTTCTTCGATACCTCGCCGTGCAACCAGCTTACACCGTTGGCCTCCTGACAGGTATTAAGCGCAAACACGCTCATTGAGAAACGCTCGTTTGTATCAGGGTTCTCACGTCCCATATTCATTAGATCGCTCCAAGAGATGCCGAGTTTGGCAGGGAACTCACCCATATATTTGCCAAACAGTCCTTCGTCAAAATAGTCGTGACCTGCAGGTACGGGAGTGTGTACGGTATAAAGCGAAGATGAGCGAACTACTTCAAGAGCCTCATTAAAGTTGAGTCTGTCATCCTGCACGTAGTCGACAAGACGCTGAAGGTTAAGGAGCGCAGCATGGCCCTCGTTGCAGTGATAAAGGTCGGTCTTGATACCGAGTTTCTTCAACATCAATATACCGCCTATGCCGAGCATGTACTCCTGTTTGATACGGTTTTCCCAGTCACCGCCATAAAGCTGGTGAGTTATCTGACGGTCAAACTCGCTGTTCATGTCAAAGTCAGTATCCATCAGATAGAGACTCATACGTCCTACGTTAACACGCCATATATGAGAATAAACGACACGTCCGGGATAAGGCACTTCAAGGATAACGGGATGTCCGTTATCATCAAGCACCTGCTCAATAGGAAGTTCATTGAAGTTCTGCGGCTCATAGTTGGCTATCTGCTGTCCGTCAACCGACAAAGTCTGGGTAAAATAGCCATAACGATAGAGAAAGCCCACCGCTGTCATGTCAACACGGCTGTCGGAAGCCTCCTTTATATAGTCGCCGGCCAATACGCCAAGACCTCCGGAGTATATTTTGAGAGCATTGCACAGACCATATTCCATCGAAAAGTAAGCCACCGAAGGTACATCCTTGCGCATGGGCTCTTTCATGTAAGCCTTGAAGTCGGCATACACTGTTTCGATACGCGACATCAGTTCTTCATCCTTAATAATCTCCTGAAGGCGATCAAAACCGAGACGCTGCAGAAGCATCACGGGATTCTCTCCTACAGCACGCCATAGGTCGGGATTAATGTCACGGAATAGAGATTTTCCCTCACTGTTCCATACCCACCACAGATTGCGGGACATAACCTCGAGGGGTTTGAGCTTTGAAGGTAAATCTGATTTTACCATAATGTCACGCCAAGAGGGTGCATTTGTGTTGCTCACTTGTAGTTTCATAATTGAATCTAATTTGGTTTAATTTATTTTCATGTCTTGATTAGTATTATCTGCCGGAGGTACGTGTCTGCGCAGCTTCAAGCGCAATGGCAAACGCCTCGACATAATACTTTATAAAATAGCTCCACGCTGCCAATGAAGCGGTATTCATGGCTCGGGACCTTATTATAGCCATATCTGAGGAGTCGAGCCCGACAAGATATTCGAGCGAACGCGCTATGCGATCGGCGACTTCATCGTAGTTGAAATCACCTCGTGCAATGACATTGACTCCCGATTCACTGAAGGTATTGTCCTCTGATGTCAGGATCCATTGCCCGAATCCCGACAGAGTCGTAGTGATCGTGGGAACTCCGAAAGCTATGCTTTCAAGCGGAGTATATCCCCATGGTTCATAGTACGAGGGGAAAACTGTGGCATCCATTCCTATGAGAAGGTCATAATATGTGCTGTTGAATATGCCGTCGTCACCGTTTAGATAACTCGGGACATATATGACCTTTATGCGGTCGGTTTTAGTATTGGCAAAACCTATTTCATGAATACGACAATTTATAGGATCTTCAGTGGGGTTGTTAAGAATATGGGTGATGACCGGATCGGCAAGCGGCTGCTTGCGTCTGAGAGCAAGAGCCGATTCAAGGTCTTTTCGCGGCTCTTTTGCCCATGCGGGTACCATAACAAACGCTATCACTTGACGCTTCACATTCAAGTCACGCAGACGAGCCAACGCATCAAGATAAAGATCTATACCCTTATTGCGGTACTCGCAACGTCCGGAAGTGGCCACAATAAACGTGTCATCGGAGAATTTACATCCGGTAAGCGAAGAAGCGACGTTAAGCAGATTGCTGCGTGCGGCGTCGCGTGCCGGAGCAAACTTGCCCTTGGACGGCACAAAGTTCTGCTCAAATCCGTTAGGAGTAACCAACGGACGACGTTCGAGCAACTGCTCGCACTCCATTGCCGTAATATCGCTGACTGTGGTAAAGCAATCGGCGGCATTAGCGGCAGCCTTCTCAAGCGAGTGCTTGGACTGCATGTTCAACTCCATAGCCATCTGGTCGCCGTTATATCCGCGGAGATAATCATACAGCGGTTTGCCGTTTCCACATATACTTCGGCCTATGCATGTAGCATGGGTGGTAAATATCGTGCCTACACTCGGCAAGCGGTCCTTTACATACAGAAGTCCCATGCCGGTAGTCCATTCATCGAAGTGAGCGATCACCTTTTTATCGCGTATGCCTATGTAATCGCAATAGCTCTCAATAACCAATCCCGAAGCATGAGCGAAAGCACAACCTTCGTCATAGTCGCCGTAAGCATGCAGTGAATCGACACCGTATAACTGCCACATGCGTCCATAAAATTCATCTTTAACAGAATACATCCCGTCAAACTTCACCAATACCACAATCGGTTTGCCGGGTATGTTCCAACGTCCTACTCTTATGCTTACACCTTCCGGAAGATTAGCCTGAGCTTTCCATTCCTTAAGCAATACTCGCGATTCCACGAAGTAAGGCGACGGATTCTCCTTGGTCCAGACATCAGGGCCAATAAATATTGTCTTATCCTTGTATAAATTCTGAAGAGTCTTGGCTTTTGTAGACAGCACCGTATATATACCGCCTATCTTATTACAAACCTCCCAACTTGTTTCAAAAAGCAGGTCCACACTAATCGGCTCCTTATACATATCGATATTTTTTATTGTACGGCCGCAAAGATAATATTTTTTTTCGACATAATCTTTTTATTTGTAATAATTTAATTATGACCATGTCAAAAAACGACGTCCGTAACACTGTATTCAGCCACGCCATACGGCTCCATTAAACAAAATAAGGATGCCGCTTCATCTGCCGACATCCTTATTTATATTATAGTCTTATCCTTAAATCTTATTTAAGAGCGTTCTTTACCTGATCGTTGGGAACCATCTCTTCTTTGAATACATAAGCACCGGTCTTGGGAGACTTCTCCATTTTGATGACCTTGCTGTAGGTACGTCCTTCACCTTTTTGAAGTGATGCTACGGTTTTCTTTGCCATATCTTAGGAGTATTATTTAATTTCTTTATGAACTGTAACTCGCTTGAGGATAGGATTATACTTCTTAAGCTCCAAGCGGTCGGTAGTATTTTTTCTATTTTTGGTAGTAATATAACGAGAAGTGCCGGGCATGCCGCTTGCCTTGTGTTCGGTGCACTCAAGGATCACTTGAACTCTATTACCTTTAGCTTTCTTTGCCATAGTTCGTTATAGATCTAAAAATTTAATGTCTTTACCAGTTAAATAACCCTTTTCGGCAGCTTGCTGCATAGCGGTGTTAAGACCGAGCTTATTGATGGTACGAAGACCGGCTGCTGAGATAGTGAGGCGGATCCACGCATCCTGCTCTACCCAGTAAAACTTCTTCTCGAAGAGGTTAACGTTGAATTTGCGCTTGGTGCGACGCTTTGAGTGCGACACATTGTTGCCCACCATCGCTTTCTTGCCTGTGATTTGACAAATCTTTGACATGGCTGTTGTTATCTTTTGAGTTTGTTATTTAATTAACACATTCTGCCTTAGGCCGCCATCTCAGTTCTCATATCATTGCTAAGTGCATCATTCTCAACAACTTTACAGGATGAGCCTAAAAACAGTGTGCAAAGTAACTAATTTTTCTGCATTTATGCAAATTTTCACGTCTTTTTAATAGGCTTACTCCTGTTTTTCTTGTTTTTCAAATCTTTTGTAGAAAATATTCCCGAAGTACTTCAGCGCTCAATTGCGATGAAGTGTATAACGCCAGCATGGACGGACGTTCTTTTTCCGCAATAAAACCGAGTAATGAGACGGCAAGAGTATCCTTATCGTACGCCTCAAAATAGCTGAAGCCGTAAGCGTCTGCAAGTTTTGCTACCGGAAACGGACGGTCTACCACAAAATACTCATCCAGTTCTTCAAGCTGTGACGTACTTTTTATAAACCGGAATATTCCTCCCCCGCCGTTACAAAGCACTATCATTTTGAATTTCGGAGTGATGCAAGGGGCTGCAAGAGCTCCAATGTCGTACTGAGCGCTCATGTCGCCGGTTATAAGCAAGGTAGTTCCGTTATAAACGGTTGAAGCTCCGACTGCAGTCGATGTGCTGCCGTCAATACCGCTCACTCCGCGGTTGCAGTCACATCGCGCCACCACCGACGAAGAAAACAGCTGCGCATACCGTACGGCTGTACCGTTGGACAACTGAATGTTGCATCCGTCAGGCAAATTATTGAAAACATATCGCATGGCCGTAAGATCACACCACGGCACGGTGTCAAGATACCGCTCATGTACTCTTTCACCTTCGTCGGCTACAGTATGCCATTCTTTTCTGAAATTACAATGTGAAGTATCAGCCTCGGACAATGCTTCGGCAAGATCTAAAAAAAAGCATCTCGGCTCTATATTCACACTTACCGTAAGTTTGCGGAAGCAATCTACAGTATCGTCAGTAAATCCGACATGCCAATGTTCCTTTATGTCGGTCGTTCTCAGATACTGCTTTATAAAACGCGACACGATAGCCCCGCCGACAGTAATGACAATGTCAGGACGCATATTGTATTTCCTCACATCATCCATCGCCGAAAGTGTGGCATCAATGCGCCCTATGAACATATCTGAATGAAGATTGGCCACAGTTTCGGTCATAACAACGACATTATCACGGACTGCCAAGCGCTTCAACGCGTCAAGCAACTCACTGTCGGGCTCCATAAAGCCGGCGATAATCATTATCTTAGACGACAAGCCACATCGGCCGATAAGCCGCGTCATATCATCATAGGACAATCGTTGTTGCGCAGACATGCGAGTTATGTCGCGCGAAGTCCACCGAGTATCATTAAAGCAAGCCATGCCGTCCAACGGATTGTCAAGCTGCACGTTTATATGTACGGGTGATTTACGCCCCGATACGGCACAGAGCAACGCATCGTTGACTACACGATTGGTATACCACTGCATATTGTCGGCGCTGCAGTCGGCCGGTATGTTATAACTACGCTTGACGTAGTGTGACAAAGCCTCGTATTGACGCAATGTCTGACTGTCATCCTGATCAATCCACTCCATCGGTCGGTCGGCCGATATTACAATCAACGGCACACGCCTGTAATAAGCCTCGGCCACGGCAGGAGCATAGTTAAGTACCGCAGTGCCTGATGTGCATACAAGAGCCGCAGGCTTGCCGCTGACCGACGCCTTGCCCAACGCAATGAAGGCAGCGCTACGTTCATCGATGACCACAGTCTTTTTTAAAGCCGCGCACTTCGACATGGCAAGCACAAGCGGGGCATTACGTGATCCGGGTGACACTACGACCTCTTCAATGCCATGCTTCACAAGCAGCGATACGATTATATTGCATGATACTTTATCAGTTGTATTCATATCAATTTATTTCCACAAAGTTAATCAACTTTTCCAATATATTTCTTTAGATTCACCGACTTCATAAAACGAATATTTCCGCATATTTGTTACATTTGCAAAAACATTTGTCATGAACCACGGATATTTAAGGGTAGCGGCGGCTGTTCCTAAGGTAAATGTCGCCGACGTAGATTACAACATAGCTTCAATTGAGGCAATAACTGCGGAGACAGCGGCTATCGGCGCTTCGGTAATAGTATTTCCGGAGCTATGTGTCACGGCCTATACATGCGGCGATCTGTTTCACAACTCGACTTTGATTGAGTCCGCATTGAGAGGTATAGAAAAACTCACCGTTTTTTCCGCTACGACAAAAGCCGTAATTATAGTAGGAGCGCCGTTATGCGTCGACGGACAGATGTATAACTGTGCTGTAGCCATATCCGGAGGTAAAATAGCCGCAATTGTGCCAAAGACATATCTGCCCGATTACAATGAGTTTTATGAAAAACGATGGTTTATGTCTGCTCCGGACACCGACATATCGTTTATCTCTGTCAACGGGCAAAATAATATTCCGTTCGGCACCCGGCAGCTATTGAATATCGGCGGGGTGAAATGTGCGATAGAGATATGTGAAGATCTGTGGACCGTGATACCACCGTCGTCACGAGCCTCACTTGCCGGAGCGGAAGTGATATTTAACCTCTCGGCTTCCGACGATATAATAGGTAAATACGGATACCTTCAAAACCTTATACAACAGCAGTCGGCCCGTTGTATGGCAGCTTACATATATTCATCGGCAGGATACGGAGAGTCATCCACCGATCTGGTATTTGACGGTAAAGCCATAATAGCAGAAAACGGGACACTGATTGCATGCAATAAGCGCTGGAGCCATGAACCGAGCCATACAGTAGCCGATATCGACATAGAAGCCCTGCGCCGCGACCGTATGCACATGCGTTCATTCGGTGACTGCACGCGAAGAGAACTTCGGCTGCCCTATCATATATCCGATACAGCGGCCACGATACCCAGCACCGATGACAAACTGATGCGTACAATAAATCCTCGACCGTTTGTTCCGGCATCGGGCGAGATTGTGGACCGCCGTTGCGAAGAGATTGTAAATATACAGATAGCGGGGCTGGCACGCAGACTTGAGGCTACCCGTACCAACCGGCTCGTAATCGGCATATCGGGCGGATTGGATTCTACTCTTGCGTTGCTGGTGGCTGTCATGACATTTGACCGTCTCGGCCTTGACCGTAAAAGCATAACAGGCATAACCATGCCCGGCTTCGGTACTACCGACCGCACATATACCAATGCCATGGAACTTATGAAAGCTCTCGGCATAACAATACGCGAGATTCCGATCGCTGCATCGGTAAAACAGCATTTTCAGGATATAGGTCATGACATAAACAATCATGACGTGACATATGAAAACTCACAGGCACGTGAACGCACGCAAATACTTATGGATGTCGCCAACCAGACAGGAGGCATGGTACTCGGCACCGGCGACCTGTCGGAACTCGCTCTCGGATGGGCCACATACAATGGTGACCACATGTCTATGTACGGCATCAACGCCAGCATACCAAAAACACTTGTACTATATCTGGTAAGATGGTTTGCCACTCATGCGTTCAGCGACAAAGAAAAATCGACACTCGAAGACATAATCGACACTCCTATAAGTCCTGAACTGATTCCGGCTGACTCCGACGGCAATATAAAACAGAAGACAGAGGACCTTGTGGGGCCGTATGAACTGCACGATTTCTTCCTATATTATATATTGCGCTACGGCTTCTCGCCTAAACGCATATTCTTCATGGCCCGTCATGCTTTTACCGGTACCTATGACGATGATGTCATCAGACATTGGCTGAAAATATTTATAAGAAGGTTCTTCAACCAACAGTTCAAACGCTCATGTCTTCCCGACGGCCCCAAAGTAGGCAGTGTATGCCTGTCGCCACGCGGTGACTGGCGTATGCCCTCCGACGCATCGGCAGCTCTATGGCTCTCAGAATGCGAATCATTGTAACGATGACATTTATTTCTTAAAACTTAATACATTATATATAGGACGGATACGGCTTTATTATCAGCCGTATCCGTTTTATGTTTTGTAACATATGTAACATAATAGGATTTCTCATAAAAAATTTATAATTTGCGGCTCACTAATTTTAATAAACAACATTGTATAACTAAAACTCTCTAATAACATGAAGGTTTACCAAACAAACGAAATCAAGAACATAGCCCTGCTTGGAAGCAAGGGCTCGGGGAAAACCACACTCGCCGAAGCAATGCTTTACGAGTGTGGAGTTATAAAACGTCGCGGTACCGTTGAAGGCAATAATACGGTCAGTGACTATTTCCCGGTGGAGAAGGAGTATGGCTACTCGGTATTCTCTACCATTTTTTATGCTGAATTTCTTAACAAGAAATTAAATGTAATCGACTGTCCGGGCAGCGATGACTTCGTGGGCAACGCCATCACTGCTCTGAACGTAACCGATACAGGAGTGATACTTATTGACTCACAATACGGAGTAGAAGTAGGTACACAGAACATATTCCGCACTACGGCTCAGTTAAAAAAGCCAGTCATATTTGCCATGAATCAGCTTGACGGTGAAAAAGCAGATTATGACAATGTAATAGAACAGATGACCGAAATATTCGGTCCGAAAGTCACCCCTATACAGTACCCGATAAACGTAGGTCCGGGCTTCAACGCCATGATTGATGTTCTTCTCATGAAGAAGTACTCATGGGGCCCCGACGGTGGAGTGCCTACGATTGAAGAAATACCGGCTGAAGAACATGACAAAGCACAGGAACTTCACCAGAAACTCGTTGAGGCCGCAGCTGAAAATGACGAGACTTTGATGGAGAAATTCTTTGACCAAGGCCATCTCTCTGAAGACGAAATGCGCGAAGGCATACGCAAAGGACTTGTTGACCGCTCGATATATCCAGTATTCTGTGTAAGCGCACTCAAGGATATGGGTGTACGCCGTATGATGGAGTTCCTCGGCAACGTCGTGCCGTTTGTGGAAGATATGCCGGCACCGGTCGACTCGGAAGGTGACGAAATTAAACCCGACAGCAACGGTCCGCTCTCGCTTTTCATGTTCAAGACTACTGTGGAGCCACATATCGGCGAAGTAAGTTACTTCAAGGTCATGAGCGGCACCCTTACTCCCGGCGTTGACCTGAATAACATGGACCGCGGAAGCAAAGAACGCTTGGCTCAGATATTCTGCGTATGCGGCCAAATCAAAACTCCGGTCGACAAGTTATGCGCAGGCGATATAGGCGCTACGGTAAAACTGAAAGATGCCCGTACAGGCAATACTCTTAACGAGAAAGGATGCGAATACAAATTTGACTTCATCAAGTATCCGGCTCCTAAATATCAGAGAGCCATACGCCCCGTAACAGAAAGCGATGCGGAGAAACTCAGTGAGATACTCACCCGTATGCACGAAGAGGATCCGACTTGGCAGATAGAACAATCCAAAGAGCTTAAACAGACAATTCTGTCGGGACAAGGTGAATTTCATCTGCGCACACTAAAATGGCGTGTGGAAAACAATGACAAGTTACCTATTGTCTTCGATGAGCCCAAAATACCATATCGCGAAACCATCACAAAGGCTGCCCGTGCCGACTATCGTCACAAAAAACAGTCGGGAGGCGCCGGACAGTTTGGAGAAGTTCATCTTATCATAGAGCCTTACACTGAAGGCATGCCTGCACCGGATACATATAAATTCGGCAATCAGGAATTCAAGATGAATGTTCGCGACACTCAGGAGATACCTCTCGAATGGGGAGGCAAGCTTGTCATTCACAACTGTATAGTGGGCGGTGCCATTGACGCTCGTTTCATCCCGGCTATAGTCAAGGGACTTATGGACCGCATGGAGCAAGGACCGCTTACAGGTTCTTACGCACGCGATGTGAGAGTTTGCATATATGACGGAAAGATGCATCCGGTTGACTCCAATGAAATTTCATTCCGTCTTGCAGGACGTAACGCATTCAGCGAAGCGTTCCGTAACGCCAACCCCAAGATTCTCGAACCGGTTTATGACGTGGAAGTTATGGTGCCTGCTGACGTGATGGGCGATGTAATGAGCGACCTGCAAGGACGCCGTGCCATAATAATGGGAATGTCGAGCGACAACGGCTTCGAAAAGATTCAGGCACGAGTACCATTGAAAGAGATGTCGTCATACTCTACGGCACTTAGCTCCATAACCGGCGGACGTTCTTCATTTACGATGAAGTTCTCGTCATACGAACTTGTTCCATCCGACGTACAGGAAAAACTCCTCAAATCATATGCGGAGACATCCACCGACGAATAATGAACAAAAATAGTAAAGGCCATCGACAATGTCGATGGCCTTTACTATTTTTGTTCATTATTCATTTAGAGAGTCATATCAAGAGCCATGTAGTGTTCACGCGGGTGATCACATGCAGGACATTCCTTCGGCGGCTCTTTACCTTCATGTATATATCCGCATACAAGACACTGCCATTTAATTACATGGTCACGTTTCCATACGGTACCGGCCTTAACCTGCTCCAGATATTTCTCAAAACGGTCGCGATGATGCTGCTCTATCTCAGCTATTTCTCTAAAATGACTTGCTATTTCGGGGAAACCCTCTTCATCAGCTACCTTGGCGGCGGCAGTGTACTGCTCTACCCCTTCTTTCTTCTCTTCTTCGGCCGCAGTGGCAAGATTGGATGCGGTATCGCCTATGACACCTGCATCTACATCAAGGACACACTCTACAGAACCACCTTCAAGAAATTTAAAAAAGACTTTTCCATGACGTAGTTCATTGGCTGCAGTTTCCTCAAAAACCTTTGCTATGGGGAAATAGCTCTCTTTTGTAGCCTGCGCGCTATAATACATATAACGACTGTAAGCGGCCGATTCACTCATATAAGCATTTACAAGATTTTTTTCGGTCTTAGTACCTTTGATACTTTTATTTTTCTTGCTGTCCATTGTTATTGATGATATTTAATTAGACATATTGTACTATCAATTATAAAAACACTTGACAGCAAATTATGTTTGTACCATAATCAATATTACATCAATGACATGTCTATATATGTAAATTATAATTTGTTGAGCTTAATTCACCCTTAAGACCCAAATATTAAATTTTTAATATCAAGAACATAAATTAAGTATAAAACGTTGTCAAATTGTAACTACCTCTAAAAACGCCAGACGTATGATATACAAGAAAGAGATTGCCGGAGTAATCGCAATATTGATGCTGATGGCTTGCAGCCACAGTCTGTGGGACAGTCTGCCGGGCCCCATCAGCACATTTATATCAACATACTATCCACTGTCAAATATAAGTTCTTACGACGAAAACAACGGCACCTACTATGTCACGATTAAAAACGGAGCCTCAATAACTTTTGACAGCGACTTCCAGTGGACATATATAAATGGGAACGGCGAAAAACTACCACAGATATTTGTTGAAGACAAACTGGAGCCCAAATTGGTACAGTATCTAATGGAGACAGAGAGTGTGGGTGAAGTCTTTGCCGCACACAATGAACCCCGCGAAGTCATACTTGACATGCTTGATTACAAAATACGTTATATAAAGGAGTCGGGTGAAATCATGGAAATAAGAGAATAACCATATTTTAACGTGCCCCCAATCTCATACCTACTTACGATAAAACCGCATACGACTGCGATACACGGGAAATTCCACTGTCAATATGCCGGCACCATCTATTGATGCATAAGTATCGTCATCCATCGGTTCCAACAGACTGTCATACCACACCAAATCATAGTGTCCTACAAAACGTGTGGGCTTCATACGTCCTTTGATCATAAGCGGAGACCACTGCGACGCATTGACTTCAGCTCCCGACTTGTAAAGGAGCAGATAGCTATCATTATACCGTATAATATAAAATGTATAGCGTCCACCCAGCCGTGCGCGATTATCATCTGTGTCTCTATCAAGATACATCCACAGTCCTTCTGTAGGATCGACAGAATTTTCAAGCATTGACAATACTTCGGTTTCCGTAAGTGGACATGTCAACATTGCCATGCGATTTTCAGGACACTCAACTACAAGCGACTGTACATTCAGTTCACCCGCCGATATTATCCTGCATTGAGGTAATACGGGTAGAGCCACCATTATATCCAGTACTTTTTCAAGCCTCTTGGATCCGACAAAAACCTTCATTCGTCCCCCGCTCCACTCTACGGCAAGAGTATTGTAACCGTTATATGAGTCGACGCCCTTCTTCACCGATATCAATTCTTTAACCTCATCGCAACCGCCATGCATTGTACCATACTCTATATCAAGCACTCTTTGATCGGTAAGATGTCCAAAGTCTATATTGCGGGCCTGAACACGTACGTAATCATAATCATATTGGGTTCTATAGTTCCAAGCGATACTCCAATAATCAGAACTTTTACCATATCGTTCTCGATTGGAAGTCAATGCTGCACGAGCCTCTATAAGTATTTCACATGACATAGTGTCGATATAAAACACGCAATCGCTCTTATCCAGCTCTTCCGGAGAATAATATGATCTGACCTGAGCATGACATAAGGCTACAGAAATTAGAGCAAGTAATAATAGAATTTGTTTTTTCATGGACCGAATGTATTTAAGGAATTATGCTACAATAATTTTTTCACCGTTTCTACGAACTCCGATTGTCCCATATCCCACGGTAGCCAATGTATAGTAAAGCCTCGTCGCTCCATTCCGCGGAACCATGTCATCTGACGTTTGGCAAATTGATGAATCGCAATCTCAAGCTGGGAAACCATATCGTCATACTGAAGCTGTCCGGTGACATACAGCGTCAGATATTTATACTCAAGCCCGTAATATATCAGGTCGTCAGGCTTTACTCCTCCATCAATAAGCGCTTTGACCTCGTCCACCATACCTTCGTCAAGACGTTTTTTCAATCTTGTCGTTATGCGGCGACGACGATTCTCACGATCGATGTCGACACCGACAATCGTGACATTTTTCATCGGATGCGGTTCGGTCAATACGGCTTCATCGGGATGCTCACGGTAATACATCTGTATTTCGATCGCTCTTATCGCTCGCTGACAGCTATCGACATCAGTCGTGTTATGAAGCACTTTTATACGCGACAGCATCTCCGTAAGCTCGGCCAAAGATCTGCCTTTAAGCCGAGTTCTTAAAGCCGTATTCTCCGGAACTTCGGGAAGACGCACACCATTAACTACCGATTCGACGTACAATCCCGTACCACCACAAAGTACGGGCATCCGTCCACGATCACATATATCATTATATACAGTATCGAAATCACGCAGATACTCATATAGATTATAACGATATCCCGGTTCACAGATATCAATCATGTGATAAGGTATATCGCCATACTCCGCCAAATCTTTGCCAGTACCGATATCCATGCCTCGATACAGCTGACGAGAATCAGCACTTATAACCTCTCCACCAAGAGCTTTGGCCACATCCACAGCACGTCCGGTCTTTCCCGACGCCGTAGGTCCTGTAATAACAATCATCTTAGGTGATGTTTTCTCCACTGACATATTTACGCCATAATTTACGAAGCTGGAAAAATGGCCGATCTTCATTGTCATCGGCAATCATAAGCCATACAGGATCATTGAAGTCCACGTCAATATCATCAAGATCGCGAAGGCGGAATGACGGTTTATAATGCTTTATACCATAAAGCCGGTGTCCCTTGCGATCATAAGTCTTGCTTGCCATAGTCACCGTATATATACGATGGATTTCGCTCGTAAGAAGCGACGACGCAAGACCTTCACTCAACATTCTCTCCAGATGTGACTGCTTATACCACTTGCCGTTAAAATCAGAACCCTCAATCGAGTTATGTGACTTCAGCACACATAGGTAATGAAATATATTGCATGCCGACTCTTTATTTGCATTTACATACAGAAAACGCATATTGAACTCATCGCGCAGACCCGATATTTGCTCAAACATGACTTTCGCATCATTTAAAGTCATCCTCTCCCGATATGGTATATTG
The DNA here is from genome assembly GCF_008728965.1 of Heminiphilus faecis. Taxonomy (GTDB): domain Bacteria; phylum Bacteroidota; class Bacteroidia; order Bacteroidales; family Muribaculaceae; genus Muribaculum; species Muribaculum faecis. The sequence continues at coordinate 64,451 of NZ_VSMC01000004.1, read as the reverse complement.
ACCGATGCAGGTGTGTCTTTCCGAGAGCCTTGACCGGCTACATCGTCAAGAAACACACTGTCGCCGGAAACGATTATATAACGCAACAAAGTCGATGATACCTTCATTGTAGCGTCACCTACTATATTCTGCCTGAAAAACAAATAAATATTGAAATACCTGCGACCAAGATATATTATTGACAGCACATACAGTATTATCGGAATCCACACATAATAAAACAGGTCAGCATGGTTAAGATTGACATTGGAATACTTCATATAATAGTATATCCATGTATAGGCCGTGATGCCTGCCGATATAAATATCAGCATCCGTAACTGATAACGGCTTTCGCTACTGAACACTTTTCCGATAAAACCGCGCTCAGACGGTGTACCGTACCGTATGCGACATTCTTTACAAAAACCTATCTTATGTCTGCGCATATAGGCCCATAAGGTCACGACAAGCGTTACAGGAGATATCACAAGGATGGTTATATACGGAATTTTTCGGTTTGCCGTTCCTACAACATACTCCTGAGGATCAATAAACTTCATATAATACAAGTTTATCGTCACCATAACTATTGCAGCGACAATAAGTACCCGTGTCATCATGAACGGAAGCATGTTGCACATCGGAGTATCGGAATTACGCAATATATTCAAGCGTCTTATAAGGAGAAATTCCATAAAGAGCACAACAGCCGGCAGCCATATCTTCGACACATACATTGACACGAAAAGTATCACGACCAGTGTACCCACTGATCTTATCCAGCTATACAGAAGACTCTGAATACCGAAAAAATTAGCTTTATCGCGGCTGTATTCATCCATATTACTTCAAATTACGGTCAAAGAAGTTAAGCATGTTGAGATATACGAGCGAGCGAGAATTGCATCCGTTGATCGAATGGTTCATATTGGGGAACAGCAACATATCACAAACCTTACCCGACGACTGCAAGGCCGATACATACTGCATAGTATTCATCAGATGCACATTATCGTCAGCCGTACCGTGCATTATCAAAAGAGGAGTCTTGATCCGGTCCACATAATTGACAGGCGCGCTGCTGTTGTAACCATCCTCGTTTTCCTGAGGAGTAAGCATATATCGTTCGGCATATACCGTGTCATAATAACGCCAGTCGGTAACTGGAGCTACAGCCACAGCCGCATCGTAATCATATTGTGATGCAGCCATAAGACTTTCATATCCTCCATAACTCCATCCGAATATACCTACTTTGGACACATACGGCAACGACGCCGCATATTTGGCCGCATTTATCTGGTCTATAGTCTCATAATGTCCAAGGTTTCTATATACACAATCCTTAAATGCTTTTCCGCGGCCTCCTGTACCACGACCGTCCACACACATAACTATATAACCCTGCTGTACAAAAAAGTAATCCCAGTCCATACGCCAACGGTCAAGAACTTCCTGTGAGCCGGGCCCGCTGTATTGATACATTATAACCGGATATTTTCGAGACGATGAGAAATCAGAGGGTTTAAGCACAAAACCATTCAAAGTGTATCCGTCAGAAGCGACAGTAAAGAACTCCTTTGTCGGTATATTGCCGTAACGAGCTCTCACACCGGCATTGTCTTCAAGTATCCTTATCTCCTTGCCGGCAGAAGTGCAAAGCGTATGTACAGGAGGAGTGGTGACATTGCTGTAAGAGAGTGTCATATAAGCCATATCGGGAGAAAAAGAAGCCGATGACACACCTCTCATATCACCTAAATCTGTCACCTTACCCTTAGCATCGACACGACTCACCACTCGATTTACTGCACCCGATACGGTAGACTGGAAATAATGCACACCCGACACAGGCTCACAGCCATAATAAGCAGTCACGTCAAAGTCGCCGGAAGTAACCTGACGCATACGGGCTCCCGAATAACTGTATTGATATACATGATTGTATCCCGACTGCTCTGAAGTAATCATAAAAAAATCAGGATAAAACTTTGTGTTTTCCCATGCCGACGGATCTATCCATCCTGTAGAGGCCTCATCGACATACACGGATTTGGCTACAGTCGACTTAGGATTGACAGCATACATCTCAATACGGTTTTGCGCACGGTTAAGAGTGGTTACCATAAGCCGTTCGGGACGGTAGGCATAAGCTATACGCGGTATGTATTCTATACGTTCGTCGTTAAATACAATATCCTTGGTCTTGCGCGTATCTATGTCATAGCTGTGAAGAGTGACACGCGAGTTTGGCTTTCCGGCAACCGGATATTTATATGTATAGCGTCCCGGATACAATGTATAATCGGTTTTAGGGTCACATGTGCCTTCATACAATGTAAACGAATACATTGGCACATCAGTCTCATTATATTTCAGATAGCAAAAAGTAAGATTGTCAGGTGACCACACCATAGAACAAGTGGTGTCAAACTCCTCCTCATATACCCAATCGGGCACACCGTTTATAACTTTATTTATCTCTCCGTCCTTGGTTACCGCAACTTCAGTGTTATAATCAAGTTTACGTATATATATATTATTGTCGGCGACAAACGCTATCATGCGTCCGTCAGGCGACCACTGGGGAGCACGCTGAACCGGATGCTCGGTACTCAACGGAGTAAATATGTTATGACGGACCTCATAAACATAATAAGCTGCCTTAGATGACCTGCGGTATATAGACTCCGACTTCTCACACACCAATATATAGGATTCATCCGGACTTAGAATATAGGATTGAATAGATTTGATACGACTTTCACGCGCAGTCTCAACATCAAGCATTACTCCCAATTCCTTGCCCGATTTTATATCGTACTTAACTATGCGCTTGCCATCGTCGCTTATCGACACATATGTTTTGCCGTCGCCAAGATAAGTCATCGCACCCGGTGCTGCCGAAGCGTTGGCGGGATATACATAAGGAGCAATATCGTCGGCGGTAACCGCTGCCGACAGCGGACATACGGCAACAAGTGCGGTGCCGATCAACGAATAAAATAACCTTGAAACATTCATTTTTTGCAACTTTATTAAAACACTTTAAGGATTAAAAGAGCGACATCTGGGCCGAATTTTCAGGCGGAGTCTTTCTTGCCGGTTCCTGATAGCCGAAGTCTGTGTCAGAAGTCACCGCGGTAGTCTTGGCCACCATACCTTCCGGAGGGGTTCCCACAAGCCACTGTGTATCGTCGAGGGTCTCGTCTATAGCGGAAATTTTGGGGACAGTCTTTTTGCGCCGGCGCACTTTCTCCGCAGGCTTGGGCGCACTGTCATTACTTATCTCTTCCAACGCTTTTTTAAGCCGAGCCTCTTCTTCGGCACGTTCACGCATTGTCTGGTCTATACCCTCCTGAAGCAGAGAGTTGGCACGTTCAAGCTCCGCTATACGAAGTGCCTGCTTGTCTTTATCGCGACGAAGCTCTTTTATTCGACGGTCACGCTCGCCGATAATCTCTTCAAAACGCGCCACCTTTTCCTGAACATCATTTGCTATAGCCAGCGTAGAGTTGGCATTATCAAGCTCTTCACCCGTAATCCGGAGTTTTTCAAGCGTATCGTCATGCTCTTTACGAAGCACTTCAAGCTCCGACTTCACGCTCTCAAGTTCCTTGTTTGATTTTGCATTCATATTACGAGTCTCCGACAACATGAGGTCGGCCATAGCCATACGCTCCTTATATTGCACGGCTGTCTCCTCCGATTCCTTCTTAAGACTGTCGATTTCCGCCCTTAAAGCATCCAGTTCCGAACCTGATACCGCCCCGTCGTCAGCTTTAGCATCGCCCTCAAGCACACCGATTACTTTTATCTTGTTCAGCAGGCTGCGGTTTTCAAGATTAAGCTGCTCTTTTTCGGCTTCAATAGTCTTTATACGCATCTCAAGCTCCTGTACTTTGTTATTCAGAGCGCGTTTCTGACGGTCAGCGCTAAGACGCTTCTGCTCCGAGTCATTTTCCCGGCCTTCGGCCGACTTGCACTTTTCTTTAAGAGCTTCGATTTCGGTTTTAAAACGGTCCCTTTCCGAACGCACATCCGTATCGGTCTCGCTCTTTATACGATGACGTTCTGATACAAGGTATTCCTGAAAAGAAGCATCCAACGCATCGTAAAGATAACGACGCTGTGCCTCCTTGTCAAGACATCGTTTTATAAAATCGGGCTGTGCATTATTGAAAACCTCGAGTATACCGTCAAAAAAAGTCAAAGGAAACTCATCAGACTCTTGCCTTACGGCAGGTCGAATATGGGCCCCATCATGCCGGTCATCGACATACGCCGACGGTTCCTGCGATCTATTATAAGGGTGGACTGCGGTTGAAGGAGCATCATTGTTATCATAATCCTCACCTCCTCCGAAGCCAAAAGCTCTGCCTAAAGCTTTAAAGAATGCCATAATCTTCTTTTTCGTTAAAATGTAATTGGTACGTCTACTCGGGTTTTACCACAACTCCCTCTCCTTTACGACCGTTAATGCCTATGACCAAAGGAGAGTCAAACTTGACTATCCTTATAAAATCGCTTTCATAAATAGCCGGCCGGCGGTTTAAATACTCCACATCATAAATACCGTCATTTGATGACGGATCAATGGTGAAGTAACCTACGCCGAATGATGTCAGGTTCTGGAAAAAATGGGTTCCCTGACTCGGTTCAATACGATAGTTGCCAAGCGAAGACTCCACTATAAGCCGAGCCGACGATATGTGCGGCCATTTTACAGGAATACCGAGAGCCGTATCGCTTGAACCCCAACGACCGGGACCGATCAGGACATAACCTTCATTACGCTCTGTAAAGTTACGATTAATTTTTTCAATTTCTCTTGCTATAAGAGAATTATTTGAAGATGAAAAGTTTTCAGGCCGCACATAGACCACCGTATCGACGTTATCTATATTGCCGTGACCAAGTGCAGTATTGCTGCGCAGAAGCATTTTATCATCAGACAAGGCCAATACACTTTCATCGACTATGTCCTTTCGCTCGACAATAGGCCTTATCTGAAGCCAATACAGGGTACCTTTTGTTTTGTTTTCCGGCGTAAGGACTCCTGCAAATTCAATTTCCACAGGACGCCCCATTTCCTCCTGCCCCTTCGTGAGCATAAAATCGGTTATCGGAGCAAGCGGAAATACTCCATGTTGGAGCACATTGGCAAAAGTGACCACACGACGTCCCTCGCCCTCGTCACAATCACGGATTACCTGATCGCGAAAATCATAGGTCGATACCATATAACGCAACGCACCGGTCGAAGCGATATCCTGAATGCGCAACTTGGATATATTGAAACTGTCATCAACCTTAAAACCGTCATCCACACCGCGCTTCATGTCGATTGCATAAAAACGGGTCTGGGTGTCACGCAAAGCCAAGTCAAGCGTAGACGTCTGCAATACTTTATCGGCATGACGCGGCGAAAAACGCAGACTAAGGCCTCCGTCAACAATATATTTGCCAAGACCTATAGCTATTTCAGCCACCCCGTCCTCGGGAACTTCATCATTGATAGGATAGTAATTGAGCGAACGCCCGACTCCCGAAAATGAGGGGAAATAATAATCGCCCGTCTGCCGGCCCACCACTTCCTGAATAATGACAGCCATCTTTTCCTGATCTATGACATTGCTCGTTGCCGTCATATAGGCTTTGCTGTCAGCATAAAATACAGAAGCATACACGCTCTTTATGGCATCGCTAAGCATGGCAAGCATCTCATACCGGTCATCTACATGAGATATCATATATGTCGAATATATACCGGCAAACGGCTGATAGTGCGAATCCTCAAGTAGACTCGAGCTACGTATGGCCAACGGCTTGTCAACCACATCAAACAATGCAAAAAAATCTTCTATGAGTCTTTCCGGCAAACGGGCCTGAAGGAAATATTTCAATATCGTATCATCGCTCTGGTCAGATAATGCCACAGGATATAGATTGTTGGTCTCCATAAACTCATCGAAGATGTCAGTGCATATAACCACAGTGCGCGGTATAGTCACAGTTACTCCGTCGAAATTATCACACACCGGATTCTTCTTGATTATAGAGTCTATGAATGCCAGACCACGTCCTTTGCCTCCAAGAGAACCCTGACCTATACGGGCAAAATTGGAATAATGGTCAAAACGGTCCTTACGGAATACGGCAACAACTCCGCGGTTTTTCATCTTTCGGTACTTGACTATCAAGTCAAAGAATAATTGTCTTACCGCAGGAGCCTCCTCGATTTTAGTGAACCTGTGCTGCTTGACTACCTCCGCTATAGGAAACAATGCACGCGAATATAGCCAACGCGATATATCGTTATATGAAGCGTGATACAGCAATGACTTTGCAGGAATATCAAATATATGACGCTGCAGATCTTTCAAATCATGTATACGAAACAATTCCTCGCCTGTCTCCGGGTCAAGTATGACAAAATCACCGAAACCGAAATCTTTCATTATAGCATTGCCCAGATCGACAGGAAATTTCTTGGAGTTCTTATCAATAAATATGCTTCCGAGCTCCTCAACCTTACAGGCATTGTCAATCTCCGACGACTCAAGAATAACAGGCAGATACGGATCCTTTTCACGAAGATAAGCAGCGAGTCTGAGTCCGGCTTCCGGATCTTTGCATCCGTCACGTTTGAAAGATACATCCGACACCACTCCAAGCATGTTTTTACCGTACTTTTCATACAATGCCACAGCCTCTTCATAATCACGAGCCAGCATGACCTTGGGACGTCCGCGCATGCGGAGCATCTGCTCATGCTCGTTCAAAGCCTCGGTAGAGAAAATAAGCGACTGTTTAAGAAGAAATTTGTATAAAATAGGCAGTACCGAAGAGTAGAATCTCACCGAGTCCTCCACGAGAAGTATCATCTGCACCCCGACCTCATTTATGTCATTGTCGGCATTCATCTTGTCTTCAAGCAACTTTATTATAGCAAGAAGCAGATCTACATTGCCCAACCAGCTGAATACATAGTCGACAGCCGTAAAGTCCTCCTTGGCAAGCCTTCGCGACACCTCCTTTGAAAAAGGAGTAAGAACCACTATAGGAGTGTCATGATACAGCGATTTTATATCCTTTGCCCCGGTAAAAGTTTCGCTAATATCTATACCGGGCATCATTATAATGAGGTCAAAGCGCTTGTCGGCAAGCAGTACAAGGGCTTCAGCCGGGCGCGATACTCGAGTGACTCGCGGAGGCGAACTAAGGTTAAGAGCTACATACTCGAAATATAGCTGTTCCTCCACTCGGCCGTCCTCTTCCATCATGAAAGCATCATAAGGCGATGCCACAAGCAACACGTTAAATATGCGGCGTTGCATCAATGCTTGAAACGCCGTATCTTTAAGATATAACTGACTTAAACTTTCCTCGTTCATGGTGCATTGCAGAAATGAAAAACAAATTTACAAATAATTTTCCATGACTGCGCTATCTGCAGCCAAGTATTTTAATGAACATTTACACACTGTCAGATGTAGATAGTTAGTACATTTCTCATATCACGCCATAACCTGATGACAACCTATTCCGCAATAGCGATAATTACAGCAGGAGCACTGCTCTTTTTTATAGCATTGACTTTACGGACTACGGCATCGCGACGATGCCGCAAAGACCCGGAGTCGCTGTCAATATACAGAAAAGGCCGCATGCTACAGTATGCCTCCTACTCCGTAATTGGTTTCGGAGGCATAGCTCGGTTGCTTCTATAACCGTCATTATTACTTAACCGCCATCGCCTGAACGGGTTATGCGCCGCGACTCTTTATTATTAATTATCAGCGGAACATTTTCCACCGTAAGATTACTTGTATCAAGGCCGAGCGCCTTCTCGTCGCTTATTCCAAGCCGTCGCAACAAAGCGTAAAGCGTCATAAGCAAGCGGTCTTTACCTTCGCAACAGCTCGATGCGGAAAATATACGATGGATTATCACGAAACGGAAATTGCCGGCAATACCATGTTTGCGTAACGACGGATAGCGGCTGGCAAGGCTTATAGTCCCATCCGCTACGAGATCCTCAACTATCTGACGCAAATACACACTCACCTGCGGCCTTACCCGAAAACCCATACGCAAACTTACACTGATAAGCGTATCGGGTATTATTACGTCGCAGTCGTATTCAAGCGTATCGGGAGTGTCGACATACTCTATCCTCAACAGCCAATAGTGGTCTGCTCTCTTAGGCTGTTTATTGATTATAGAGTACAATAACTTACTTTCAACCATACGCGACGATACCGACCGAGATATGAACACCAGATTAGCTGCATATTCAGGGATAGCGTTATCGGCTTTGATGTCAGCGACAATCTCCCTGTAATCTTCAATATCCTTATATTCGATATATTTGTCACGTATAAGTTTGGCTCTTCGCCATATGAGCATAACCGCACACACCACACCTGCAATAAGAACGGTGAACCATCCGCCGTGCATAAATTTAAAAGCATTAGCCGTAAAGAAAGCCCCTTCGATGGATATGTAGACCAACGTAAACAGAGCTACTATCCATAACGCCACACCTTTGTGACGTAAATAAAACGCAAGCAGGACAGTGGTCATAAGCATGGTTATCGTTATAGCAAGTCCATAAGCAGCCTCCATACGATCGGAAGAGCCAAAAATAAGTACGGTAGCCACACATCCGACATAAAGTGCCATATTCACCACCGGTATATATAGCTGGCCTTTAAGGTTGGTCGGGTAGTTTATACGCAGCCTCGGCCAGAAACCAAGATTCATGGCCTCGCTGAATATCGTAAAGGACCCGCTAAGCAATGCCTGACTCGCAATTATGGCCGCGCCCGTAGACATGAATATGCCTACAGGAAGAAACCATGAGGGCATTATGGTGTAAAACGGATTGCCTTCGACCCCTCCGTCAGGAAGCCGTGATATTATCCATGCCCCCTGTCCGAGATAATTAAGTATCAGCATTATTTTCACAAATATCCATGAAACGGTAATATTCAACCGACCGCAGTGACCGAGGTCGGAATACAAAGCTTCGGCTCCGGTTGTGCACAAAAACACAGCTCCGAGTATCAGAAACCATCCGGGATAATCAATAAGAAGTTTAATGGCATAAACAGGATTAAACGCACGCAATATGCCGGAATACTCTCCTATACACAAGGCGCCAAGCAAGCCAAGCATCAGAAACCATGCAAGCATAAACGGGCCGAAAAGACGTCCTATCGCCTTTGATCCGAACTGCTGAACTACAAATACGAGTGTAATTATAAAAAGCACGACAGGCACAACAGGAGCATCCGGCTCAATGGCTCTCAGACCTTCGATGGCCGACGTCACCGTCACAGCCGGCGTTATGACACCGTCGGCAATAAGCGTACTGGCGCCGATGGCAGCCAAGATATACAGCCATTTGAAGCGAAGCCGTCTTATCAGGGCATATAAGGCGAGAATGCCACCCTCGCCCTTATTGTCGGCACGCAATGCTATGAGCACATACTTGACCGTAGTCTGTAATGTAAGAGTCCATATAATACACGATACGGCACCCGTTATGTAGTCGGCGTCAATTGTGTGTCCGACGTGCAATATCGTCTTCATTACATAAAGCGGGGAAGTGCCGATATCGCCAAACACAATACCTATCGTTACAAGCAAGGCCATTGCCGTGACTTTATGGACAGAGGCTGAAACAGTTGATTTTGTCAATCCGTGCATAAATAGTAAAAGATGAACCGTTATATTTTCATTGAACGACTTTAAGCATATTAATGTTTATTATTAAAATTAATTGCGTAACTTTGCGCGATAGACTATAGTCATTAAAAATGAACCAGAAAGAGAAACAACGCTTGCTTGACAAGCGCTATCTGCGCATGGCACGCATATGGGCCGAAAACTCATACTGCCAGCGGCGCAAGGTAGGTGCGATTCTTGTCAAGGACCAGATGATAATTTCCGACGGATATAACGGCACTCCCGCCGGTTTTGAAAACGTATGCGAGGGCGATGACGGAAAAACAAAGCCATACGTACTGCACGCCGAAGCCAACGCCATAACAAAAGTGGCGCGTAGCAGCAACAGCAGTGAAGGCTCCACACTATACATAACGGCATCACCGTGCCTTGAATGCAGCAAACTAATCATACAAGCCGGTATAAGACGCGTGGTATACAACGACTTGTACCGTATACAGGACGGCCTTAATGTATTGCGCCGTGCCGGGGTGGAATGCGAACACCTTTCAGATATAGACTGACGACTACATTTTATCAAAATAAGATGAAACAACTGAAAAATTCGCTTGCATGGTACCCGTTAGTGGTAGCAATAGCATTGACAGGCGGTATATGGATAGGCATAAAATTCGGTTCAAACAATTATTCGACCGACGGCGAACGCAAGTTGGCGGAAGTACTTGATCTCATAAAAGACGAGTATGTGGATGAAGTTGACATAGATTCGCTTCTCGAACGTACATTTCCCAACCTGTTATCGAATCTTGACCCCCACTCGACTTATATACCGGCTAAGGAACTGCTGGCCGTCAATGAAGACCTCGAAGGCTCATTCAGTGGCATAGGCATATCATTTACAATGCTTACTGACACCGTTACAGTGAATGAAGTGATACCGGGCGGCCCGTCAGAAAAGATAGGCCTTATGGCAGGCGACCGTATAATGACGATAAATGATTCGGCAGTCGCAGGCATGAACATCCCAAATACGGAAATCAAAAAAATGCTGCGTGGAGAAAAAGGCACAAAAGTCAAACTCGGAATAAAACGCAACAACACAAAGAAGACATTGTCGTTTGAAGTCACCCGCGGCGACATTCCCGTCAACTCGGTTGATGCAGCCTACATGATTGATGACACTACCGGCTATATAAAAGTCAACAAATTCGGTCGCACCACACGCGACGAGTTCCTAACCGGTCTTGTGAAACTGAAAGCCCAAGGAGCCGATCGCTATATTGTGGATCTACGAGGCAATACCGGAGGCTTCCTTGAAATGGCAATCTATATGGCCAACGAATTTTTACCTGCCAACGCCCCTATCGTATTCACCCGCGGACGTGAAGAAATGGAGGACGCAAAAGTATTCAGTGACGGTACGGGTTCATTCCAGAACGATGAACTTGTGGTACTGCTTGACGAGTACTCGGCAAGTGCAAGCGAAATTTTTGCAGGAGCCATGCAGGACAATGACCGCGCCCTGATAGTAGGACGGCGCTCATTTGGCAAAGGCCTTGTACAACGTCAGACAACCCTTCCCGACAGCAGTGCTATAAGACTGACCGTATCGCGCTACTACACACCGTCGGGGCGTTGCATACAGAAAGATTACCAACTCGGCAACCGCAACGCTTACGAAAAGGAAATAGTAGACCGATATGAACATGGCGAATTCTATAACTCCGACAGTATAAAATTCAACGAAGAACTTCAGTTTACCACCCTGACCGGGCGCACTGTCTATGGAGGAGGAGGCATCATGCCCGATGTATTCGTACCCAACGACACATCAGGAGTTACCAACTATTATATAAATGTGATAAATGCAGGACTGTTGCAGAAATTCGCATTCGAGTACAGCGACCGTAACCGTGAAACGCTTTCATCGGCAAAAGACCTCAAGCAATTGCTTGCCAAACTTCCCGATAACGAAGAGTTACTGATGCTGTTTGTAAACTACGCATCGCGCAACGGCATACCGGCAAGATGGTATTACATCAACATTTCACAAGACTTGATTGTTAATTTCCTAAAGGCTTTGATAGCAAGCGACATTCTCGGACGCGAATACTATTACCAAGTCGCCAATACCGATGATGTCACGGTACTTAAAGCATTGACCGAATTAAACAGCGGCCATGCTTCAGTCCCGATTTCGCCTGCCGAAAAACCGGTCGAATAATAATCAATAACACCGATGAAAAAGGAAGAAATAAGGCGCCGGGTTAAAGCACAAAAAGCGTTGCTTTCCGACAATGAACGCAAAGAAGCCGCCAAGTCGGTCTTCGCAGTACTTGAAAACTCGGTAGCATTTCTGCTTGCCGACAGGATACTGATGTATCACTCGTTACCCGACGAACTTTCCACCATCGAATTTATTGACCGATGGCATGATCGCAAGCATTTCTTCCTTCCCAGAGTCAATGGAGTGAATCTTGAGGTTTTGCCTTATGACCGCTCGCAGCTTAAATACGGAGCATTCCACATTGAAGAGCCTGTCGGCGACAATGTAGAAGATATTGACAATATAGAAATGATTGTTGTGCCGGCAGTAGCTTATGACCGTAACGGCAACCGTGTCGGCAGGGGAAAAGGTTATTATGACCGTCTTCTGGCAGGTTCACGCGCTACAAAAATAGGTGTAGGCTATGACTTCCAGCTTGTAAACGATATAGACACTGAACCGCATGATATAGGTGTGGACATAGTGATAACGCAATCTCATGTAATAACAGTCCGACACCGAAAATAAAAATTCAAGCCGGTCAATATCACAAATCAAAAAAATGGCACTTATATATAGAGAAACACGATTAGCCGATGTAATCGCCAACGAAACATCAGTCATACCGGTAATAAATCGTTTTGGAATAAACCTCGGTACAGGCGATGCGACCGTCGATGCGGTATGCCGTGTACATAATCTTGACACAGACTTTTTCCTCGCCATACTTAACACGTTTATAAATGAAGGATATTTTCCGGAAGAAAAATTGCGTGGGTTTAAAGCGTCTGAAATAATAGATTATCTTGTCAAGACCAATGCATATTACAGTCGGTTTCAATTGCCCAATATACGCCGTCACTTCACCATGCTTATCAACTCGGCCGGAGACGGTAACAGCAATCTCGAACTCATGCTGAAGTTTTATCAGGGACTCGAAAATGACCTTATGTCAAGAATCGAGCGCGATAATAAAGATTGGTTTCCATCAATTCTTGCCGCTGCAAACGGCACACCGTGCATGACTCCCGTTAATCACAAAGAAGAAACCCTTGTAGAAGACAAGCTCAATGACCTGAAAAGCATGTTTATAAAGCACTTGTCGGGCGATTATGACTTGAACTTGTGTTATGGAGTCATCGTCGCCATAGTGACGCTGGAAAAAGATCTTCGGCAAAACAACCGCATACGTAACCGTATACTGTTGCCTGTCAGCCGTTCATTGCAACAAAACACAAACCGATAAGCCATGAATATTGCCCTGCAGCTTGATGACACGCTACAGGCCATAGGTCTGCGCTATCTTTTCTTAAACTATTTCGATATTGATATCGATATAATCTCAGAAACTGCACCTGAAGCGACCGATACACCGTCAACACTTTACATTGTATCACCTACCTCATATTGCCGTAACATAGACTTCTATGCTATGCGCCGCGCAAGAACAATCGTTACCGGAGATGGAAAGGGCATGCTCCATATAAACAGATGCGAATCGGATATTTTAGAACAATTGCGCGAATTAATAAATGTGCGAAGGGTTCAGGAAACGGCACAATCGGCCGAATTGACACAAAGAGAAGTGGATGTGCTTCGCCTTGTAGCAATGGGGCTTATTAACAAAGAGATAGCAGACAAGCTGAATATAAGTTTCAACACAGTATTGTCACACCGTAAAAATATAACTTCAAAGCTCGGCATAAGGAGTGTATCGGGACTTAGCGTATATGCAATGATGAACGGATACATAAATGAAGCCGACTTAAATTTATAATTATTACTGCAATAACCTCCCTCCGACACACAAACGCTCCTTCACATACACTTACTCAAACAAACCGACAGCATAGGGTCATTAAATATATCGCATTTTTAAAATAATGTTAACGTGCGATGCCGTGCTATGACTAAATGTTAACTTTGTAAACTGACAGTATATACAGTATAGAATGATTGCAATAAACAACCTGTCGGTAGAGTTCAGCGCCAAGAGCCTATTTGACAATATAAATTATGTTATAAATAAAAAAGACAAGATAGCCCTTGTGGGTAAAAACGGAGCGGGCAAATCGACAATGTTGAAAATCATAGCCGGAATACAGCGTCCGACCTCCGGCTCCGTGTCCGTACCTCAGGGAGTAAGCATCGGATATCTGCCCCAGCACATGACGATCAATGACTCGCTTACGGTAATCGAGGAAGCAAGAACGGCGTTCTCCGAAATAAAGAAACTTCACGACGAGTTTGATAGATGCAACAACGATATCGCATCGCGCAGCGACTACGATTCTCCCGACTATCAGAAACTGATAGACCGCATAACTACACTTACCGAGCGCCTTGCCATGGAGGACAGCGACAACGGAGAAGCGGAAATCGAAAAAACTCTTATCGGTCTGGGCTTCAAACGAAGTGACTTCACACGCCCTACTTCCGAGTTCAGCGGAGGATGGCGCATGCGCATAGAGTTAGCAAAGATTCTGCTCAAAAAGCCCGATGTACTTCTACTTGACGAACCGACAAACCATCTTGATATTGAATCAATACAATGGCTCGAAAATTTTCTGCTTACAAAAGCCAATGCAGTGGTTCTCGTAAGCCACGACCGGGCTTTCATCGACAACATAACCAACCGAACGATAGAGATATCACTCGGCAAAATCTATGACTACTCGGTAAATTACTCAAAATATGTAGTTCTGCGTCAGGAAAGACTTGACCAACAACGCAGAGCCTACATGAACCAGCAGAAACAGATACAGGATACCGAAGAATTTATAGAACGCTTCCGATATAAGGCGACAAAATCAGTACAAGTCCAAAGCCGCATAAAGCAACTTGCCAAAATAGACAGGATAGAAATAGACGAGGTTGATACGTCACACCTTAATCTAAAATTCCCCCCCGCCCCACGCTCGGGCGACTACCCTATAATAGCCGAAAACGTAGGTAAAGCCTATGGCCAACATCAGGTGTTTGACCATGCTACGTTCACGATAAAACGCGGTGAAAAGGTGGCATTTGTCGGCAAAAACGGCGAAGGCAAATCAACGCTCGTCAAGTGTATCATGAACGAAATACCTTATACCGGCACTCTTAAAACAGGTCATAATGTCAAGATCGGATATTTCGCACAAAACCAAGCGCAATTACTTGACGGCGAAATAACCGTATTTGACACAATCGACCACGTGGCCGTAGGCGATATACGGACCAAGATACGCGACATACTGGGTGCATTCATGTTTGGCGGGGCGGCTTCAGACAAAAAAGTAAAAGTGCTGTCAGGCGGAGAGAAAACCCGTCTTGCCATGATAAGACTGCTGCTCGAACCGGTCAACCTACTCATCCTTGATGAGCCTACCAACCATCTTGACATGACAACCAAAGACATACTCAAACAAGCCATAAAGGATTTTAACGGCACGGTGATAGTCGTAAGCCATGACCGTGAGTTTCTTGACGGCCTTGTCGAGAAGGTTTACGAATTCGGTGACGGTAAAGTAAAAGAATGTCTCGGAGGTATCTACGAATTTCTTGAAAAGAAAAAACTGGCATCGCTTGCAGAACTGGAAAAAACACAGCCCAAAAAAGAGGTCAAAACCGAAGTGACAAAACCGGTGTCTGCGCAACAGCCAGCCAAGGAAAAACAACGGCTGTCGTATACGGAACAACGAGAGAGAGACAAGCTTATCAAAAAAGCGGAACGAAAAGTAAAGGATGCCGAAGAAAATATAGGAGCGGTGGAAAAAGAGATAGCCGAAGTAGAAAGCCTGATTGCATCAGGAGAGGTTACAGGAGACATCTTTGACCGACATGCGGCATTGCAGAAAAAGCTCGACAACGCCATGAGCCTTTGGGAAATTGCAGGAATGGAACTTGACGAGCTCAAGGCATCGTTAGACAAATAAAATCCGGTTTCCATAAATAATATAGCTTAATGACATACAATAATACAAAAAGAGGTGTAGACAGGGCCAATCTTGATCCAACAGTAAATCCTAGCGATGATTTTTACGATTACGCTTGCGGAGGCTGGATGAAAGCCAATCCGCTAAAGCCGGAGTTTGCCCGCTACGGAACTTTTGACGAACTGCGTGAGAACAACCGCATACAACTGCGTGATCTCATAACCGGTCTTGACACAAAAAACGCCGTACAGGGTTCGGTAGCGCAAAAAATAGGCGATCTTTACACAATGGGGCTTGACAGCGATCGGCTCAATGCGGAAGGAGCACAACCTGTCATGGCCGACATATTGACAATAAGAACAACCTCCAGAACCGACCTACCTGCACTTCTCGCCACCTGCATAGGCACTGATGCATTCTTTAATACCGGCGTGGAAGCCGACATGATGGACTCTGACAAAAATGCCATGTACTGGAGTCAGGGAGGCCTCGGACTCGGTGACCGCGACTACTATCTGGAAGACTCTGACAATGCACAAAGCATTCGCGACGCTTACCGTAAATTTGTCATGACTCTGACAGGCCTTGCTGGTTATGCTGAAAAAGACCGGAAACGGATAACCGACAACGTTATGAAAATAGAGACTGCCCTTGCCCGGGCAGCGATGCCTCGCGAAGAGTTACGTGACCCGGCTGCGACTTATAATCCCATGTCAATCGAGGAAATCGAAAAAAATTTTCCCAACATAGGTATGCGTCGTTATTTTGCCGCACAAGGCATTGATGACATAACTACCGTAATAATAGGGCAGCCCAAGTCACTTGCCGAAGTTGACCGGCTGATGGCCGAACTATCGGAGACTGAACTTCATGACTATATTACTGCCGGATATCTCGCATCGGCAGCAGAATATCTGAGCGACGATTTTGTCAATGCCAAATTCGAACTTTCAAAAGTTGTGTCGGGAGTAGAGCAGCCCATGCCGCGTTGGAAGCGTGCACTCGGAGTACCCAATGCCCTTCTTGGCGAGGCGGTAGGACAACTTTATGTCGAGAAGTATTTTCCCTTATCAGCCAAAGAAAAAATGCTTGACCTTGTCAGCAATCTTAAAACAGCATTGGGCGAGCACATCGACAATCTGTCATGGATGAGCGACACTACCAAAGCCCGTGCCCGGGAAAAGCTGGAAGCCTTCTCGGTAAAAATAGGTTATCCCGACAAATGGCGCGACTACTCTTCATTGACCATAGACATACAAAAATCTTATTGGGACAACATTAAATCGGCAATCAGGTATGAGATAGATTACAATCTTTCGGACTGGGGCAAGCCTGTCGATAAATCAAGATGGTACATGCCACCCCAGATAGTAAATGCATACTATTCTCCCCTATCTAACGAAATCTGCTTTCCTGCAGGCATACTTCAGGCTCCATACTTCAATCCCGACGCCGATGCGGCCGAGAACTACGGTGCCATCGGAGTGGTGATCGGTCATGAGATGACCCACGGTTTTGATGACCAAGGAAGTCGGTTTGACAAAGACGGCAACTTTGCCGACTGGTGGTCGGCTCACGATCGGGAAAAGTTTCAATCGCTCACTACAGGCCTTGTAAAACAATTTGATGATATAACGGTGCTTGGCGACACCCATGCCAACGGACGTTTTACTCTTGGAGAAAACATAGCGGACCAAGGCGGTATACGCATAGCCTACACAGCCTATCATAATTCGCTCAAAGACTCTCCCGGCGAGATTATCGACGGCTTCACTCCCGATCAAAGATTCTTTCTGTCATATGCCAACGTATGGGCAGGCAACATACGCGACGAAGAGATTCTGTTACGTACCAAGACTGATCCGCATTCGCTCGGCCGCTGGCGCGTAAACGGCACTTTAAGAAATATCGAACCGTTTTTCAAGGCATTTGACATAAAAGAGGGCGACGCAATGTACCTGCCTCCTGAACGACGCATAATCATATGGTAAACATATAAAACTACACGATAAATGGATCATAAAGCAGTAACAGGTCAGTTGGCAAAAATCCTCGGGCGTGACTCAAAAGACATTACAGCCCTTATAGACGGCCTTGCAACCACCATGCGCGATAATCTGTGCGATATGAATACGGTAGCATTGCCGGGGTTTGGCGAATTTATTCCTGAAAAAGAAGATGAGCATATACAAAACGACCTGTCTACCGGGCAACAAATACTCATTCCACCGTCGATAAATATAAAATTCAGCCCAAGCGCAATATTAAAAAGAAAAATCAACGACCGCCAATGAATAAGAAAATAACATTTCCGCAGTTGGCGGCTAAACTCGCCGGCCTTACGTCCAGTTCAGAACAGACAGCCGAAGAATTTTTGCGCGAATTGCTCAATCTGATATCGGAGACTCTTTCGCGAGGAGAGTCAATAACTATAAAAGGGCTTGGGTCTTTTGCACCCGGATTATCTGATGACAATCCTGTCATATGGAGCCCTGACGAAAGTCTTGCCGAAGCCGTCAACCGCCCGTTCGCCTTCTTTGAGCCGGTTGTTCTGGCCGAGGGAGTAAATGAAGAGATGCTTGAACGGTCATATCAGGATACGATGGCACCTGAGGACCAATTACCCGATATTCCACCCATTCCAAAAACCGTGATGGCAATTCCGCCGGAAATACCAAAAATACCTGTACCGGAACACGCCGTTGAAGAGAGTCAGGAAAATGTCCCTGAACCCATGCAGGCTACAGAATCTGCAACAGAGACTGAGCAACCGACAGAACAAGTTATAGAAGAGATACCGGAAAGAACAGAACCGGCGTCATCAGAGGCCGAAACAGATCTGGAACCGATATTGACAGAAGAGTATCAAGACTACAACGAATATTCCGAAAATCACAAACGCTTCAATCCATGGTGGGCGTTTATGATAGGTCTTTTGTCCGGTATAGTTATCGGATACTTCACGTATTATTTCATTAACGACAGTACTCCAGTCATTAATGACAGTGAACCTCTCGACATAATATCAACATCCGACTCAATAGACATTACGGCTGTCGCATATGCTGACACAATAGTGACCTACGAAACAGACACAGCGGAAATACATACATCCGATACAGTCATTACCGAGTTCAAGCCAATTGCCATAGACACTGTGACGACATCGCGTTATCTAACAACTATGTCAAGAAAATACTACGGAGACTACCGCTTCTGGATATACATATACCTTGATAATGACTCTGTGATCAAAAATCCCAACCGTATAAAACCCGGAACTGCAATCAAGATACCCGATCCTAAAAAATACGATATTGACGCAAATGACCCGAAAAGCGTGAAGCGGGCCGAGGCACGTATAGCTGAATCCATAGCGGATAAACGGTAATGTCTGTCCTTGTTTTAAGAAGTTAAAGGATATATATATAATTTTAACAATCCGTCTTAACGCTATAGTTGTTAGAATTTTTAAATTTGCATCTTAAGAGGGATCGAATAAACATCGGCCTGAATAAATTGTAATTAATATAATTCAGATAACAGTTACCTGACAAAAACTAAATTTATGAGTGACACGGTAAATATCAGAGAGCTCAACGACCTCGTCGCAGCCAAGAGTGATTTCATCAATCTCATCCAACGGGGTATGGATCAGACCATCGTCGGTCAAAAGCATCTTATCGACTCACTGCTCATAGCCTTACTGTCCAATGGGCACGTGCTTCTTGAGGGTGTGCCCGGTTTGGCCAAGACGCTGGCCATAAAGACCTTGGCACAGATCATAGACGCAAAATACAGCCGCATCCAGTTTACCCCTGACCTACTGCCTGCCGACGTACTCGGTACAATGGTCTATAGCGTGAAGAGTGAACAGTTTCAAGTGAAGAAAGGCCCGATATTTGCCAACTTCGTACTCGCCGATGAAATAAACCGTGCTCCTGCCAAGGTACAGAGCGCACTGTTGGAGGCGATGCAGGAACGGCAAGTTACAATCGGTGACAACACTTTCGCCCTCGAAGAGCCATTTTTGGTAATGGCGACACAAAACCCCATCGAACAGGAGGGTACCTATCCGCTTCCTGAAGCACAGGTCGACCGTTTCCTTCTCAAGGTTGTCATAGGCTATCCGTCAAAGGAGGAAGAAAAGATCATCATACGTCAGAACATAGCCAACGAACGCAAGGATATAAGACCCCTGCTAAAACCGCAGGAAATACTTGACGCACAGAAAGTGTGTGAGAAGATATACATCGACGAGAAGATCGAACGCTATATTGTCGACATCGTATTTGCTACTCGTTTCCCCGCCGATTACGGGCTTAACGACCTCACCACCATCATAGCATTCGGCGCTTCGCCGCGTGCCTCGATAAGCCTTGCACGTGCCGCCCGCAGCTACGCATTCCTTCGCGGACGCGGATATGTGGTGCCTGAAGATGTACGCGCCGTGGCCCATGACGTGCTTCGTCACCGCATAGGCCTTACTTATGAAGCCGAAGCCAATACCATCACCGCCGATGAAATAATCTCGGAAATCCTCGACAAAGTCGAAGTTCCCTGATAAAACACATGACAATAGTCTTCTATGGACGCCAACGAGCTATTAAAAAAAGTCAGAAAGATCGAGATCAAGACCAAGGGTCTGTCGCAGAACATATTTGCCGGAGAGTATCACTCGGCATTCAAGGGACGCGGCATGACGTTCAGTGAGGTCCGTGAATACCAGTACGGTGACGACATACGCGATATCGACTGGAATGTCACCGCCCGCCAGAACCATCCTTATGTCAAGGTCTACGAAGAGGAACGCGAGCTTACCGTAATGCTACTTGTCGATGTATCGGGAAGCCGATATTTCGGAGCTATGGGCGAAGACAAACGCCAGATGATTGCGGAAATTGCAGCCACGATAGCATTTTCGGCAATACAGAACAACGATAAGATAGGTGTGATATTTTTCTCCGACAAAATTGAGAAATTCATACCCCCAAAGAAAGGACGCCGCCATATACTCTTCATAATACGAGAGCTTCTTGACTTTAGTCCGGAACAACAAGGGACCGACATAGCCGAAGCACTGCGTTACATGACCGACGCGCTGAAGAAACGATGCACTACGTTTGTCATATCGGACTTCATTGACGGACATGACTTTTACAAGGCTCTGTCCATAGCCAATAACAAGCACGATGTGACCGCCATACAGGTTTATGACAAGCGCGACGCACAGTTGCCCGATGTAGGATTGATGCGAGTCGTCGATCTTGAAACCGGAAATGACCGATGGGTCAACACGTCATCGGGAAAAGTCAGGAAAACGTTCAACCGATGGTGGTATGAAAGGCAGCAGAAGATGGTGGAAACATTCAATCGCTGTCGTGTTCAACACGCCTCGATAGCTACTGACGAGGATTTTGTCAAAGCCCTCATGTCGTTGTTCAAAAAACGAGAATTAAGATAATGATAAGTAAAAGATATCTCATATATACTTTGGCGGCTGTACTGCTTCTCCCTATGGCAATGTCAGCCAAAGGCCCGGTCTCGGTAAAAGCGAGTCTGGACTCGGCATATATACTCATGGGCAAGCAGACACTGCTTAAAGTCGACGTGGTAGAAGATAACGATATTGACGGGCGTTTCATAAATCACGCCGGCGATACCATAACCGGAAACGTCGAGATAATAAAAAATCTCACTCCCGATACAGCCGATCTTGGAAGCGGACGAAGAGAGATAAGACGTGAACTTGTCATACAGTCGTTTGACTCGGGACTATATACATTGCCTCCGTTTCTATATGTATCAGGCAATGACACTTTTGCGTCAAACGCACTTGTTCTTAAAGTCATACCGGTACCTGTCGACACTCTGAAGACTATACATGATTACGAAGGTGTCGTCAAGCCGGCGACCAGAATATGGGATTATATCCCTGATTTTATTGTCGACTATTGGTGGATATATCTTGCTGTGATTGTTGTCGCGGCAGCCATACTTATATGGTTTGTATACTTCCGTGGTAAAAAATCGTTACCGCTGATTCCAAAGAAAAAGCCCGTACCTCCTTACGAAGCGGCTATGCTTGAGCTTAATAAACTCAAGAATGAAAAACTTTGCGAAAGCGGCCATGAGAAAGAATATTACACCCGGCTTACCGAAATTCTGCGTGTATACCTCTACCGGCGTTTCGGCATAAATGCCATGGAAATGACCTCGACACAGATACTCGACCGCATAAAGTCCAACAGCGAAGCAAAACCCTCCGCTCCGATTATGCAGCAGATCCTCGAAATGGCCGATTTTGTCAAGTTTGCCAAAGTAAGGCCTCTCCCTGACGACAATGTCAAAGCGTTCAACAACGCAGTGAAATTTGTCGAAGATACCAAACCGGCCGAAACCGAAACCGAGCCGGCCGAAGAGTCACAACAGTCAACCGATAAAAAAGATAACTGATCATGCAGCTCGCACATCCTGAATATCTATGGTTGTTTTTGGTGTTTATCCCGCTTATAGCATGGTATATATGGAAACACCGCAATGCCTTCCCAGCCCTTGAGATATCGACGACCTCACCGTATGCCAAGTTGCCGAGATCATACAAGGAGTATCTGTTGCACGGCATGTTTCTGTTGCGACTGGCGGTAATCGGTTGCGTCATAATAATACTTGCACGTCCACAGACCCGCGACAGCTGGCGCACATCGTCGACCGAGGGTACTGACATAATCATAGCACTTGACATATCGTCATCAATGCTTGCCCGCGATTTTAAGCCTGACCGTTTCGAAGCGGCCAAAGATGTGGCGTCAAAATTTGTTGCAGGCCGCGAATCCGACAACATAGGAGTCGTTATTTTTGCCGGCGAAAGTTTCACTGCCGTGCCGATGACCACCGACAGGTCTATGCTTGCCAATTATATCCATGACATAAAAATGGGCATGCTTGACGACGGCACTGCCATAGGCGACGGTCTGGCCACCTCCATAAACCGAATAAAAGACGGTAAAGCCAAGTCAAAAAGTATCATACTCATAACCGACGGCACCAACAACACCGGCAATGTGGCGCCGCTTACCGCTGCTGAAATAGCGAAAAAGTACGGCATTAAAGTATATACTATCGGTGTAGGTAAAAACGGTACCGCCCCAATGCCGCAACAGAATTATTACGGAGACATAGATTATGTAAATATGCCTGTGGTAATTGACGAAACCACACTACGTAATATAGCCTCCGCCACCGGAGGAAAATATTTCCGGGCTACGGGCAATACAGTTCTTAAGGACATATTCTCAGAGATAGACCAACTCGAAAAGACTCAGATGGATGTACGGCACTTCTCCCATACCGAGGACAACTACATGCTATGGGCATGGCTTGCATTGGGCCTGTTCGTATTGGAGATACTTCTGCGACATACGGTTTTACGTACTATTCCATGATTTCACTTAGATGACTGATGACTATGTTTAGTTTTGCAAATCCATACCTGTTGTATCTGCTCTTCCTTATACCGGCTATAACCGGTCTGTATCTTTTGAGCCGATACTCCCGAAAACGCAAATTGAAGCGCTACGGCAAGCTCGCTGTACTTTCACCGCTCATGCCTGACGCCTCACGTTATAAGCCGTGGATAAAAATAACATTGCAGCTTCTTGCCGTGGCCGCTCTTGTATTTGTTCTCGCACGTCCCCGCGCCGGCGCCAAAGAAGAGGTCAGTGAAGTACAAGGCATAGAAGTCATGATATGTCTTGATGTGTCAAACTCAATGTTGGCATCGTCCACCGACGATCCTAAAGGAGTATCGCGCCTTCAACGCGCCAAACTCGTACTTGAAAAACTAATCGACAAGCTTGACAACGACAAAGTAGGTCTTATAGTATTTGCAGGTGACGCATACACGCAGCTCCCCATCACAAGCGACTTCGTATCGGCCAAGATGTTTTTGAACAGCATCTCTACCGAGATGGTGCCTACTCAGGGAACTTCGATAGGAGCGGCCATAGAGATGGCTATGAGTTCATTCACACCTACCGACGACATGCAGAAAGCCATAATCGTAATAACCGACGGCGAAAGTTTTGACGATGACCCTATCGCTGCTACCCAAACTGCTGTAAAACAGGGCATCCAAGTCGACGTCATAGGCCTCGGCTCCACCAAAGGCTCACTGATACCGATAGGACGCAACGGCCAGTTCATGAAAGATGACGAAGGCAATCCGGTGACGACACGTCTTGATGAAGCCATGGCTCAAAAAATAGCAGAAACCGGCGAGGGCATATATGTGCAGGGGGCATCGTCGACAGTAGTAAAAGATATTGACGAACAACTCGACACATTGGCGAAAAGCGATCTTGAGAAAGTCATATACTCTGCAAGCGCTGAACAGTTTCCTGTATTCGGATGGCTGGCTCTTGCTCTTGTCATCCTTGACATATTCATGCTTGACAGAAAAGTGGGATGGTTAAAAAAGATAAACTTCTTCAGTAAATAGCACTATATCATGAAACGTATATTTACCGCCATAATACTTACCGCTTCTATTGTCGGTTATGTCCATGCCGCCGATAACAGCGACTCATCCACACGCAAAGAACGCAATTATATACGCGAAGGCAATTCGCTATATGACGAAAAGCGATTTGCCGACGCAGAAGTGGCCTATCGAAAAGCTCTTGAAGAAAACGCCATGAGCGAAACCGCCATGTACAACCTTGCAGCAGCCCTCATCAGACAATCGGGCAATGCCGATCCGAATTCAGACAATAATCCTATGTCTGAGGCACAAAGCCTGCTCCAAGGCGTGGCACAAAGCGCACAGGACATATCGATAGCTGAAAAAGCATTTTATAATCTCGGGAACATGGCATTCAACCAGCAGCAGTATGACCAAGCCATAAACATGTACAAGGGAGCTTTGCGAAAGAACCCTGACAACGACAAAGCCCGCGAAAATCTGCGACTTGCCCAACTGAAACGGCAGGAACAGCAGAATCAGGATCAGAACCAAGACAAGCAGGATCAACAACAGAATCAAGACCAAAATCAAGATCAACAGCAAAATCAGGATCAAGACAAGGATAAAGACCAAAATCAAGATCAAGACCAACAAAAGCAACAAAACAAAGACCAACAGCAACCACCTCAACAACAGCAGGGGGGCATAAGCGACGCCAATGCCAACAAGATATTGAAGGCTATGGAGAACGAAGAAAACGCTACCCGCCGTAAAGTGCAGGATATGCAGAAAAAGGAGGCCGGACAAGCCCGTCGTGTACATGGTAAGCAGTGGTGATCACGTTATCAACTATTTAAATGAATTGAAAAAGTGATTATGATGAAAAAATTATTGTTAATAATGATTGTAATGGCAGGGATAGCGCTATCGGCCACAGCCGAGACATCGTTTACCACAATCCCTCCACGTACAGTCATTGCGGGAAATAAGTTCAATATCACTTTCCGCCTTAAAGACGGAGAAGGTTCCGGGCTTAAAGCTCCAGAAATAAAAGGGTGCACCCTGCTTTACGGGCCGTCATCGTCATCAATGCGCAACTATCAGTGGGTAAACGGCAAGTCGTCGTCATCGACCACTGTAGACTACTCATTCACTTACCGTGCCGATACCCCGGGTACCTACACTATAGGAGAAGCAAGCATAGTGTGCGACGGACGCACCTATACCACCGTACCCGTAAAATTTACGGTACTTCCGCCGGATAAAGCCGCCCAATCGGGTCAGGGCGCACGGGTGGACGACATCAGTACACAAAGTAGCGACAAAGCTGTATCGGCCAACGATGTTTTTGTAAGAATAATACTCAACCGCTCGCAGGCCTATGAGCAGGAAGCCATATTGTGTACCATCAAGCTATATACGAAGTATAGCATTAGCTCATTCATGCCTACTTCACAGCCGGCATTTGACGGTTTCCTTATCGAAGAGTTGAATCTGCAACCGCAACTGAATGAAGTCGAGCACTACAACGGGCAGAATTACATGACAGCCGTGCTGAAGCAATGTATCATATTCCCGCAAAAATCAGGTAAACTGACCATAAACTCGGGTAAATATGACGTAACGGTAGTGCAACACGAACGCTTTACCGGCTTCTGGGGAGGTACACGGCCTGTAGAAAAAGATATAAAAGTGAGTTCAAACTCGGCTTCAATCAACATTACTCCCCTGCCCCAGCCTCAGCCTGAAGGCTTCACGGGAGCAGTAGGCAATTTCACAATTGACAGCCGACTGAATACATCTACTTTCCGTACCAACGAAGCTGCCACCCTCACATATACAATAAAAGGTACCGGCAATATAAAATCAATCAAAGAACCGGAAATAGACTTTCCTTCGGAGTTTGAACAATATGCACCTCAGATCGATGTAAACTCACAGGTATCAGGCAACAACGTCACGGGAAGCATGACTGTCGAATACACGTTTGTACCTCAGAGTGTGGGCAATTTCTCTATTGGTGCCGATAAGTTTGTATACTTCAATCCGGAGAGCAAAAAGTATGTAAGCCTCACCACCCCCTCTTATGATATAAAGGTAGTCAAAGGAGCGGACGCACCTGCAACGACAGCAGGAGTCAATAAGCAGAGTATCGAAGCTAAAAACACAGATATACTGCATATCAAGACCGGCAATCTGCATCTTGAAAAATCGCATACGTACTTCTATTCATCATGGTGGTATTGGCCCTGCTATATACTGCTCGCCCTAATGCTTGCGGCAATAATACTCATTTACCGAAAGCAAGTAAAACTCAATGCCGATATTCAGGGACGACGTCTTGCCAATGCGAACAAAATAGCGCGCAAACGTCTGAAAATGGCCGACCGGTACCTTACTTCCCATGACAACGACAAGTTCTATGAAGAGATGCTACGGGCTACATGGGGATATCTGAGCGACAAACTCGGCATACCAGCATCGCGGCTTACACGTGACAATATAGCCGTACAGCTTTCTGAATACGGGGCTCCGCAACAGCTTGCCGAGTCATTCATCAATATAATCGACGAGTGTGAGATGGCCCGGTACTCCCCTGCCCAAAGCGACGAACAGCTTGAAAATCTTTACAAGGAAGCATCAAAGGCCATGAACGAGATGGAAAGCATAAAGCGTACCAAACAACGTTAAATCACCCGACAAACTCATTGAAATAAATATGAAATTACGCATCATAACATATATTATTTTAACTGCACTCATTACGGGTACGGTCAACGCCATGTCACTTACACAGCAAGCCGACTCGGCCTATATGCAGGATAATTTTGCCAAAGCTACCGAGCTATATCTAAAAATAGCGGAAGAAGAAGGCACTTCGGCCAATCTATATTATAACATAGGCAATTGTTATTTCCGTCAGGGGAAGCCCGGTATGGCCATATTATACTATGAACGCGCTCTTCGCCTTGACCCGTCGGACAAAGATGCGCGCGCCAATCTCGAATTTGTCAACACGAAGATAACCGATGAACCCGGCGACCGGGGTATGTTTATATCCAATACAGTCAATGGCTTTGCCTGCAAAATATCAGCAAACATATGGGCCGGTATAGCCATCGGTTCTTTCATACTGCTGCTCGGAGCCATAGCATTGTATGTGTTTACATCGGCTATATCCCTGCGTAAAGCCGGCTTTTTCGGCGGTATAGTATTATTGTTCATATGCATCTGTGCCAATATCTGTGCATCTATTGCCACAAGGTACTCCACCTCAGGTAAAGAAGCGGTCATTACGGTACCGTCAACTCTGCTGAGTACCTCGCCGCGTATCCCCAAGGACCGTTCGGAAGAAGCCGTACTGCTTCATGAAGGCACTAAAGTGGAAATCCTCGACTCCGTCACCACCCGCACCGACTCGGCAGTGACAAAGTGGTATGATGTGAAAATCGACAATAATACGCGTGCATGGATCAAAGGCTCTGATATTGAAAAGATTTAGCCGTAGCATGTTTTATAACACATCTTTTATGCCGACAAAAATTTGGATTTATGATACAAAAATTATAATTTTAACGACATTAATCAATATTTGAATTATTAACTCATTTAAAACTGATAGTATCATGACTAAAACAATTACATTTAATGATCTCCGCCGTATAAAAGACAGTTTACCCGACGGTTCGATGCATAAGATTGCCGATAAACTCAATTGTACTGTACAGACAGTTCGCAATTACTTCGGCGGTAGTAACTACCAGTTTGGCCAAAATTGCGGCGTTCACATTGAACCGGGTCCCGACGGTGGCATCGTAGTCCTTGACGATACTACTATTTATGACATGGCCATTGCCATTCTTGAAGAGCAAGCTGCTGCCAAAGAAGCCTAACATCATTGATTAAAAGATGACAGAAGATCGCCTCATAACAGTGGCTATCCATACTTACGAGCACGCCTTACGTCTCAAGCACCTGCTTGAAAGTGAAGGCGTGCCCGTGGTTCTGCATAATGTAAACCTGTCGCAACCCGTGGTTTCAAGCGGTGTGAGAGTACGCATTCATGAAAGTGATCTTCCGCTCGCCTTACGTATTATTGAAAACACCGATATCTTTGCGCCTGCCGACAATTCAATAGCCGACACCTTACGACGGCTTATAATCGTCCCTGTGGACTTCAGCGACTATTCGACAAAAGCCTGTGATATAGCATTTCATCTCGCCGCCCGACACAAAGCGACAATAATGCTTCTTCATTCGGTTCTCAACCCGTCTGTTACCGGAAGTCTGCAGCTTACCGACTCTATGACCTATGACATTGCCGATGCGGAGATGCAAAACATTCTTGACAAAGAAGCCCATCGGTCAATCGAGACATTCTCCCGTAAATTGCGTGAACGCATAAAGAAAGGTGAGCTTCCGCCCGTACCATTTAAAACCGAGGTAGCGGAAGGTGTGCCTGAAGAGACAATAGTGGAGTATGCCAAAGAAAACAAACCGGAAATGATTGTAATGGGTACACGCGGAGCCGGTAAAAAAGAGAAAGAACTCATAGGCAGTGTCACTGCCGAAGTACTCGATTCCTGTCGGTTTCCGGTACTTACCGTTCCCGAATCGGTAAATTTAAGCAATATCGACGACATAAAACATGCTGTCTTGTTCTCTAATCTGGAGCAAGAAGATATTCTTGCCCTCGACGCCATATACCGCTTCTTCTGTGACGAGCATGTAGATGTAACCATCGTGAACGTGCCTTCCAAGAAAAACGCAATGTTCAATGACGCCGACACCCGGCGGTTGCTGGAATACTGTACCCGGCATTATCCGCGGTTCTCATTTAGCGTAGCGGCGATATCGCTCGGAAATATCGTAGCCGATTTCCACGACATAGAGCAAAGACAGCCTATCGACCTCATAGCCGTGCCTAATAAGAAAAAGAATATTTTTGCACGCTTGTTTAACCCGTCATTGGCTCATAAGCTATTGTTCCATTCCGACATACCGATGATGGTTGTCCCTGTCTGACCCGACATACACTCCGGTCAATATGTTAAATTCATCCGTGTTTGCAGTGGCGCCCATACTACACAGTCCATATATATTAATGGCCTGCGAGTCATACGCCATAGCATCTTCTTCCCTACCCCGATTAACATATAAAAGCCGATTACATATTGATATAATTTTATAGTGGAAGGATTCATTGACAAAGTAGCACAATCCATAAATAAGCACGGTCTTCTTAAACCGGGACAACGTGTGATAACGACATTGAGCGGCGGTGCCGATTCTGTAGCTCTGCTCGTAGCTCTTTCAAGACTTGGATACAAATGTATCGCTGCCCACTGCAATTTCGGACTGCGCGGCGAAGAGTCGGTCCGCGACCGCGACCACGCCGCATACACGGCATCTTTATACGCCAGCGAATACCGGGAGATCGAATTTGATGTCGATACGTATAAGAAAGTGCATGGAATATCGACAGAGATGGCATGCCGTGACCTGCGCTATGAGTGGTTTGCCCGGCTTTCCGACGAATTTGGCGGCATACCCGTAGCCGTGGCCCACCACAGCGATGACAATATAGAGACGGTGCTGCTAAACCTTCTTAGAGGTACGGGTATAACAGGCATGACCGGTATGAAGTCACAAAACGGCATAATTATAAGACCAATGCTCGATATAAGGCGTAATGAGATAGTGACTTTTTTAAAGAATGAAAATATATCTTACGTCACTGACAGCACAAATCTTATAAATGATGTTAAGCGTAACAGACTGCGCAATATAATAATTCCGGCAATACGTAACGAATTTCCCGATGCCGACAAAGGGTTTGACACATCCATATCGGACCTTCGCGACAATGCTTCATTATACGAAGAGGCGGTGACCCGCCTCGCCAAAAACTTCATAGACAATGATGTTATTGATGTAAAACGTATGGTTGCGGAAACAGACAATCCCATAACACTACTTTACGAAATCATAAAGCCATACGGATTCAACCATACACATGCCTCCGACATAACAGCGACAGTAACATCGGACAAGACAGTCTCGGGGCGACAATTTTTCAACGACAAAAGCATGGCGCTGATTAACCGGGGAAAACTTCATATAATACCCATTTCTGAAAAAAACTCCGAAGAGGAGTTTAAAATAGATCTTGCCGCGGGCAAAGAATATCCTTATGGATTGACCATTGCAGAAATACCCGTGGAGCAAATCAGCTTTGACCGTAACGGCAAGTCGCTTTATCTTGCACCAAAAGTGCTGGAAGGAAATCCGGAATTTGTCATGAGGCGCTGGCGCGAGGGCGACCGCATAGAGCCGTTCGGCATGAAAGGAAGCCGCCTCGTAAGCGACATATTTTCTGATGCCAAACTATCGCTTGACGACAAACGCAAAGTGTGGTTGCTCACACGCGACGACATAATCCTTTGGGTCGTCGGATACCGCACATCGCGCCACTTTGCAGTCGACCTGTCACGCGGCGGCGGCAAGGCTATCCGTCTGACAATGCCCTAAGCTACAAAATCGGTATGAACCTATTCCACCCTGATTATTCTTCTGTGAGAAGATATTCTTCCGGTATCTCAACCTCTATAAATTCGATTTGACTGCCCGATAGCTGGAAATACAGTTTGAGTATCCTGTCGGAATAGTGTCGGCTGGCCGCCCATCGTCCGTTCAGCTTCTCCCATGTTTTGGCAGAGCCTCGCTTTACATAGCTGAAACGCGGATCGACAATGGTTTCACCCTTGGGCAGATCATCCTTGCATCCGTAAGCATACAAATGTTGTATCTGCGCCTTAACACCCTCCTCTATAGACGAAAACGCATGACCTTTTTCCCGGCTTGAAGTCACTCCGAGTCCACAATAATTATATTGATCGGCAGTAACCGAAGTACCGTCAGCAAATCTGAACCAACCGGTCTCAAGAATAGCCTGACACATAGCTATATCGCCACGTACTCCATAAAGTAATCCAACATTATAATATGCTTCTGCTATTTCCCTCGGAAACTCGGGATTGTGCATTTTTACAAACCGGTACATTCGTTCCACATCAACTTCAGGTCTGCCACATATAGGAGTTGCGGCATTCGAAGTCAACCACACAAAGCATAATAAGACAAGGCACAAAACATTACGCATATTGCAAAGGTAATGATTTGTGCCTTATAATCCTATTTTTTAACAAATCGCACTATTCCATCAGCTTGCGATAGCGTTTGCGAGGCAGCTCCTTACCGCCGTTGCGGGCCTTCTTAAACTCCTCGTAATCTGAATATGAACCTTCATAATACACAACATTTCCCTCGCCTTCAAACGAAAGTATATGAGTGCATATACGGTCAAGAAACCAACGGTCGTGGCTGACCACTACGGCACATCCGGCAAAGTCCTCAAGACCCTCCTCAAGCGCACGCAGCGTATTGACATCAATATCATTTGTAGGCTCATCAAGAAGCAATACATTGCCCTCCTCTTTCAAAGCCATGGCGAGATGCAGTCGGTTACGCTCTCCACCAGAAAGCACACCTATCTTTTTCTCCTGATCGGCGCCAGTGAAATTAAACTTGGACAAGTAAGCACGTGCATTTACATCACGACCGCCCATACGGAACGTCTCGGTACCTTGCGATATGACTTCATACACACTCTTGTCAGGCAGCAGATCATGATGTGTCTGGTCGACATATGCTATCTTTACGGTCTCACCTACATCAAATGTACCGCTATCAGGTGTCTCCTGCCCCATTATTAGACGGAACAAAGTCGTCTTTCCGGCACCGTTAGGACCTATAACACCCACTATTCCGTTTGGCGGCAGAGAGAAGTCAAGGCCTTTAAACAGCTGCTTTTTACCGAATGACTTGGCAAGACCGGTAGCTTCAATAACCTTGTTGCCGAGACGCGGACCATTGGGTATATATATTTCAAGACGCTCTTCGCGCGCTTTCTGATCCTCATTAAGAAGTTTGTCATAAGAGTTAAGACGGGCCTTACCCTTGGCCTGACGCGCTTTAGGAGCCATCCTTACCCATTCAAGTTCACGTTCGAGAGTCTTGCGCCGTTTGCTTGCCTGTTTCTCCTCCTGCGCCATGCGCTTTGTCTTCTGATCGAGCCATGACGAGTAGTTGCCTTTCCAAGGTATGCCCTCTCCACGGTCAAGCTCAAGTATCCAGCCGGCCACATGATCAAGGAAGTACCGGTCATGGGTTATGGCTATTACCGTACCGGGATACTGCTGGAGATGCTGCTCAAGCCAATCAATGGACTCGGCGTCAAGGTGGTTGGTGGGCTCATCAAGGAGCAGTACATCGGGCTGCTGAAGCAATAGTCGGCACAAAGCCACACGACGGCGCTCACCACCCGATAGCGTAGATATCACCTGATCGTCGGGAGGACACTGCAAGGCATCCATTGCACGCTCCAGTTTACTGTCGATATTCCAAGCGTCGGCGGCGTCAAGTTTGTCCTGCAACTCGGCCTGACGTGCGATAAGCGCATCCATCTTGTCTGGGTCATCAAGAACATCGGGGTCACCGAACGCCTCATTTACTTTGTCAAACTCGGCAAGCAGATCCATTATGGGCTGCACGCCTTCGCGCACAACGTCAATTACCGTCTTATCGGGATCAAGTTGCGGGTCCTGTTCAAGATAGCCTACAGAGTAGCCGGGTGAAAACACCACCTCACCCTGATACTGCTTGTCAATACCGGCTATAATCTTAAGCAACGAAGATTTTCCCGATCCGTTAAGACCTATGATACCAATCTTCGCTCCATAAAAAAACGAAAGATATATGTCTTTCAGCACCTGCTTCTGGGGCGGATAAATCTTGCTCACGCCCACCATCGAAAATATTATCTTTTTATCGTCTGCCATATTACTTCTTTTTAGGGGCATAGCGCACAGGATAATCAACGCGCTTCTTGCCGGTTATTATATTGTTCAATTTACCACGTATCAGCTGCCTTCTTATGGGCGATATATGGTCGATATAAAGTTTGCCTTCAAGATGGTCACACTCATGCTGCACGATACGGGCGAGAAAACCCGATATCTCCTCTTCATGCGGCTCAAAGTTTTCATCGACCCATGTCAAGCGTATATGTTCAACACGAGGCACGGCCTCACTGAGATCGGGCAGACTAAGACATCCTTCATCACGGGTCACGGTATCACCTTCAAGCACCTCTATGACCGGATTTATCAATGTGAATTTACGGTCTTTGCAATCTGGAAAGTGTTCGGCCACGGCAGAACCGTCAATAACGACTATACGGTCGTTACGACCTATCTGCGGAGCGGCAAGTCCGCAACCTTCGGAATAATACATTGTCTCCCACATGTCATCGACGAGCTTCTGCAACTCAGGATAATCAGGTGTTATCTCGGCCGACTCGCGCCTGAGAACAGGATGGCCGTAAAGATATATCGGTAATTTCATCGGTTATATGATTTACTTTGTAGATAATCATTAAGTATTATTGTTGCCGCCATTTCATCCACTATCGCCTTATCGCGACGACGGCTCTTGCGCATACCTCCGTCAAGCATGGCTCGATGAGCCAACGTGGAAGTGAAACGCTCGTCCCAGAACAGAATCTCCGTACCGGCAGGAAGGGCAGCACGCAACTTCGCTATACCGGGCGTAATATACTTCATCGACTCCGAAGGCTCACCCTGAAGCGTAACGGGCTTACCCACAATTATAGCATCAACTGGCTCATCGGCCATGTATTTCTTCACGAAGTCGACAAGCTGGTTTGTGGCTACAGTCGTTAGCCCATTAGCTACAATGCGCAACGCATCGGTCACGGCGATACCGCAACGTTTACGTCCATAATCTATAGCTATAAGTCGTCCCACACCACAAAGTTACACAATCTGCCACACCTACGCAAATAACATATTATATGACTGCAAACAAAAAGGCTGCACAAGTGCAGCCTTCAATTCTTTATTATGTGCTATTACTTAAAACAGACTCCAGCTTACGGTAAGGCCGGCCATGACTATGGCAACCATCGACATCAGCTTTATAAGTATGTTAAGGCTCGGGCCCGATGTGTCCTTGAACGGGTCACCGACAGTATCGCCGACAACAGTGGCTTTGTGAACGTCGCCACCCTTGCCTCCGAAGTTGCCTTCTTCTATATATTTCTTGGCATTATCCCATGCACCGCCGGAATTGGCCATGAATATGGCAAGCACGAATCCTGCCGACAGACCTCCTACAAGCAGACCTATCACGCCGGGAACTCCGAAAATAAGACCGGTAAGTATAGGAGCCACAATAGCAAGCACCGACGGGAACACCATCTCACGCTGCGCGCCTTTGGTCGATATCTGTACACAACGCGCATAATCGGGCTCGGCGTCACCGGTAAGTATACCCTTTATCTCACGGAACTGACGGCGCACTTCTTCCACCATGTGAGCGGCTGCACGACCTACGGCATTCATCGTAAGACCACAGAACAGAAATGCCATCATACTTCCTATAAACATACCCGACAGCACTTTGGGATTCATAAGTGTCACATCATAATATGTCATAAAGTCGGTAAACGAAGCCTCATGTATAGGCTTGACCATACCGCCTATATTTATAGCCGTCTCACCAAGACGACCGAGACCTATACGTATTTCCTCGACATATGACGCAAGAAGAGCAAGTCCGGTCAACGCAGCAGAACCGATGGCAAACCCCTTTCCGGTAGCCGCAGTGGTATTTCCAAGAGAGTCGAGAGCATCGGTACGACGACGTACCTCTTCACCAAGACCGCTCATTTCGGCATTACCGCCGGCATTGTCGGCTATAGGACCGTAAGCGTCGGTGGCAAGAGTTATACCAAGAGTGGAAAGCATGCCCACAGCGGCGATACCTATACCGTAAAGCCCCATACCTACATTAGCGAAATCATATCCTGAAGCAAGCCAGTATGACAGAATTATACCGACCACTACTGCCAACACGGGAACTGCAGTAGACACCATACCCAGACCTATACCGGATATAATGACAGTAGCCGGACCTGTAGTACCGCTTTCGGCAAGTCTGCGAGTAGGACGATAAGACTGTGATGTATAATATTCTGTCGAACGACCGATAACGATACCGACTATAAGACCGATAACGACTGCAAACGATATGTTAACCCAATTGTTTATATTCAACGCCCACAATATAAGGAATGTAGCCACAACAATAAGGGCAGAGCTCAGATTGGTGCCGAGCGACAATGACCCGAGAAGGTCCTTCATTTTGGCATTTTCACTGGTACGGACCGAGAATATGCCTATTATAGACAAGATTATACCTACCGCAGCTATAAGCATCGGAGCAAGGACAGCTTTATACTGCATGACCACATCGCCGCTTGTCATGTAAGCGGCCGCACCGAGGGCGGAAGTAGCAAGAATAGAGCCGCAGTATGACTCGTAAAGGTCGGCTCCCATACCGGCAACGTCACCTACGTTATCGCCGACATTATCGGCAATCGTAGCCGGATTGCGAGGGTCATCCTCGGGAATGCCGGCTTCCACTTTTCCCACAAGGTCGGCTCCGACATCAGCAGCTTTTGTATAAATACCGCCACCCACACGGGCAAACAATGCCTGCGTACTGGCACCCATACCGAATGTAAGCATCGTGGTTGTAATCATACAAAGTTTTGCGGTCGGAGTGGCAGGATCATCAGCCACAAAATAATCAAGCATAAGATACCAGAACGAGATGTCGAGAAGTCCGAGACCTACAACGACAAGCCCCATAACGGCACCACTGCGAAATGCGACACGCAGACCTCCGTTAAGCGAGGTACGCGCGGCATTGGCGGTACGTGCCGACGCATATGTAGCGGTCTTCATACCAAGGAAACCCGAAAGGCCCGAGAAAAAACCTCCGGTAAGAAATGCCACAGGCACCCACGGGTTCTGCAGGTTGAAGCCATAGGCCATAACTGCGAAAATAACGACAAGTACTAAAAACACCATACCTACAATCTTATACTGCTGTTTCAGATAAGACATGGCGCCTTGCCGCACATAGGCGGCGATTTTTTTCATTACGGGAGTACCCTCGCTCTCCTTCATCATCTGGCGATAAAAAAACAAAGCCAGCAACAAAGCAAGCAAAGAAGAAAATGGCACAACCCAGAATAACACTGTTTCCATATATTACTAAATTTTTGGTTAAAAAGAAGCACAAATTTACACATTTTTCGGCATTATTCCACGCCGTTTGTCAGAAAAGATATACCCCATATTGCCTGTATTGATAAAAAAATTCAATAAAATATTAACGATAATCCCCTTATAGTTCGTATCTTTGCACACGTAAATAAAAAAACACAGGATATATAATTTTATGGCAACAACTGCAGATTTTAAAAACGGAATGTGCCTCGACATCGACGGCAACTACTTCTTTATAGTTGAATTTCTTCATGTTAAACCCGGTAAAGGCCCGGCTTTCGTACGCACCAAACTCAAAAACGTAAAGACAGGACGCGTTATCGACAAGACTTGGAACTCTGGCGTGAAAGTTGAAGAAGTGCGCATAGAGCGTCGTCCCTATCAGTATCTTTACAAAGATGACATGGGCTACAACTTCATGCATACCGAAACATTTGAGCAGGTAGCACTTCCCGGCGAAAGCATCGACGGCGTGCAGTTCCTTAAAGAAGGTGACATATGTGAAGCTATGGTACATGCGGCATCCGAAACTATCCTTACTTGCGAAATGCCCACGAGCGTAGTGCTCGAGATAACCTATACCGAACCCGGTATAAAAGGCGACACAGCCACCAACACACTCAAACCCGCTACCGTTGAGACCGGAGCTGAAGTAAGAGTACCCCTTTTCTGCGAGACCGGCGACAAAGTGCGCATAGACACCCGTGACGGTTCATATGTAGAACGCGTAGAGCGAGCTAAATCATAACATGCCACAAGCATGATATAGATAACGAAGCCGCTGCCTGAATAAAGGGAAGCGGCTTTCTGATTTTTGTATTTGAACATTACAAGTCCGTTTTCCTTATTATTATAGTAAACGAATATCGATTTTTACTAACGAGCGATAATTATGAATGTTAAAGAATTTATCG
The DNA here is from genome assembly GCF_008728965.1 of Heminiphilus faecis. Classification (GTDB taxonomy): domain Bacteria; phylum Bacteroidota; class Bacteroidia; order Bacteroidales; family Muribaculaceae; genus Muribaculum; species Muribaculum faecis. The sequence continues at coordinate 26,997 of NZ_VSMC01000004.1, read as the reverse complement.
AGGGCATACACTATGTAGGAGTGAACGACCGCACGACCTCGCGTTTTGAAGCCTTATGGCCTCTGCCTTCAGGCGTGACCTATAACTCATACATAGTAACGGGCACAAACAAAACAGCCCTTATCGACGGAGTGGAGATAAGCGCTTGCGAAAAGTTGCGCGACCATATCAAGACTGTCCTCGGCGACAAAGCTCCAGATTATCTCGTAATCAACCATATGGAGCCTGATCATACAGGATCTATAAAAGTACTGCGAAGCTTTTATCCCGAAATGACAATTGTAGGCAACGCAAAAACGCTGGAGATGGTAAAAGGCTTCTATGGCATAGAGAATAACCTGCTGAAAGTAGCTGACGGTAACATCATAGACCTCGGTGGAATGAGTCTCCGCTTCACACTGACCCCAATGGTACATTGGCCCGAAACAATGATGACATATGTTAAAGAAAAGAGCGTTCTGTTTTCAGGCGACGCATTCGGTTGCTTCGGCGCTCTCACCGGAGGCATCACCGACTCGGAAACCGACACAGAGCAATTTATACCGGAAATGTATCGTTATTACTCCAATATAGTAGGCAAATACGGTGTATTTGTACAGAAAGCACTCGCCAAACTCTCATCAATTAAATTAGACTACATATGCCCTACCCACGGACCGGTATGGCATGACGAGATAGCGCGGGTAACAGCCATATATGACTCTCTGTCAAAATACGAAGCCGAGACCGGAGTTGTCATAGTATACGGCTCCATGTACGGCAATACCGAAGAAATGGCCGAGGTCATAGCCTCGAGACTCGCAGAAAACGGAATAAAAAAAATACGCATACATAATGCCTCTTACTCACATCTTTCATATATATTGAGCGATATATTCCGTTACAAAGGGCTTATAATAGGCGCTCCCACATACTCTAACACTCTGTTCCCTCCGATAGAAGCTTTACTACAGGCCATAAAGACCCGCGAGATAAAAAACCGCGTAACGGCCTCATTCGGTTCCTGCGCATGGGCACCTCAGTCGGTAAAGCGCATCAATGCCGTACTTGAAGAAGCCAGACTGTTTAACGGCGACATAGCATCACCACAGGCAAAGCAGGCTCCTGACGCCACTGCCATAAACGACTGCAAGACCCTTGCCGATGCAGTGGCGGCCCGATTGTTAAACTCCTCACCGCACACCTGACGTTATGACATTTTTAAGACTGTCTGCTATAATACTTCTCTGGCTGCTTCCTGCAATCGGCCTCTGCTCCGGCTACAAAACCGAAAAGGATATACAATACCAAAACGGGAAAGGAGCATATGCCGACAGAATGTGCCGGCTCGACATACATTATCCGGTTGACACCGCAGATTGCCCCGTTGTGATATGGTTTCACGGCGGAGGTCTTACAGGTGGCAGCCGTGACATACCTCATGAGTTGAGAAATCAAGGACTTGTAGTAATAGGAGCAGGGTATCGTCTGCTTCCCGAAGCAAGCCTTGACCAATGTATCGACGATGCAGCGGCGGCAGTGGCATGGGCGTTTCACAATGCCGTACAATACGGAGGCGATGCTACGAAAATATTTGTCGCCGGACACTCCGCCGGAGGCTATCTTACCAATATGATCGGCCTTGACAAAAAATGGCTTGCCACCTATGGCATAGACGCCGACAGCATAGCCGCGCTTGTGCCCTACAGCGGTCATGCGATAAGCCATTTCGCTTATCGCAAAGCAAAAGGCATGAAAGACACTCAGCCGAGTATCGACGAATATGCCCCGTTGTACTATGTGCGTCCCGACGCACCGCCTATGATCATCATCTCCGGCGACCGCGAGATGGAATTGCTCGGGCGCTATGAAGAGACAGCCTACCTGTGGCGCATGCTGAAAGTCAACGGTCATAAACATACATATATCTATGAATTGGACGGATATAACCATGGCGACATGGTCAGTCCCGGACACCACATACTTAAAAACCACATAAAAAGACTAACAAAATGAAGCCAGTAGAGAGCCATCCTTTTGAGCCGTATCTGCCGCCCGATGCCAAAATACTGATAATGGGCACATTCCCGCCGCAACCACAACGCTGGGCTATGGAATTCTACTATCCCAACCGCATAAATGACTTCTGGCGTATAATGGGGCTCATATTTTTTAATGACAAAGAATATCTGTATGACAGCAATGCACGCACATTCAAGCTGCCGCTTATAAAGCAATTGCTTAATGAAAAAGGCATAGCTCTTAACGACACCGGACTCAAAGTGCGCAGACTCAAAGACAATGCATCGGACAAGTATCTCGAAATAGTCGAACCGGTGCCTCTCATGGACCTGCTCGCCCGGATGCCCGATTGCCACACTCTCGCTACAACAGGCGAAAAAGCCGGAGAAACGCTCGCGGCGATAACAGGTACAGTCTCGCCCAAAATCGGAGAATCGGTATCGACCGTTTTGGCTGACGGACGAAAAACCGACATCTACCGCATGCCATCCACCTCCCGCGCCTATCCGCTCGCAATCGAAAAGAAGGCCGCTTTTTATCGTGAGATGTTTAAAAAGACAGGAATAATTTGAAAAAAGATTGTTTATACAATTTTTATTGTGTAATTTTGACACCATATATCCATAACAGAATATATAAGCACTATGCTTGACCTCATAACCTTGTCCATATTTGACGCCAACGAATTTTTCAATTGGTTTGTAAATCACGCCAATTATTGGTTTGTATTCATATTTATGGTAATTGAAAGTTCTTTCATTCCGTTTCCGTCAGAACTTGTAGTGCCGCCGGCAGCCTACCTTGCCATGCAGCCCGACTCAACGATGAACATATATGCCGTAACATTAATAGCTACAGCCGGAGCTCTCGTAGGAGCGCTTGTAAACTATTATCTCGCATTATGGGTGGGAAGACCGATTGTATACCGCTTTGCCAACAGCCGTTTAGGCCATATGTTGCTTATCGATGAAGCCAAGGTAGATAAAGCTGAAAAATATTTTGACGATCACGGCGCCATATCGACGTTCATAGGGCGACTTATTCCGGCAGTACGACAACTGATATCCATTCCGGCCGGACTTGCCCGCATGCATCTCGGTAAATTTGTGATATTTACCACTCTCGGAGCATTGGTATGGAATGCTATTCTCGCTCTGCTCGGATATTTTCTATCCACGTTTGTCAATAAAGACCAGTTGCTTACAAAAGTCGAAGAGTACAACGATTATCTTACCTATGCAGGCTACGGCATAGGTGTCATATGCGTACTCTTCATACTATACAACGCATTCAAGCCAAAACCATCAAACAACACCATATAAACCATTCATAACCATGCTCATAGCGCCATCTCTTTTATCAGCTGATTTCGGCAATTTACAAAGAGAAATCGAAATGCTAAACTCATCTGAAGCCGACTATTTACATATTGACGTAATGGACGGAGTATTTGTTCCTAACATTACGTTCGGTTTTCCTGTCATAAAAGCCATAAACGCCATATCCACACTTCCTCTCGATGTACATCTGATGATCGTTGAACCGCAAAAATACGTATCTCAGATACGCGATTGCGGCGCATCTCTTATGACTGTACATGTCGAGGCTTGTGTACATCTATATCGTGTGGTGCAGATGATAAGACAAGCCGGCATGAAAGTGGGTATAGCCATAAACCCCGGAACCCCGATAGAACATCTTGTCGACATAATCAACGAAATAGATCTGGTGTTGCTCATGTCAGTGAATCCCGGCTTCGGAGGCCAGTCCTTTATTAAAAACACCTTGGCAAAACTCGTAAGATTAAAGAAACTAATTGCCGACTCGGGTTCAAACGCCATAGTGGAGGTTGACGGCGGTATAAACGCCCATACCGGAGGCTTGCTCGCTCAATACGGAGCCGACATGCTTGTCGCCGGAAGTTATGTATTCAATTCGCCCGACCCGCATCATGCTATCAGAGCCCTTAAAGCTCTTTGAAACAGCGATTGCTAAAACATCAATATCGGTCTTCACATAAGGCCGATATTTTTGCATATTTTATTATGCCTGAATTTTGCGTATAACTTCGGGTTATAGTAACTTTGTATCTATCATCAGCGCATATTTTATGCAAGAAGCGTTGATAACATACCACTATACTTACGCATATATTATGAGACCCGACAATATTATCTCCGACAACTTCGACCCTGATGCCCTTGACCGAGAATATGCCCGTCGTCAGGCGGCATCAAGACCGGCGGAGGCTCCGGCACCGAAAAAACCGCAGAAAACGGTAAAAAAAAGCTCTAAATTCAAAGACAACTCCATAGTAAGATTTGTCACTGACCGGCGCACACGTACATTTGCAGGCATAGCATTGCTATGCTGGGCCACATATCTGCTTATAGCAGCCATATCCTACTTTACAACCGGAGCGGATGACCAAAGTGCGGTGCTCAACAATACGGTAAGCGAAATGGCCCGGAATCCTGAAAACGTACGCAACGCCGGAGGTGCGCTCGGAGCTTTCCTGTCACAAAACTTCATATCCAACGGTCTCGGTATAGGCGCTTTTGTAATAATATTCTACTTCTTCGCCCTCGCATGGAAGCTGCTGAACCGAAAATCGCGCATATCATTCTGGTCGCTTACCATGAAGAGCCTCATAGTGACTATAACAGTGTCTATAGTACTCGGACTTGTCACCTACAGCGCCGGTTCTTGGCTATACTGGGGAGGCGTACACGGTTACGAAATAAATAAATTTCTACTGGCAAATACCGGCATACCCGGCGCCATACTTGTAAGTCTTCTTCTTGTCGGCCTTGTAATGGCCATATATCTTAACGAACTGCGCATAGCCTATGTCACATACAGGCGTAAAATAAATGCGCACAATGCCCGAGTTGCTGCCGAAAAAGCAGCCAAAGAAGAGGAGCGACGCAGAATCGAAGAATCGTTGCGAAAGTCTGACGAGCTTGTAGATAATGTCACTCCGGCCGGGAATACTGTCGCCGAAGAGCCGGTTACAGAGCGTCAGCTTGTATTTGACGAAGACCCTTTCACATCAATGCCGGAGCCCGCGACCGATAACGACCGTCAGGTATACCACGATACCGTCATACCGTCATCAATCGAGCCTGACACTGCGTCTGAAATCCAAGAGCGGGATATCACGGAACACTGTTACGAACCTTCATATAAGGAAACTGTCTCTGAAAAAGAATCGGAAACCGCAACAGACAGCGAAATCGGACTTACTGTAAAAGACAACGCGATTCAAGAAGCCGAAAGTGTGGAAATGAAGCCATATGATCCGACAGCCGAACTGCCACGCTTTCACTTCCCCTCCGTAGAACTGCTTAAAGAAGTAAAACTAAAAACGGAAATAGTTGACGAGACCGAAATGGAGGAAAACAAGGAACGTATTATCGCCACCTTAAAAAATTATAAAATAGCCATTTCCCACATCGAGGCAACTGTAGGTCCTACGGTAACATTATATGAGATAATTCCGGCTGAAGGAGTGAGAATATCACAGATTAAAAACCTGTCTGATGACATAGCGTTGAGCCTGCGCGCTCTTGGCGTGCGCATCATTGCCCCTATACCCGGAAAGGGCACGGTAGGCATAGAGGTCCCCAACAAGGACCCGCAGATGGTGCCTATACGGTCGGTCATCACCTCTCGCCAGTTTCAGGAGACAAAATGCATACTGCCTATGGCTATGGGAGCCGAAATATCAAAGGACATATACATAGCCGACCTGACCGACACTCCACACCTTCTTGTAGCAGGTGCCACAGGACAAGGTAAATCGGTAGGTCTAAATACTATCATTACGTCTCTGCTATATAAAAAGCATCCGTCTGAACTTAAATTCGTGCTGATTGACCCGAAATCAGTCGAGTTCAATCTGTATGCAAAACTCGAGCGCCACTATCTTGCCAAACTTCCAGATGAAGAGAATCCGATCATCACCGACCCGATGAAAGTAGTGGCCACACTCAACTCGCTGTGCGTAGAGATGGACAATCGGTTCGCATTGCTCAACAAAGCCGACGAACGCAATATAAAAGACTACAACGACAAGTTCATAGCCCGCAAGCTTAATCCGGAAAACGGTCATATGTTCATGCCTTATATAGTCGTCATAGTTGACGAGTTTGCCGACCTCATAATGGTAGCCGGCAAAGAGGTCGAAAGACCTATAGCGCGACTTGCCCAAAAAGCGCGTGCCGCAGGCATACACCTCATACTGGCCACACAACGTCCGTCGACCGATGTGATAACCGGTATGATAAAAGCCAATTTCCCGGGACGTATGGCTTTCCGCGTAATGCAGATGGTTGACAGCCGCACAATCCTCGACCAACCGGGGGCAAATCAGCTTATAGGACGCGGCGACATGCTCATATCAATAAAAGGAGAGGTCAAACGCGTACAATGTGCATTTATAAGTACTTCGGAGGTCGCCGACATATGCCGCGACATAAACGACCAGATGGGCTACACCGAAGCCTATACCCTGCCCGAATATGTACCGGAAGGTGACGGAGGCGCGGGAGGCACTTCCGGAGCGGTATCGGACCGTGACCCGCTGTTTGAAGAAGCGGCCCGATTTATAATTTCATCGTCAACGGCATCCACATCAATGCTCCAGCGCCGATACCAGATAGGCTACAACCGTGCGGGCCGACTGATGGACCAGTTTGAAGCGGCCGGCATAGTAGGACCGGCATCGGGAGCTAAACCGCGGTCGGTACTGATGGACTCGCTGCAACTCGACCGGTATCTTGAAATAAACAACATATCATAGACTTCAATGCTAAGACACATAATTATATTAATGGCCGTAATATGGTCCATAGTACCTGTTGAAGCCAAGACACTCACAGGCAGCCAGATACTTGATGAAGCAGCAAAACGCGTCAAGGCCACGCATTCGGTCACGGTCACATACGACATGAGCGACGGCCAACAATCATCATCAGGCACACTTGTCATAGCGGGCGAAAAGTTTCATTTGAGCTCTCCCGACCTTACAGTATGGTATGACGGTACCACACAGTGGACATTCATGCCTTCATCCAACGAGGTAAACATTGTCGAGCCGACTCCTGAAGAACTGGCACAGGTGAATCCGTTTGTCATAATAAGCTCGTTCAGAAAAGCGTATAATGCTAAATCGCTGAAAGCACCCGCCGGAAAGTATAGAGTCGATCTTACCCCGGTCAATGCGCGGGGCGCTTACATAAAGAAAGCGACAGTGACTTTTAACGCATCTACGTTCATGCCTGAAAGAATTGAACTGACAACCGACACCGGAACCAATATGTCCATACTGATCAAAACGTTGAAAACAGGAACAAACTATCCATCATCAACATTTGTTTTCAACAAGAAGCAGTATCCCAAGGCGGAAATCATCGATCTGCGCTGACTACACTTAGAACGCTTTTAAACAACAACGTTTAATACAATAACAACAAAATACGACAGAACATGACTACAGAAAATACCAAATGTCTTATCATAGGCTCCGGTCCTGCAGGCTACACGGCAGCCATATACGCATCAAGGGCCAATATATCCCCTATCCTGTATGAAGGACTTCAGCCGGGCGGTCAACTCACTACTACTTCAGAAGTCGAAAATTTCCCCGGATATCCCGAGGGTGTCATGGGTGCTCAACTGATGGAGGACCTACGCAAACAGGCTGTACGTTTCGGTGCCGATGTGCGCACCGGTATAATAACAAAAGTTGATTTCAGCAATCGCCCGTTCACTTTAACCTCCGATGACGGCACCATAATCAAAGCCGATACCGTAATCGTGGCAACAGGAGCTTCGGCACGATATCTCGGACTTCCTGACGAACAACGCTTCTCCGGACTTGGCGTATCGGCATGTGCCACTTGTGACGGATTTTTCTACCGCGGCCGCACGGTAGCGGTAGTAGGCGGCGGCGACACAGCATGCGAAGAAGCCATGTACCTAAGCAATCTTGCCAAGAAAGTATACCTAATCGTACGTAAAGATTACCTTAGAGCATCTAAAGTCATGCAACAGCGTGTCATGACAAAAGAAAACATAAAAGTCCTGTTCAATACACAGACGCGCGGATTGTCAGGCACGGAATTTCTTGAAAGAGCGCATTTGGTAGAATTTGCCGGTACGGATAACGAAAAGGAACTTGATATAGATATCGACGGCTTCTTCCTCGCGATAGGTCACAAACCCAATACCGACATATTCAAAGGACAGCTTATGCTTGACGAACAAGGTTACATAGTACTCTCGGGTCATGATCAATCCACAAGCGTAGAGGGTGTGTTTGCTGCAGGTGACGTAGCCGATCCTAATTATCAGCAAGCCATAACTGCCGCCGGCACAGGATGCCGTGCCGCTCTTGACGCCGAGCACTTCCTTCTCGAGCACCAGAGCTGATTTTTAATGAATCAATGTATGAAAGGACACAGTTGATCCTTTTTAATTAGATGTAAATAAGCAAGGCTCCGAACTGTGGTTTGGAGCCTTGCTTATTTTATGCGACCTCAAGGACCGCTGAAAACATCGCTATTTTTCTTTAGCCAGTATCAGAGCCGAACATGGAGCCACTTCGATATTGCCACCTTTTATATGGCCCATTCCGTCTGATTTCAATTGGCCGTCACGCGCTACGACAAGCCATTCGCCACGGCCGATTTTGACTTTCTTAGTCTCCTCACTGCCGTTGAACACAACCTTTATCTCTTTCCAAGAATCACCGTTGGCATAATCTTTCAACGAATATGAAATCAGATTAGGTTCGCCTTTCACATCATCAAACACAAGATGGCGGGCGACATCATCGGCTGTAGTCATACGAAATGCCGGATGGCCCTTGCGCAAAGCTATAAGCTCACGATAATAATTGTATATATCGCCGTTTTCACTCTTGAGCGTCCAGTCGATGGCATTGATTGAGTCAGGCGACTTATAAGAGTTATGCACACCCCTCTTGTCTCGGAATATCTCCTCTCCGGCAAATATAAAAGGAGTGCCCTGCGAAGTAAATATTATAGTCTGAGCCAACTTATCGGCACGCTGACGACCAGCCGTATCCGCATCAGGCATGGATTTGGCCAGCTTGTCAGTCAACATAAGATCATCATGACATGAAACATAATTTATGACTTGTGTCGGAGCCAAAGCATAAGGCTTTTTCGAATTATTACCCTTGGAATAGTCAACCTGCGGATGAGCAGTTGCCCCAACGATGCCAATCTTGACAGTCTCCTCATTACCCGGCTTTCCGGTAGCAAATCCACGGTCCGTAGCATCGCTGTAATGTCCCTTGACGGCATCGCGGATGTCATCGCTGAATACCGCCACTCCCGGCATGGCAGCGACATTGTCCTTCAGCGCACGTTGGCCTACGGGCAGCGGAGAGTCACCGGCCGTCCAGCCTTCACCATAAACAAATATATCAGGGTTCACCTCTTTAAGAGCTTTCACCACATCATTCATGGTTGTGGTATCATGTATGGCCATAAGGTCAAAACGGAAACCGTCGATATGATACTCCTTTGCCCAATATTTTACTGAATTAACGATGAAATTGCGCATCTGTTCACGCTCCGAAGCAGTCTCGTTACCACATCCCGAAGCATCGCTGTACGAGCCGTCGGCACGATGTCGGTAATAATAACCGGGAGCGGTAAGGGAAAAGTTAGAATCGTCATTCAACGCAGTATGATTGTATACTACATCCATAACAACCCCTATACCGGCATCGTGAAGTGACTTCACCATCTTCTTCATTTCTCTTATACGTGCTTGCGGATCGGCCGGATTAGTCGAATAACTTCCTTCAGGAGTATTATAATTTACCGGGTCATAGCCCCAGTTGTATCGGTTGCTCGGCAACTGAGTCTCGTCAACACTGTTAAAATCATACGACGGGAGTATATGTACATGAGTAACCCCGAGTTCTTTAAGGTGGTCTATACCGGTCTTGTCACCGGCCGGCGACACCGTACCATGCTCTGTAAGGGCAAGGAATTTACCTTTGTTGACAATGCCCGATGACGGATGTACCGAAAAATCGCGGTGATGCATCTCATATAACACGGCGTCGTTTATATTTTTTATTGACGGCCCCTTGTCGACATTCCAGCCTTCAGGATCGGTAGTTTTGAAATCAATAATCGCCGCACGCTCTCCGTTGGTGCCAAGAGCCTTTGCCCAAACACCGGGAGTCTCGGCAAGCCATTTTCCATTGTGTTTTATACTGAATGTATAGAACCGTCCGTAAAGTTTGTCCGGTACAGATGCACGCCATACACCCTTCTCTCCACGCGTCATGACCATAGTGTCAACGGGCGTGCTGTTACGGTCGGTAGGATAAATAATAACTTTGGCTTCCTGAGCTTCAGGAGACCACAATGCAAAATGTGTTCCTTTTGCATCGACCACCAACTCAAGATCATCACCATCATAAGTTTCAAAAGCGCTGTAACAGGCATCATTGCCGGCAGCCTGCAACCGCTCAACACCACATGTCACGGCAGTAACAGCCAAAGCGCTTGCGCATAGCTTCATTAGATTTAAATTCATTTTCTGTAAATTAATAAATATGCTATAAGACAATTAAAAAAAGTATTCTTGTATTAATCCGGCATACATAATACCCGGAACAATGTCAGCGCACGACAATCTTCTTAGTCCATTCGCTGCACTTTACGATATAGTAGCCTTGCGGCAACTCAACCGTAACGTTATCGGCCACATCAACCGACTTGATAACCTGACCTGTTATCGAATAGACACAAAAACGCCGGGCCACTCCGTCATGTACTGTTATTTCTATACCGTTTGGCACGGCTTTCAACACCGGAGTACGGTTAACGGAAATGATTGATTCGCCGTCGCTTATTTGCGAGTAAGCAACCTCAGGTACATATACAGCCGAGGTTGCAATCAATGCGATAATAAAAACAAATCGTTTCATTCCCGTTCTTTTCCGAACATTAATAATGCCAATTACAAATTTAGCCTTTTTATCTGTGAATCACAAGGGATCAATCTATTTTTCAGGGAAAAGTATCTTATAATCACGTTTTACCGCAGGAATAATATATTTTTCTGGAACAAACTTCCAATGATTAAGTTTTTCGGGCGTTATCACCCCCTTTTTATGTATATAGTCAGCGAGATAATATCTTAAATCGCGGTCGGTAGAATATACGATACGTGATGAAAGCTTATCGTGAGGTATGCCGGCTCCACGTGTGAGTAATTCACCTCCACCGTTTCCACGATAAGAATTCAAAGCTACCTTATATGTTTTGGAGCAATCAAAATCGCTTCCATCCGCCATACCGAGAATCTTAATGCGACGCCCGGGACGTTTTCTGACATCCACCTCGTATATTATACCTGCCGCCGAGTCAAAATTGTAACTGGGATTGGCAAGCATGGCCCGACTCTCGTCACCATCGGTAGGTTTCTCTTTAAACAACAGAAGATGATCGTTTTTTGACTTCATGGTATTGGCCCATAGTCCGTAAGAAAATTCAAGATAATCTTTTATCTCTTTACCTGTAAGTTCCATGACATAAAGCATGTTTTCATACTTGTAAAGATTAAACATCTCGCCAACGAATATTTCGCCTGCCGAGATATTGGCGTCATATGATATCGGAGCGGCAAAGGATATGTCGGCTCCGGTTATATCAAGTTGCAGTCTGTGTATCAGGTCAACGAATGCCGACGGGCCAAAATAAGCGTCACGTGTCGAGATGGAGTCAGTCAAACGACCTACCGACTCATTGACATAATTGTTTACTTCGGCGATATAAGGTGAAAACTCCACCATAAACGCCGCATCGATATCAAAATCCGCCATCGGACGTAACTCGCCGTCGATATATTTATGAGTCACCTTGCCGTTGTCATCCACTTCAAAGGCCATTGTTATATCGGTAAGAACCACACCGTTATTTGCAGGATTCATGACAAGCACCGTGTCACCGTCTACATTTATAACTCTTTTGCACTCGCGTCTATGATCATGGCCCATGAGTATTATATCGAATCCCGGGACATTCCTCGCCACTTCAAGCGAAGGATTTTCTTTATATCCGGCCAACATATTACCAGCTTGTCCGGCATGAAAAAGTCCTACTATAACATCAGGCGCTTCCTTCTCCTTGATAATCGGCATCCATTTTCTTGCCGTAGTCTCAATGTCGTCAAAGCGCAATCCGTTCCATAAAGTTTCAGGCAACCATGCGGGGATAGCAGGAGTAAGCATGCCCAATACAGCTACTTTAACTCCGTCATGCTCTATGACTTCATATGGTTTAAAGTACGGTTCTCCCGTCGACTTATCTATTATATTGGCTCCCAGTATAGGCATATCGCAGTTTCGGCTCCAACGGTCAAGTACAGCACGCCCTGTCTCCACGTCATGGTTGCCGACATTACCGGCATCATAACGCATATAATTCATTACAGCCGAAGTCACATGAGCCGCAAGCGTATCCACATAATTGTAATAATACACGGTCGGTTGTCCCTGCAAAATATCACCGTTATCAAGCAATATCACATTAGCGCCATATTTTTTACGCGCCTCCTTCACAGCAGAACTTACCCTTGCCAAACTGCCATCGGCATTCTTTCCTGTTATAAAATCGTAAGGGAAATAGTTGCCATGCACATCGCTGGTCTGCAATAGATTCATCTCAACCCTGCGTGCATCAATAGACATCACACCCGATAAAAAGGCCACAAAAACAGCTATAAAATATCTTTTCATCACATTATCCGTATCTGTATACTACTAACTTGTGCAAAGATACGAATAAGTCAAGTGCAAAAGCAAATAAAATTTGCTTTTGCCGAGCGGAAGTATCTAAGACGGATGTCAAAGATACTAAATATATTTCATTCATAATAAAGAGGCGCAGTCTGTTATACAGACCACGCCCCCTATAACGATAAATATAATCGTCTATTTATTTTACCTCTTCAAGCAGCAATACACGACTTGCATAGTCATTGCGTTTATTATAATCGACTTTATGGCCAAGAGGCATTTCAAGACCGTTGGACATAAGGAATTTTCCACTGAAAGACTTTCCTTCATAAGAGAGCGGTTTATTATCTATGCGGTTGAGCTCATGCACTTTGTAGTTTTTGTCGGGATCAAGACCGGCCATAGTCACTCGCGGCAACTGCTGGTTGGCAAACGTTTCGGTCTTCCACCAGTAATATACAGCTTTGTCCTTTTCAGGAGTTACATACATCAGTGATGCAGCACCTTTTTTATCGTAAGGCGACAACAGGCGATATATGTCACCGAACTGAACCACAGGGCGTATATCCTTATACTCGGCGATAGCCTTGCGACACATGTCAATCTCCTCTGCTGTCATGTTTTTAGGCTGTATTTCCATACCGAGACGTCCGCTCATAGCCACGTCTATACGGTATTTGAGTGGTATGGTACGGAATGTCTGATGGTTAGGAGCGGCACTTATATGCGACGCCATAGCTATGGCCGGGAAGAAATAACTTGTGCCCCACTGCATATACACACGCTGGAGAGCATCGGTATTATCGCTCACCCAGAACTCATCAAACCAAGGAAGCACACCGTAGTTGGCACGTCCGCCGCCGCTTGCGCAGGCCTGAATGGTAACATCGGGATACTTGGCACGTATACGGTCAAGAACCTTTTCAAAACCGCGGTGATATTCTATATACAGATGACTTTGGTTGTCAGAAGTAAGGTACTGCGACCCGTGATTCATGATGGGTGCGTTTGCATCCCATTTTATATAATCGAGTTCGGGATATTTGGTCATAAGAGTGTCCACAACATGAAATACAAGGTCCTGAACTTTAGGATTGCCCAAGTCAAGAACAAGTTGTGTGCCTCCACGTCCAAGATTAGGCTCACGATTGGCAGGTTTTATTATATATTCGGGATGCTTCTCGTAAAGTTCACTAAGAGTATTGGTCATTTCGGGCTCAATCCATATACCGAATTTAATGCCTTTTTTCTTAGCCGTGTCAATAAGTCCCTGAATACCGGAAGGCAACTTGCGGGTATCGACAGTCCAGTCGCCAAGTGATGTCGAGTCATTGTTACGTGGATACTTTACTCCAAACCATCCGTCATCCATTACGAAAAGTTCACCACCCATAGAGGCAATATCATCCATCATCTGGGCCATACCCTCCTCATTTATATCAAAATAAACACCTTCCCAGCTGTTGAGCAGTATTTTACGCTGTTTATCACCATGTGCCAGTTTATGATTACGGCCCCATTTATGGAAATTACGGCTCACTCCGCTAAGGCCTTCCTCCGAATATGTAAGAGCCAGCGGAGGCGTAGCAAATACTTCATTTTTGGGAAGATTATATTCCGAATTTTCCTCGTTTATACCGGCAAAAAAGTGATGATAGTTGGAGTCGTCTGTGTCAAAACGCAGTTTGTAGTTACCGCTGTAGCATAATGCGGCACCGATGACACGGCCTTCATTCTCACGGGCTTTTCCATCGAGTGACAACATCACTTCTCCATGTGATGTATGAGAATTACGTGCTCCGTCCTTATTCTTTATGACTTTCATACCATGGTTGAGCGGGGCCTCGTCGACACGGCCTTCATTGGCCCATGAGCCGTAAAGCTGCGACAGCCATACATCGCCATAACGGACAGGCAGATAACCTGATGCAAACTGAGTAAGCGCTACTTTACCCTTCTCCTGATGACTTATCTCTGTCCAAGTCTCAATGACATCCTCATCGGGATAAGTACCGTAGTTGACATTTACAAAAAACGGATAATGCTTGTCTTTCAATGCTACAGTTGTCACATCGCGATTACCGTCCTTGCGTCGTGACACATTGTCGACCACCAGATCAAGTGTCATGTTGCCGTCGGCATGAACCGCTCCTACTGCAGTCTCGGAAACGGTAGACATGCCGTAAGACGGATAAATCCTCAGATTGGGAACTCCCGCACTCCGCAAATCATCGACTTCCGATGCGGAAAGTTTATTTCCATAATAAAGAAATTTGGCATCTTTACCTTTTTCGGCATCAACTACAAGCGACGTTTTCGGAGTGGAAATGTGAACGATTTCAGCAAAAGTACCGACAGGTACCATGCATGCTGTAAATAACAGCGCCAGATGTTTATAGGTTAATTTCATGTTAATTAAAAATATCATGGTTTATTTGTCGACTACAAATATAACATATACATATAAGAATAGCAAGACATAGCATAAATAGTATCATATTTTATCATTATATACACTTTCTTAGCCTGTATTTTATTACTTACACATTTCACAATAATTTGAAAATACGATTTTATTTAGTACTTTTGGGATATGAAGAAAAAATATATTTTTGAACTTCCTATGAAGGTACGCGATTATGAAGTGGACTCCGAAGGCATCGTCAACAATGCCGTGTATCTTCATTATCTTGAACATACGCGCCATGAATTCTGTGACATGGCCGGCACTTCGTTTCGCAAAATGCACGAAAGCGGCATTGATCCTGTCCTTAACAAAGTCGAAATCACATATAAGACTCCTCTTGGTCTGGGCGAACAGTTCACCAGTTGCCTGAATATATCGCGCAAAGGAGCACGCTTCATATTCAATCAGGACATATACAACTCTGACGGCAGATTGGTGGTCGAAGCCATAGTATCATGTGTGACTACCGTCAACGGGCACCTTACACGAGGTGACGAACTGGCATCGGCATTCAGCAAATACCTTACTTAAATTCTCGCAGTGATGTCTCTCCTTCACAAAATAGCATTTTCTTCATTGCGCGGCATGACACCGCGCCTTGCCGAAGCTCTGTTGGCGCGTATCGGTGACGAGGAACACTTTTTCTCGGCCGACGAGCAACAACTGTCAGCTATGGCAGGGTGCCGCAACAAACTGTTTGACACTCAGTACCGAAAGGACATATTGGAAAAAGCCGGCAGAGAACTTGATTTCATAAGACAAAACTCCATAAAACCGGTATATATAACCGACAAAGATTTTCCGGCAAGGCTTGCCGACTGCGACGACGCTCCGGTTATGCTTTACACGCTTGGCGACTGCAACCTCAACGCATCAAAAATAATAAGTATTGTAGGCACACGCCATGCAACACCCTATGGCTTGGATTTTGTAATGAATCTTGTCGACACCCTTGCAGAAAAGCTCGATAACATAGTCATCGTGAGCGGTCTTGCCTATGGCATAGACATAGCCGCCCACCGTGCGGCCATACATGCCGGTGTGCCTACCATAGCCGTCCTTGCCCACGGGCTGAATACGATATATCCTGCCGTACACAGGTCGACAGCAGTGGAAATAGCACGTCAAGGGGGTATGCTTATATCAGACTACACCTCGCAGGACCCGCTTCATAAAGGCAACTTCGTAGCGCGCAACCGTATAGTGGCAGGCCTGTGCGACTGTCTTGTCGTAGCGGAATCGGCTGAAAAAGGAGGAGCTCTTATCACTGCCGGAATAGCATCAGGATATAACCGCGACGTAATGGCTCTTCCGGGACGCACGAGCGATAAATTCAGTCAAGGGTGCAACAAACTCATAAGCGATAACATGGCCGCACTTATCTCGTCGGGCGACGACCTTATAAGGCTTATGGGCTGGACTGCACGAGAAGCCGAAGGCAATCAGCAAGAACTGCCCCTCGAACTGACTCCCGACGAAACAAAAATCACCGAGTACCTCCGCAATCACGGCGAAGGCTCGCTCAACCGCATGTGTGTGGATCTTGACATTCCGGTTTACCGGCTTACTCCTATGCTGGTTGATATGGAGTTCAAAGGTCTTGTACTACCCTATCCCGGAGGAAAGTACCGGCCGGCATAAACATAGCCACATAACAATACGTTTAATATTTATAACATTATATCAAAACACGACTGAAAATCATGGATAAAAAAGTAATAGGCTCATCGGAGATGATTATCAATCCTGACGGTTCGATATTTCATCTGCATCTACTCCCCGAGCAACTCTGCGACCGCATAATACTCGTAGGCGACCCCGGACGTGTCGATATGGTGGCGTCATTCTTCGACACCAAGACATTTGAAGTGTCGTCACGCGAATTCCACACGATAGGCGGCACTTACAAAGGTAAGCCCATCATGTGTCTAAGCCACGGCATCGGCCCTGATAATATCGACATTGTGCTCAACGAACTTGACGCACTTGCCAATGTAGACTTCAATACCCGCGAGGTTAAAGAACAGCACCGCACACTGACACTGGTGCGCATAGGCACTTCAGGCGCACTACAACCCGAGCTTATACTCGGCACCCCGGTCATTGCAGAACGTTCAATCGGTTTTGACGGTGTGCTCAATTATTATGCCGGCCGCAATGAAGTATCCGATCTCGACTTTGAGCGTGAGTTCTGCAGCTTTGTCGACTGGAATCCGCAACTGGCCTCACCGTATGTAGTGAAATCCTGCCACGAACTTGTCGAGCAGATAGGACGCGATGACATGGTAAGAGGATGTACCATAAGCGCAGTAGGTTTCTACGGCCCTCAAGGTCGTGAACTCAGGCTGCCGCTTGCAAGCCCCGGACTAAACTCGCGCATAGAGCAATTTCGCTATCATGGACGTCCGGTAACCAACTACGAGATGGAGAGCGCCCCGCTTCAGGGCCTTGCTCTACTCATGGGCCACCGTGCCATGACCGTATGCTCCATAATAGCCAACAGAGTCAACACCACCGCTTCGCCCAACTACAAGACCGCGGTAAAAGATCTGGTAAAAACCGTTCTTGAACGTATATAATGACAATATACGCAAACTGTTATCCGGCCGACGCGCGACGGTAAAGGACCACCGCGATTACGGCATATATGAAATTAGGTATCCACATTGCCACCATCGGAGACGTATACCCCGATACGGCAAATGTGGATGTCACGGTCATAAACAGAATATAGCTGAAACTCAGCACGAGGCCTATGCCGATATTTATACCCATGCCGCCCTTTACCTTTTTGGATGACAGCGACATACCTATTACGGTAAGAATGAAAGCAGCCGCGCACATAGCGTAACGACGCTCCTTCTCTATCTCAAACGCTTTTATATTGGCGACTCCGCGCGATTTCTGACGTGATATGTATTCGTCAAGTTCAGGCGATGACATTGTCTCCTGATCGTTTTTTGAAATAAGGAAGTCTCTCGGTTCAAAAGGTATTATGGTGTCGAGGCGTGTACCTTTGGTTATCTTCTCTTCAAGGCCCTGAATGTCGCGTATCATATAGTCACGCACCTGCCAATGATATAAAGAATCCCATTTTACAGTCGAAGCTGTAAGACGCGACACCAACTTCTTGCCGTCAAACTTGTCAAGAGAAAACCTGTAACCGGTCTTTGTAGTGTTGTCAAAACGGCTCATATAGGCAATCTCGCCCGGGGCGACCATCATCTGTATATTGCTGCCGTAGTCAACACGCTTGTTTTTTACATAAGTATTTGTATAATCGATACGCTTCACATTGGCCGGCGGTATTATGTAAGCGCTCAAAATCCATGTGAAAGCGGCTATGACCGCGGCCGATACGAGATAAGGACGCATAAGACGCCGGAAACTCATGCCTGACGACAGCATGGCTATAATCTCGGAATTATCAGCCAGTTTCGAGGTGAAAAATATACAGGATATGAATGTAAACAGCGGACTGAACTGATTGGCAAAATAAGGAAGGAAATTAAAGAAATAATCAAATATAGTAGCCTTAAGCGGGGCCTTAAGAAAAGAATCAAGTTTCTCGTTTATGTCAAACATCACAGTTATGGCAAGTATCAGCACAATCGCAAATACATATGTGCCGAGAAACTTCTTAATTATATACCAGTCAAGTATTTTAAACATGTCCGATGTCGTTATATGTCACAGTCGCTGTGTGACCCGTTTGACCATTTCATCTTTCCATGGCTTGAAGTCGCCTGCAAGTATGTGTCTGCGCGCTTCTTTTACGAGCCACAAATAAAATGCGAGATTGTGTATTGACGCTATCTGCATGCCGAGTATCTCCTGCGAGGCAAACAGATGCCTTACATAGGCCTTCGAATAAAAGCGGTCCACATAGCTCGGTCCATCTTCCTGAAGAGGAGAAAAGTCGTCGGCCCATTTCTTATTGCGCATGTTCATGATACCGTGAGCGGTAAACAGCATGCCGTTGCGTCCGTTACGAGTAGGCATCACACAATCCATCATATCGACCCCACGCTCTATCGCCTCAAGGATATTGGCGGGAGTGCCAACTCCCATAAGATAGCGAGGCTTGTCAACAGGCAGTATGTCGTTTACCACCTCTATCATATCATACATCACTTCGGCGGGTTCACCTACAGCCAATCCGCCTATGGCATTTCCGTCAGCGCCAAGATCAGCTACAAATTTCGCCGATTCTCTGCGCAGGTCAGGATAAGTACACCCCTGAACTATCGGGAAATAAGCTTGACTGTGTCCGTACAATCCCTCGGTCGACTTATATCTGTCCCAACCGCGCTGAAGCCAACGAAGCGTAAGACCGAGCGATTTTTTCGCATAATCATAATCGGCAGTACCCGACGGACATTCATCAAGAGCCATCATTATATCGGCACCTATCACACGTTGTATGTCGACTACATTTTCAGGAGTAAACAAGTGTTTTGAGCCGTCTATGTGACTGCGGAAATATGCACCCTCCTCCTTTAGCTTACGGTTAGCCGAAAGAGAGAACACTTGAAAACCGCCGCTGTCGGTCAATATCGGCTTTTCCCAACCATTGAATTTATGCAGGCCACCGGCAGCCTTAAGAATATCGGTACCGGGTCTTAAATACAAATGATATGTATTGCCGAGTATTATCTGAGCGTTTATGTCATCTGTCAACTCATGCTGGTGAACAGCCTTGACTGTACCTGCCGTACCTACAGGCATGAATATAGGGGTCTCGATCACACCATGGTCGGTAGTGATCAGTCCCGCGCGGGCTCCGCTTGATTTATCGGTCGCTTGTAGTTTAAAATCCATAATCAGCTACAAAGTTACCAAATTCCATACAACTATAAAAACAAGGCTGCAAATATCGTAGCTCATACGGCATTTATTTTCCGCCGGCCACGACAACGGTAAGGTCGCCGACTGACAGATGCTCCCGGGCAACCCTTACGAGTTCATCGGAGGTCAGCGACATAGTCTCGTCAACCTGACGTTCAAAATAATCTTCAGGAAGAAAGGCTATCTTACTGTCAATATGGTAGTCCATGATTTCAAATGTCGAGTCAAGTGAAGACGCCAGCGTAGACATGGCATAACGCCTCAACCTCGACATCTCGTCATCAGTAAAGTCACCTGACGACAATCGGTCGAGTTCTCTCACGGCTTCGTCAATAAGCGGCTCCACAAACGCATTGTCAGTAGAGGAGCTGATACCGAGAATGCTTCCCTCGGGATAACCGAGCAAATAAGAGCCTATGCCGTAGGTATAGCCTTTATCTTCACGAATGTTGCTCATCAGACGGCTTCCGAAATACCCGCCGAGCGCTACTGTCAGCAACCGCAACTTTATATAGTCGGGATGACTTCGTGACAGTCCCGGCATATACATACGTACCGCACTCTGCATGGCATCCTGAACATCAATATGCTTTTTAACACCCGGTGACGCCACAAAAGGCACTATTTCCAACGGCTGCAGCACCGACTTCACAACAGGCATCTTCCCCAAAGTGTCGTCTATCATTTTGACAAGTGCGGGAGTGACACAGCCCGAAAGGTACAACGACAGTGAACTGTCACCAGCATCATCGACAGCCGGGATGAAAGAACGTGCATGCCACTGCTTTACATCATCTGCCGAAAGCGCACGTATATCAGATGCTGTCATAACACGGGCCAGCGGATGGTCTTCGCCCATCATAAGCCGGTTCCCGGCCCATGAAGCCTGAAACTCGACCTTCTCTGCCGAAATCTCAAAGTTGCGTGCGAGTTTCTCCTGCCATGTATTGAACGCAGTATCAGGAAAGACCGGCTCAAGGAAAAGTTCCGGAAGCAGAGGCACAACGTCGGCCGCCTTTGAATTAAGCATATACAGTTTTACAACCGAATAATGCGAATCTACAGAAGTCATAAGACGCGCCCCGTTAAACTCAAGCCTGTCCGCTATAATCTCACCGGTGTGGCCGCGCGTTCCCTCACGCAACAGATTCAGCATAAGCTGCGCTACTGTACGCGACGGCGCCTCGGCAAGTCCTCCTCGCCATACACATGTCAGACAACATACTTCCTGCGAAGCCTGATCAATGACATGCAGCGGCAGACCGTTGCCAAGAGTTATATGGCGTAACGGCGGCATGACAAGTCGGCTGAAATCACTTACCGGAGGAGGTGTAGTCCTGTCAGGAACTGCAATCATAAATCTGTATTTAATGTACGGCACAACTTTATCGCTTCCTCAAGATCGGCAGGGGTATCTATACCGATTGTAGGACAATCCGTTATGCCCACTTTTATCTTTAACCCGTTTTGCAGCCAGCGAAGCTGCTCAAGTGACTCGGCAATCTCGAGCGAACTCTGCGGAAGTGAGGTTATTTTTGCCAAAGTGTCTATACGGTAGGCATACATCCCCACATGAGTATAAAACACAGCTTTATCGGGCCACTCTTTCCATTCATGATTGCGCACATACGGTATAATCGAGCGGCTGAAATATAGAGCATGCATATTGTTGTCAATGACTACTTTAGGAGTATTGGAGTCAAACAGTGCATCAAAACCGCGCGAGGGGTCAAAACTCCTCACCAAAGTAGCCAACTCGGTTGACTCGTCATCAAAACAGCCTTTCAGAACCGATATCTGCGACGGGTCTATAAAAGGCTCGTCGCCCTGTATGTTTATTACCACATCTGCATCGCTCCCTATATTGCGGTAAGCCTCATAGCAACGGTCGGTACCGCTCCGATGTTCGGTCGAAGTCATTACAGCTTTTCCGCCAAAAGCAGCCACAGCGTCAGCTATACGGTTGTCATCGGTAGCCACATACACTTCGTCGAGTTCCTTCGATGCCTGAACATATACCCGTTCAATCATGGTTTTGCCGCATATGTCGGCAAGAGGCTTGCCGGGGAAACGCGAAGATGCGTACCGGGCAGGAATTATACCTATGAATTTCATTTTATATCGTTATTGTTTTTATTATTTTCTTTATTAACAGTCGATTTCTTTGGCGCACGAAACATGGACGGTGCAAGAAACACACCCACTACAAGGTATACATAATATGTTATTATACGCCAGAAAAGTGCTATGACAAGCGCTATACTCGTGTTATGTAACAAATCGCCGTAATATTCGGTAAACAGCCATTCGCTAACTCCACTTCCTCCGGGGGTAGGACTAACCATAAGCACCACCCATACTACAAACTGGCGACCGAACACAACCAGCTGGTCGGCACCGGGCACAAATCCCCAAAACAGAGCATTTACGACAAGATAGCGCGACGACCAAGTGAGAGCGGTAGCGGCAAAGGCATCAAACCACCATCTGACCGATCGCGTACGCAGATCCTTTGATGTGGCCACCATGTTGTCCCCGAGAGCCATTACAGCAGATTGCCATCGACGCAACGGACGGAATTTAAATATCCATACGAGACATCTCTTCATTCCGTATGGCCAGACCAATATGCCTGTAAAAAGCACAAGTGTCCATAAAAATATGGCTGCGTAAACAATCCAGAACACCAGCTTGAGGCCGATGACAAATGATGACCCGCCAAAACCAAACAGCATATCATACGGTATTACAGCCACGACTATCGGACAAGCGACGACAAAAAACAACTCGTCAAGAAAAAGTGTAGTGAGCATAAGTGTGGTAGCCCTTCCGAGATCAATGCCTTCATGGTGCATGAACACCATGCCCAATGAAGATCCACCGACCGCCGAAGGGGTTATAGCAGAGGTAAACTCACACATAAAGTTGACCCGAACAGCCTGCCACCATGTGAGCTGCCTGTCGGTCAACGCCCGAAACCGCCAAGTAAGTCCGAAATCACGTCCGGCCATGAATATCCATGCAAGCACTATACATAACACGACACGGGTATCAAAGTGTATCATGGACCATACATCCGGATTAAATTCTCCTTTGAAAAGCCATGCCACTACACACAGCCCGATTATCACCGGCACAAACACACGCCACATACCGAATTTAGCCGGCTTGGACATATCGTTTCCTCCTGTAGTATTGTTGTCAGCTGCGCCCATATCGCTCTATAATCTCCTTATATCTTAATACGACCTCATCCATGACCTCTCTCCACGATCGCGTGAGCGAAGAAGATGCACCTTTAGCCGCCGCTGTCACAGACTCGGGAGCCTTATAAAGGCGTCTTACCGTATCGGCGTAACTGTCAGGCGTCTGATCAGCCAAGAAGCCGTTAACACCGTCAACAATAACCTCCGACGCAGTGGAGCCTTTCAGTATGACTGACGGAGTACCCATCATAGCGGCTTCGCGCACAACCAGCGGTGCATTATCATACATCGACGGAAACAAAAACAGGTCAGCGGCGGCATAATAACATTTCAGCAGTTCTCTGTCGCTGATGACACCGTGCAAAGTTACTCTTCCTTCAAGGCCAAACCGTTTTATAAGCCGGTTCATGTCATCTACGGCATATCCGGTACCGATAAACGACATTCTTACCGGCAAGTCACGAAGTCTGTCCATGGCTTGTATTATGAGTTCAACTCCCTTTTCCCGTATATGTTGGCCGACAAACAGAAGCATCATTTCTCCGGGAGCCACACCGAGCCTTTCACGCGAGCCATGCTTGAAATCAAGTATCGCATCAAAATTCTCCATTTCAAGATCAATACCGTTTTCAACAACAGTAAGACGCCCTTTATAACCGTATTCCCTGACAGTGTCCTCGACCCTCGCCTGCGGTATCCATACCTCGTCGGCAGAGTTAAAGAAATTCATGACACGCTTCATTATTCGCGACACCATCCATGAAGGCAACGAGTGTTCCAGATCGGTACGGTATTTTGAGTGAAATGTAGCTACAAGCGGCACTCTCTGTTTACGGGCGGCATATAACGCAAGACGGCCCGACGAAAACGGACAGTGCGAATGCACAAGCGCAAACGGTACAGTACGCATTTTATGCCATATAAACGGATCAACCTTTGGATAACCATACCTGTATGGCTTCCGCGAAGCAATAGAAAGAGAAAAATAACGATACAGATCAAATCCTTCATGAGACGGAGTAACGGGATTCCATGGCGTCACAACACACGTACGGTAGCCCATTATGGAAAGCCAATGCACGTAATTCTGTACCGTAAGAGTCACTCCGTCAAGCACCGGAGGAAAACTATCGTTGAATAAACCGTATATCTTATTGTCTGTCCTGTTCATCAGCGCGCGAAAATAGCGTTGAACGGCCACAAAGGTACTGATTTATATTAACACATGAAAATTTACTACTTTATATTTAGAGGGTGGTTATTTTTTGTAATTTTGTCGCATGGAATGGATTGACGTCATACTATATCAGCATTCGGCGGTGCAGGCGGTAATAGTCATCGCCATAATCATCGCTACCGGTCTTGCATTAGGTAAGATAAAAGTTTTTGGCATCTCACTAGGTGTGACATTTGTGTTTTTCGCCGGCATTATGGCAGGACATATCGGCCTGTCCATCGATCCGGGCATGCTGCACTATGCCGAAAGCTTCGGACTCGTGCTTTTTGTGTATGAGTTGGGACTGAAAGTCGGTCCCGGCTTTTTCAGTTCCTTTCGCAAGGGAGGCATAACGTTGAATCTGCTCGGACTGGGCGTGATACTTATTGGTACTTTTATGACGATACTGGTCAGTACCTTGGGCGGCATACCGATGAGCGACATGGTAGGCATACTTTGTGGAGCTACAACCAATACCCCTGCTCTCGGAGCGGCTCAACAGGCTCTTGAACAAATCGGAGTATCGGCCAACGGCGCGGCGCTAAGTTGCGCAGTCACCTACCCTCTCGGAGTGGTCGGGGTGATATTGGCCATCATCTTGGTAAGAAAACTCTTTATCAGACCCGAGCAGCTTCTCGATCACGAACAGGATGACGGCAACAGCACATACATAGCGGCATATCAGGTTCACAATCCGGGCATATATAATATGACTATAAAAGAACTTGCGTCAATGTCACCGTCAAAGTTCGTTATATCGCGCGTGTGGCGCAACGGCACAGTCTCAATTCCGGGTCCGGAGACTCATCTTGAAAAGGACGATCGGCTGCTTGTGGTAACCACTGAAAAAGATGAAGCAAAACTCACCATACTGTTCGGCGAGCAAGAAGCCCAGAACTGGAACAAAGACGACATTGACTGGAACACCATAGATAGTCAGCTAATATCCAGACACATTATCATCAGTCGTCCCGAAATAAACGGCAAACGTCTCGGATCGTTACGTCTGCGCAACAGCTACGGCATAAACATAAGCCGCGTATTGCGAAGCGGAGTGCAACTGCTCGCCACACCGAGCCTTGTACTGCAACTTGGCGACAGGCTTACCGTTGTCGGTGAAGCCAAGGCCATCGAAAACGTGGAGAAAGTACTCGGCAATGCCTCTATAACTCTGAAGGACCCCAATCTCGGAGCCATCTTCATTGGTATCGTACTGGGACTTATCCTCGGTTCAATACCCATAGCCATCCCCGGAATAAGTACGCCTATAAAACTCGGTCTCGCAGGAGGACCAATCATAATAGGCATACTGATAGGACGTTTTGGGCCACAATTTCATCTCATCACCTACACCACACGCAGCGCCAATCTGATGCTCCGAGGCATGGGCCTGTCTCTTTATCTGGCTTGTCTCGGACTTGAAGCCGGAGCACACTTTATGGACACCCTGTTTCACTCCGCAGGCCTGTTATGGATCGCCATAGGCTTCTCTATAACCATAATACCGGTCATAATCATGGCCCTCATAGCCGTATACTGTTCTCGTCTTGATTTCGGATCGGCATGCGGCATGCTGTGCGGCAGCATGGCCAACCCGATGGCTCTAAACTATGTCAACGACACTCTGCCGAGCGACAACGCCGCAGTGAGTTACGCTACAGTCTATCCACTCTCTATGTTCTGCCGCGTAGTTATCGCGCAACTGCTGATACTCATCTTTTTTTAAATTTAATTCAAAAATACATGCACAAAGTGTTGCAAAATTAAAATATTCCTATTAACTTTGCACTCGCAAAACGGTAATGGCGGGATAGCTCAGTTGGTTAGAGCGTCGGATTCATAACCCGGAGGTCTCGAGTTCAATTCTCGATCCCGCTACATCTCAAGAGGTCGACATCAGTCGGCCTCTTTTCATATCCACTCCAACCTCAACATTGGAGTCAGGAGTCCACCGCAAAACGGCGCATGGTAATAAAGGGTCAGCGGATTTTCCCGGTGGGTGGTAAGATGTCAAGAGTATAATGTGGCCAGTCTGAACATGAAGAATTTAATGTCACTGACTCCCCTGAATTGGGTACGGAATGCTTTTATCTTTGCGTTGAATGATTCGGCCGAGGCGTTTGTCAGTCTGTCTTGGAAATAGTTGATTATTGTCGCGTTGTGGTTCTCGAAAGTTTCCAGTACTTTGTTGAACTCGTTGTTACCGAAAGCCTCTACGTCGTTGTACCATCTTGCCAGACTGAGCCTTGCCACGCCCGGGGAGGTTTTACGGTTGAATATATCCACAAGTTTCAGAAACAGACCGTAGGCTTTCTCCAAGTCAGGGAATTTGCTAAATAGGGCTCAAGCCGAAATACCGGTGCATATGTTAAAATGCATCGAGGATAATGTTAAAAATTCAGGCGTATAGTTTGACAAGTCGGAAGATAAAGAAATCTCGGTCGCGAACGCCTCTCATTTGAGAACG
>NZ_VSMC01000049.1 GCF_008728965.1 Heminiphilus faecis | reverse complement strand
TAGAGAATTAAAAGGGTAAAATAAAATTGACCCCTAACACCAGGACTTTAAAGGGTCAATCATATTATGGCCAAGGTGGGTAAATTCTGTTTGGCCAAAAGGGTCAAAGTAGAGTGGCTTTTCCAATTGATAATATTCTTTTCCTCTGATATTCTCATGGGAAGGCATCTCCGTTTCTTGCCCGGCACTGTCTTCCAACGGGAACTCATCCTGCCGGTTGTTAAGGATGCGCTCGATGATGGGATAATTGTACAGACCGTAACTTGTAGCCCAACGGCAGGCATTGGTCAATCGGGTGTTGCCGACCCTGCGTGCGAAGCTAAGAATGCCCTGACACGATTTATAGGCTTGCTCCGGATGCTTTTTCTCTTCCATAACCTGACGGATATATGCCTCCACATCCGGATGAATAGCCGCCGCTTCACGTATAAATTTATCCGGGTTCCATTCCGTGATATAGCGATGGTGTGAAGCCAGGTGCTCTTCCAGGGTCGTGTACCGGCAACGGGCCCTGTTGCGGGTATGGGAAGCAATCAGCTCGTAGCCGTAATAGATGCATACCTCGCGTGAGGTATATAACAAGATGACCTTCTTGCCTATATAGCCGCAAGGCACACTGTAGTAATGGGCGTCTTCCCCCAGGCGGACATGACCGTTTTTCATCACGGTAGCCCTGTAACGCTGTTTGAGTTCAAAACGGATGGGATTGAGCTTGCGTAAAGAATCACGTTCTATCTCCTCGAACTGTTCCCGTCGACTGTATTTACGGTCTGTCAGCGGAGTGTTGTTGTGGAGTTCCAAGGCGACACGGATAGCCGCGTTCAGTGAATCAAGGTCATAAAACTCGCGTTCCTGTATCTTTGGATAGATACTGCGATAGATCAGTTTAACGGCACCCTCGACCAGTGCCTTGTCACGTGGCTTGTAAGCCCTGGCGGGAATTACGGTACAGCCGTAATGTTCGGCAAAGGCTGCAAAGTCCTCATTCAGGATGGCCTCGTATTTACTGCTCTTAGTAACGGCGGACTTGAGATTGTCCGGGATGATGGCGGAGGGAGCCCCCTGGTAGTATAACAAGGCGTTTTCCGAAGCACGGATCAAGTCCTCCTTTTTCTGGCTCATGACCGCTTCCACATAGGTTAACTGGCTGCAGGGAAGGATCGCGACAAAAACCTCCACCGGGATGATTTCGCCCGTCTCAAGGTCGATGATGGAGAGTTTGTCACCGGCGAAGTCTATGAACACTTTATCACCGGCCTTGTGTTCAAGATGCATGATGGGACGGCTGCAGGCTATATGCTGCTGAATCAGAATATAGAAGCGGGTGCGTCCGTAACCATCCGGATGGGAAGAGAGGTACTCACGATGTAAAGCCTCACGGGTAACACCTTTCTTCTGAAGCCGCTTGCAATATTCGGGCAACAACGACTTTAGTTCTTCCATCCGTTCGCTTTCTGTCTTTACTCTGGTCTTTTCGTGGAATAACTCCGAGAGTTCCTGGTCCGATAGAGACAGTACTCCTTCATAATCCAAACCGCTGCGCTGAAATACCTGTAAGTATTTCTTGACCGTATTGCGCGAAACGGTTAACATACTGCTGATACTTTTGGTCCCATAACCCTGAGAGTAACAGCGTAACACTTGACGAATCTTTTCCATTCCTAATTGTCTATTGGGCATAACTGACTTTTATTCGTTTTTAACAAACAAAATAGAATTATAGATCGAGTAAACAAGAATGAAACTCACTTTTTAGGGGATCATTTTAAAGTGAATTTAAGGGGGCACTTTCGAGTGAATTTGGGGGATCACTTTAAAGTGAACGGAGGGGGGCAATGGTGAGTGAATTTTCCAATAAAGGATAAAAATAGGTGAATTTGCTTGGTTGACTAATTTATTTAGACTAACTTTGCATATACTAAATTTCATTTGATGATGGAACAACTTACTAAGCGTGAAGAAGAAGTGATGAACAAGTTTTGGGAGAGGGGCGAAGCTACCGTCAAGGAGATTATAGCCACTTATCCTGAACCTCGTCCAAGCCGGACTGCCATATCTACATTTGTGAAGTTTCTTGTCGAGAAAGGCTTTTTAGGGCATAAGCCGGCAGGGAACAACGGGTTCATATACTACCCACTCATAGAACGGGATGAGTATTGTGGCAACAACCTGAAGAATGTAGTACAGAGATATTTTAATAACTCTATTCGTGGTGTGATAAGCACTCTTGTAAGAGATAGGAAAATGTCGGATGATGAAGTTCGGGAGTTGATAAATCAGGTAATTGAAGGAAATCGCCAATAATAAAATTGAAAAGATATGGGTAATAATTTATTAGAGCAATGCCATAAAATTAAGGAAGAAATTTCCAATGAAACCACATTTCATTTGGGAATTGAAAACTTATTGTCTTTGCGTACCCAATTATTTGATATCTTAGCGCAGTTCAAAGTGGAATTATGTCGTGCTGATTTCAATGCTATCCCATTCATTGGAGAAGACGGTTTTCACAGCAAGACAATTGCCTATTCCATCTGGCATATATTCCGTATCGAGGATATTGTTACCCATACTCTAATCAACAAGGACAATCAGATATTCTTTTCAAGGGATTATAAAAGCTCGATTGGCTCTCCAATTATCACAACGGGTAACGAGCTTGAAAAACAGGAAATATCAGATTTCTCCAAAACATTGAATTTAGATGCGCTATATGAATATGCTGAATCTGTAAAAGACAATACCAGCCTATTGTTGAAAGAGCTTTCTTTTTGCGATTTGGAACGCAGAATGACTGATGAGGATAGGGAAAAACTCAAATCACTTCATGTTGTGAGCGACTCTGAAAATGCCCGGTGGTTGATAGATTACTGGTGTGGTGAAAATATCCGAGGTCTTATAATGATGCCTTTTTCCGAACATTGGTTGGCTCATATTTATGCGAGTTGGAAAATTAAATGCGCATTAAAAGGAATATCAAACAACTAAATATATGAATATGGAACAAAAATTTTGTCAAAGTTGCGGTATGCCGTTAACTGACAAAGATAAGGGAATAAATGCCGATGGCAGCCGCAATGATGATTACTGCAACTATTGTTACATGGATGGCCGGTTCACGCAGGACTTTACAATGGAGCAGATGATTGAGCATTGCGCTCGGTTCACCGATGATATAAACAAGTGGTCCGGAGAAAATATGACCGTGGAACAGGCTAAAGAGATGATGCGCCAATTCTATCCCAACCTCAAACGCTGGAAAAAATAAATATGAGATATTGTTGTACGGTTTTATCCGTGTCAGATATAAGCAAAGCCCGAAGTTTCTACGAAAACATATTCGGGTTGGAAGTCTGTCAAAATTATGGACGAAATATCCTGTTCTCCTGCGGTCTGGCTTTACAGCAGAATTTCGATTGGCTTATTGGCGTACCCAAAGAAAAAGTTCATAAAAAGTCAAACAATGTTGAAATCGTCTTTGAGGAACGTGATTTTGATGGCTTTCTGCAAAAGCTGAAAGGCAATTCGTCAATCGCATTCTTAGGTGAAGTCGTTGAGCATGATTGGGGACAGCGAGTAATCCGCTTTTACGATTTGGATGGGCATCTAATAGAAGTCGGTGAGGAAATGAAAATGGTCATAGAGAGATTCATTTCTAATGGAATGACTTTGGAAGAAGTTTCCAAGAGAATGGATGTTTCTGTCGATGACCTGCAAAAACTATTGAATTAAACCCTATAAATATGGATATACAACGTATAATCAGCTTGGTCAAAGAGACTAAGGGGATAATCACAAACAGGGAAATGGCAGCCCTTGTGAAAGAAAAAGGAGTAGCCGATTACGTTACTCAAGTGGATGTCGCCGTTCAGGATTTCTTGAAGAAGGCATTACATACACTTGCGCCGGACATACAGTTTCTCGGAGAGGAAACCGGCTTACAGCGTATGGATACAGACAGCTACTGGATTCTTGACCCTGTTGATGGCACTACCAACCTCATGCACGACTATCAGCATAGTGTGGTGTCGTTAGCTCTTTGTAGTCAGAAAGAGATAGTAATGGGCATTGTCTATGATCCGTTTCACGATGAACTTTTTTCTGCTGTCAAGGAAGAAGGAAGTTTCTTGAACGGCAAGCCCATACACGTTTCATCTGCCACAAAACTATCGGAAACCATCATAGGCATCGGCACTGCAAAAAGAGAATTAGCGAAAGAAAACTTTGCCCGATTTCTGAAAGTTTACGAAAATTCCCAAGATGTCCGAAGACTTGGCTCAGCCGCTTTGGAGTTGGCATATACAGCCTGCGGCAGACAAGGCGGATATTTCGAGATATATTTGAATCCGTGGGATTATGCGGCAGGGATGCTTCTGGTACAAGAAGCCGGAGGAAAAGTGACTGATTGGAACGGGAATGCGCTTGACCCGGCTAAAGGAAGTCACGTCGTAGGAACAAACGGGCAAGTCCACGAAGAAATACTCAAATTATTATGAATGTAAAAGAAGTGTTGCAACAATTCGTTGAAGGTGCAACCGATCTGCGGTTTAATAACGTGGAGGTTACACCGGAAACAATACACGCAATCATGATAAATGAGATTGTTCCGTCACATCCGGAAGAGGACTTCTATGGAAAATCAGATGCGGCGTATATGACAACGACAATTCCGTTGTTCAAAAAAGCCGGGATAGAGGTAGATTCTGTGCAGGATATTCTCAACAAGGGGATTTATATTACCAATGCGGTTAAAATACCCAAAAACGGATATGTCGTTTCAAAGGAAAGTGGAAAAGCCACTCTACTTTGACCCTTTTGGCCAAACAGAATTTACCCACCTTGGCCATAATATGATTGACCCTTTAAAGTCCTGGTGTTAGGGGTCAATTTTATTTTACCCTTTTAATTCTCTA
>NZ_VSMC01000048.1 GCF_008728965.1 Heminiphilus faecis | reverse complement strand
GAATTAAAAGGGTAAAATAAAATTGACCCCTAACACCAGGACTTTAAAGGGTCAATCATATTATGGCCAAGGTGGGTAAATTCTGTTTGGCCAAAAGGGTCAAAGTAGAGTGGCTTTTCCATACGGTAGCGGGCATTGAGTGCGGACAGCTTGTCTATGAAAATGCGGGTCGCATCATCCATATAATGAACTTTGAATGTCTTGCCGAACACCTGCATCTTGATAAAGGCCGACAGGGAATCTATGCCCGATTTCTCGTGCATGGTCTGGAGTAATGAGTGTTCCTTAGCCGTAAAGTTCACGGAGCAACGGAACGCCGTGGGGTCAATCTTGGGATGACGCCCGGCTTTCTTAAAATTCTGTTTCATAAAAACGGGATTAAGTGGTATGATAATTTTTATAGCGGCTGACTGCACCGCAGGTTTCTTGTGGCGATTACGACTTTGGAGTAATCGCCGGCTCCATGCACATGGCAAGGGTTATCTGCTGCAAATCCAATTTCATGCAGCGGATAACATACCTTGCTATGTTCTTGAGAACATCACTATGATATTGGGGAAAAGGCAGATATTGGAATCCGGATAATCTTAACCCGATATTGGTTAATCAGGAAATATATGATAATCGGTGCCGGTCTTTTCCGATTATACCGTCGCTCTCGGATTATAATCTGCCCAGAATAACGCCAAAAGGATGGAATCCTGCGTTGCGTTGTCGCTGACTATATAACAAAACGGGTATGCCTGTCGGTTTTTCGCAAAAAGAGAAATACGGCAAAGTACGGCAATCATTCGGCAAAGTATGGCAAAATCAACAGGTTATAAATCTTTTCGTGAATTGCCATCGTTTAACTTGCACAGAGGCTCGAATGACAAAGCCGATGTGCCGATGACCACTGGAGCATATTATCCCGCATCAACAAGGTCATTCCCGGCATCATCAACTGTCATGGATTATCTGTCACAGGCATTGCAACCGCCTCATTCCCGTTATCACCTGCAATCAGGTGTGTATGAGTGATAAAGTGAGTTTGTTATCCAATGTGTGAAAGTGTGATAAAGTGATTAAGTGACAACACACTCCTGCACGCAACGAATAACGGTTATGACAACGTTGCAACTCAGCTGACCACTATCATTTATGCACCGCTGACCGCATTACAACAAGACCGGTCTCATGGGTCAGTGAATGTGCCTTCTGCCCGGACATGGCTATCAAGCCGGGGGAACAAGTGCGCAATGTGCGCTATAGTATTTACCCACTAATCCCACGCCTAAAATATGGACTATATTATGATTGAGCGCACCATATATGACGCTATGGTTAGTGCTCTAAAAGAATGCCGCACTGTCTTGCTCGTAGCCGTCAATCGGCTTTCACATTCTGAGTGTCAGGAATGGATTGACAACCATACAGCACAATCGATTCTACGTCGTTCCCAACGGTCAATGGCGATGTTGCGTACTGAAGGGAAAATAGGATATGCTGTCATTGAAGGTAAAGTGTTCTATCCGGCAAACGAGATAGGAAGATTCCTCACTAATAACTATGAAAGATATGACTGATGTAATACCCTTTCAGACTAAAGAGGAGCAGAAAGAAATATTCAAGGTTATCGGCGAAATCAAGTCAACAGCGGAAGACCTTGCCGATCTGTCAAGACCTGTATTCAACGGTATGAGGTTTCTATCAGACTCCGAACTTTCCCATCGCCTGTCGGTCAGCAAATCCACTCTCGCCAACTACCGACTGAAAGGACTCTTTGGCTTCTATTCTCTCGAAGGCAAAATCATCTACGCCGAACACGAAATAGAAGCCTATCTACGCCAAAACTATCATCCACCGTTCAAGTAACCCATTACATCAATCGCTCCGGCTGACTTTCATTGGTCAGTCGGAGCGATTTCTTCATTGGAGGACAAAACGGATATCTCTCAGATAAAATGTTGGCTCATGAGCGGTTGGATGAAATATTTTTTGTAATTTTGCATATAGACAACCCATAAATCCGAATGATAGCTAAAGAGGACATATTGGAATTGCTGAAGTCCACCGAATCTTATCGAGTGGAACGTACCATCAGCACTGGCAACATGGACAAGTTCTGTGAGGCCATTTGTGCTTTTGCGAATGACATGCCCGGCTCCCGCAAGAACGGCTATCTGATTATCGGAGCAAAAGATGATGGCAGTATAGCCGGTATGGAAGTTGATGATGCCCTGCTTAAGAAGATTGCGGGCATCCGTTCTGACGGTAATATTCTCCCGTTGCCGGCCATGTCAGTCGAACGCTTTTCATTCCCGGAAGGCGATTTATTGGTTGCCGAAGTCAGACCGTCCGATTTACCGCCTGTTCGTTATCGTGGTCGGGTATTTATCCGTGTCGGTCCTCGCAGGGATATTGCTACGGAAGCTGAGGAGAGAATACTCGCTGAACGCCGCTGCTCTTTCATGGCAACCTTTGATGCAACCCCATGTCTTAACGCCAAACTGGAAGATTTGGATATTGATTACATCAAGACCAGATATCTCCCGATGGTATTTGACGAAGAAACTCTTGCTGACGACAAACGTGACATTAAGGAGCAACTTGCGTCAATACATCTCTATGATCGCGACAACAACAGCCCGACTTACGCAGGCATAATACTTTTTGGCATCAATCCCAAATACTTTCTTCTTGGCGATTATGTGCAATTCGTGCGGTTTGCCGGACGAGACAAAGGCGGTGACATACTTAACGAACGTCAGTTTGCAGGCCCCTTATATAAAATGTTGCCGACACTGGAATCCTTCGTTAAGGATGCCATTATAACACAGCGTCCGGTTCCCGAATCGCTGTTCCGTGAACGCACTGTCTGGAATTATCCCGAAGGTGCTATCCGAGAGTTGGTGATGAATGCCTGTATGCACCGGGATTACCAAGCGAATATGCCCATCCGCTTATATCAGTTTGATGACTATATAGAAGTGATGAATGCAGGTGGGCTATATGGTGAAGCTCGTCCTGAGAACTTCCCGTCTGTCAATGACTATCGCAACCCACTCGTGGCAGAAGCTATGAGGGTGATGAAGTATGTCAACAAATTCAACCGTGGCGTTACCCGAGTGCAAGAGATGCTGAAAGATAACGGCAATCCTCCGGCAGAATTTGACGTGAATACAATCACTGCCTTCCGTGTCAATATCCATGCTACAAAAGAATCAGACTTGTCGAAGAGCACAAGTCAACCCCTAAGTCAACCCCTAAGTCAACCCCTAAGTCAACCCCTAAGTCAATCAATTGAGGAAAAGATTGTAGAATTCTGCAAGGAACCTCGGTCTGGTGCAGAGATAGCTGCCTATTGCGGATTTAAGGATGTCAAGAATTTCAGGGAACGTTATCTTACCCCCCTCCTCGGCACTCGCATCCAAATGACAATCCCCGACAAACCCACAAGTCGTTTTCAAAAATATATAACGAAATAACATAATAAATATGGCAAAACCACGAGTATTTATTAGTTCAACCTTTTATGATTTACGTCAGATAAGAGCTGATATTGACCAATTCCTTAGGGGATTGGGCTATGATGCTATACGTAATGAAGAAGGTTCTATACCTTATGGGAAAGAAGATCGTTTAGAGGATTATTGTATACAGGAGGTTCGTCATTCTGATATATTGATCTCAATAATTGGAGGTCGATTCGGCTCAGAATCAAAGGACGAACAGACTATCGAAAAATATCTTCAGGCAGGGTCTATCAGTCAAAGAGAACTTAGAGCCGCATTGGAAAACCAAAAACAAGTTTATATCTTTATAGATAAGAATGTTAGCGCAGAATATCAGACCTATCTTTTAAATAAAGGCAATTCAAATGTAAGATATAAATTTGTTGATGATCAGAGGATTTATAGTTTCATAGAAGAAATAAAAAACCTCGGCATAAATAATAACATAAAGGATTTCGAGACTTCCGAAGATATTACAAATTATCTTAGAGAACAGTTTGCCGGTCTTTTTCAACGTTTTATCGACGATCAGCGCAGAATAAAAGAAGTTAATCTTATAGCTGAGCTTGAACGTACATCGAAAAATCTAAATCAATTAGTTGAATTTCTCTCAAATCAAAACAAAGATCAACAAGAGGAAATCAATCAGATTCTCATGATTAATCATCCATTAGTCAATTGGTTAAGGTCCAAATTGGATATAAAATATAACTTTTATATCGTAGGTTACAACGACTTAAATCAGTTGATGCTGGCTCGAGGTTTTAAAAATCAAGGAGAAATCATTGATCAAGATAATGGTGAAGAATATTATATGTGGAGTAGAAGTAATCATGACAACTCCACAATATATATAAAAATAAATAAGGCCCTATTTGACATTGATGCTCAGTTAATCAATGTCTTACCAGCTAACTGGAAAGATAATATGGCTATATTTGATCATATTATGCCAATGCCATTCCCAAATGACAATGATTTACCTTTTTAGTAAAGGTGCGTTGAGGCTAAACATCTGAGTCTTTACACGATAAGTTCTATTAACAATTATGGCATTGCAGTTATGCTGAATTATTGCTAACTTTGCATTATAGAGAGAACTTTGAGAATCGGCAAGTGGGATAAGTGCAGAAATTGCCTTGTGCAAAATGCCCATAATGCTATAAGATATCAGTGGAGCAAGTGATATTATC
The DNA here is from genome assembly GCF_008728965.1 of Heminiphilus faecis. Taxonomy (GTDB): domain Bacteria; phylum Bacteroidota; class Bacteroidia; order Bacteroidales; family Muribaculaceae; genus Muribaculum; species Muribaculum faecis. The sequence continues at coordinate 340 of NZ_VSMC01000048.1, read as the reverse complement.
CACCGTTGTATTTGGCGCATATAGTTGATAATCATACAACTATATAATTGCATACAATGCTGGTGGCACCACCAAAGACCGCTAATTCTCAATGAGTTAGCGGTCTTTTATTTATCTACACCCCTCCGGGTCACCACAAAAGTCACCACACCTACGCTAATCCGGATCAGCGGATTTTCCCGGTGGGTGGTAAGATGTCAAGAGTAAAGTGTTGCCAGTCTGAACATGAAGAATTTAATGTCACTGACTCCCCTGAATTGGGTACGGAATGCTTTTATCTTTGCGTTGAATGATTCGGCCGAGGCGTTTGTCAGTCTGTCTTGGAAATAGTTGATTATTG
>NZ_VSMC01000047.1 GCF_008728965.1 Heminiphilus faecis | reverse complement strand
AAAAATCTCTAATAACTCTTGTGTTAAGCGGTTAATGTTATTTGGGCCAAAAGGGTCAATCATATTATGGCCAAAGGGGTGAATTCTGTTTGGCCAAAAGGGTCAAAGTAGAGTGGCTTTTCCAACATACGCACTATGTCTATTAACTTGGCCATATTTTCTTTTCCAATTAAAAATAATATTGTAACTTTGTCACATAAATCAACTGCTGCGGCAGTAGCTCAGTTGGTAGAGCATCAGCTTCCCAAGCTGAGGGTCGCGAGTTCGAGCCTCGTTTGCCGCTCAAGCCTAAAAATCTGATAGTTAGCATAGCCTGACTGTCAGATTTTCTTTTATTTGAACCACAAGATCGAGCCAGTAGAAAATAATGGACCAGCTTAAAAATCCGGTTGAAGTGTTAAGATGCAACAAGCATGTAGGGGCGCCAGTACCACGGCGCCCGCGAATCCGGATGGCCATACGGCAGAGCGGTTGCAAAAGGCCATACGGGTCTCAGCCGGACGCCGTGGTACTGGCGTCCCTACCGACATTGGCAGTTTTACAGCCATTTACACCCAAAACGGTTATCAAATTGCGCCCGTTTTGTCGCGGAATCAATCGGGATGCTGATACAGATAGCGTTTTATGGAGCGCTTAGGAGTCTTTTCAAATTCCTGATAGTGGATTTTGAAGTTTGATATTTGTGAATAGGCAGGCAAATCCTTGTTAAGGGCGGCAATATTTTCTTTCATCTCCGTATCTATATGCCCCATCGCAATACCGGCTTTTGTAGCAGCCTCCATATCGGGATAAATAAGAGCTGTGAGCTTACCTTTGTCTTCAATCACTATCGACTCCGCCACATAAGGAATATTGTTTAGTTTCTGTTCGATTTCCTCGGGATATATGTTCTGCCCTGAAGGACCGAGTATCATATTCTTATTGCGGCCGCGTATGTATATGTAACCGTCATCGTCTATAGTACACAAATCACCTGTATTCATCCAGCCGTCTTTCATTACCGCCTTGGTGGCATCGGTGTTTTTGTAGTAGCCTTTCATGACATTCGCTCCCTTTACCCAAAGTTCGCCCGGCACATTCTTCGGATCGGATGACTCTATACGGCACTCCATACGGTCCACGACACGTCCACAAGATTGAGCGCGCTGGCTCTTCCATGAGCAATACGATATCAGGGGTCCACACTCCGTCATGCCGTAACCTACCGTATAGGGAAAATCTATGCGACGTAAAAACTGCTCGACATCCTTATTAAGAGCAGCACCGCCTACAATTATCTCATGAACATTGCCACCAAAAACATCAAGAAGTCCATGTCTAATCTTGGACAGCAACTTGTCATCAACAAACGGCACTTTCATGAGAACCTTCATATACGGCTTATCCAGCAACGGAAACACTTTAGTCTTGACTATCTTCTCGATTATGAGAGGGACTGTCACGATTAATTTGGGACGTACAGCGGCGAAAGCATCCAAAATCACACGCGGTGAGGGCACTCGGGTAAGAAAATGCACATGACATCCTTTTACAAACGGATGAAGCAACTCCACAACAAGCCCATACATGTGAGCAAGAGGAAGCATACACACTATACCGTCGCCCGGTTCAAGAAATGTAAGCCCGTCGACACAAAATTGGATATTGCTCCACAAATTACCATAAGTAAGCATAACCCCTTTGGACATGCCTGTAGACCCAGATGTATAGTTTATCAACGCCACATCACTATCCTTCACCTTATGATAAATCACATCTTCGGAAGTAAACCGCTCGGGATATTTTTTTCCGAACAGTTCATTAAGATGCATACGTGCTTCACGCAGCCGGCTGTTTCGTTCATGAATAAGAGAGAAGTCGCCAAGCCTTATTATGCCGTCAAGCGCGCTCATAGAATCGGGGTCGAGATTTTCCCATATCGAATCGTCAGTAAACAACAAACGAGCTCCGCTATGGACAACCAGATGATGGACAGTATCGGACTTAAACTCATGAAGTATAGGGACTGCAACAGCCCCATAAGTAACCGTAGCTATGAATGCGACGGCCCATTGCGAGGAATTCTTGCCGCATATGGCAATCTTGTCGCCGGGTTTTATGCGTACATGAGCATACAACAGATGTAGTTTGGCTACCTTTCGGGCTATGTCGCGGTATTGATATGAAACGCCGTTGAAGTCTGTGAGAGCAAGCCGTTCCCAATTGTCTCTTATTGAACTTTGGATATATTCGATAAAACTTTTATGCATATAATAAACATGTGTTGGTTACTTATGTAGATATAAACAATTGAAAGCCATTTATTGTGCACCCGACACATGACAATCGGTATTACTGAACAGTGCGCCCTGCCGTATACCCAGTTTTCGGAGACGATTGTTCAACAGATTGACAAACTCATAATTTTTAAGTCCCCAACGCGGATACAACAGCAATCCAGCAGGTGACTGACTTGTAAAACGCTCTATGGCTATGTCCGGATTCATACGCTCAACCACACGGCAGCACAGATCGATATACTCATCCACCGTATAACGCCTTATATCATATACTCCGTTGTCTACATCAGCAGCCATACGTGTGCCTTTCAAAAGCTGAAGCTGATGTAGCTTCACAGTCTGCAGGGGCAGTTGCGAAACCCGGTCAACAGTAAGCAGCATGTCATCTTCCGTCTCTCCCGGCAACCCCATTATAAGATGAAGCCCGACCGGGATTCCGGCCTTGGATGTACGCATGACCGCATCTTCGGTACACTTCCAGTCATGACACCTGTTTATAAGCCGCAAAGTACAGTCGTGGCTGCTTTCAGCTCCGTACTCTATAAGTATGAACTTTGACCTGTTTAGTGCGGAAAGACGCTCAAGCAACTCGTCGGGCATACAATCGGGCCGGGTGCCGATTACCAAGCCTCGTACACCGTCTACTGACAGAGCTTCGCCATAAGCATCCATAAGCCGGGCCATATCGCCATGAGTACTTGTATAGGCCTGAAAATAGGCCAGATACTCCATGCTTGGATATTTACGGGCAAAAAACTCTTTTCCTTTCTCGATCTGTCCGATCACAGAAAGTGCAGGATGACAATAATCGGGATTGAATGACTGATTGTTGCAATACGTGCATCCCCCTGTGCCTACAGTTCCGTCACGATTGGGGCAAGTAAAACCGGCATTAACCGATATTTTCTGTATCTTACCCTTAAAGTATCCTGCGATAAAGTCGCTGAAATCCCGATAAAGTTCTGCCATACTCTACAATCGGGTAGTACGGTTTAACAACCACGCATCAAGAATAGTCATCGCAGCCATGGCTTCCACGATAGGTACTGCACGAGGCAACACACACGGATCGTGACGACCGCGTGCCTTCAGTACGGCAGGCTCACCTGTGTCCGATATCGTATCGACCTCTTTAAGCAGAGTCGCCACCGGCTTGAATGCCACACGGAAATATATGTCCTCGCCGTTGGATATGCCGCCCTGTATTCCTCCTGAATGATTGGTGGCGGTATGCACATTTCCGTCAGCATCGACCATAAAATTGTCAATCATCTCGCTGCCGCGGCGTCCTACTCCATCAAAGCCCATGCCGTATTCAAAACCTTTCACGGCATTTATACCGAGCATGGCGCTTCCGAGCATGGCATGCAGTTTTCCGAACACCGGCTGACCGAGGCCTGCAGGCACCCCGGTAATCACTCCAGTTATGACACCGCCTATCGTGTCGCCATCTTTCTTTACTCGCTCTATCAGCGAGCGCATCTCCGCGGCCTTTCCGGCATCGGGACAACGCACGTCGTTACTGTCAATCAACGACATGTCATATTTATGATAGTCACGGTCAAGCTCGATATCGCCGACCTGCGATGTATAGGCATAAACATTTATCCCCAATTTACGGAGCACCTGCATGGCAAATGCACCGCCGGCCACACGGGCTATCGTCTCACGGGCCGATGAACGTCCCCCGCCCCGATGATCGCGCATACCATATTTGGCAGTGTATGTATAATCGGCATGCGACGGACGAAAAGTATGGCGCATATTATCATAATCGCCTGAATGATGATCATCATTCATCACGGCAAAACCGATGGAGGTGCCCGTAGTGACCCCGTCCATAAGTCCGCTAAGAACTTTTATACGGTCTTTCTCATTGCGTGCGGTGACAATCGACGATTGGCCCGGACGACGACGGTCAAGCTGGCGCTGGACCTCATCGATATCAATAGCTATGCCCGATGGCATTCCGTCGATAACTCCGCCAATAGCGGCTCCATGTGACTCTCCGAAAGTAGTCAGGCGGTATATACGTCCAAATGTATTCATTTTTCTTCAGTTATAGGTACGGCAATGTCTGCGACTATGCCGCGTGTATATTTAATAAGGTCTGCCGGAGCTATTTTAAATTGAAGTCCTCTGACTCCCGCACTCACAAATACCCGGTCAAAATCATTGATTGAAGAATGGAAATAAGTCGGAAACGACTTTTTCATACCTATAGGCGAACATCCTCCACGTATATAGCCGGTAAGCGGCAATAGTTCTTTCATAGGTATCATCTCAGCTTTTTTAGCTCCGGCTATCTTTGCTGCCGACTTCAATTCGACTTCCATATTACCGGGAATAACACATACAATATAGCCGCATTTGTCGCCATGCAATACAAGCGTCTTGAACACCTGATTGATATCCTCTCCAAGTTCGTCAGCCACATGCCCTGCAGCAAGATCATTCTCATCCACCGTATAAGGAATAAGATCATAACTTATCTTTGCTTTGTCAAGCAAGCGTGCGGCATTTGTCTTTGTAATTCCTGCCATATAAAAATCGTTACTTTTCTGCAAAAGTAACGATTTATCGCCAAGTCACCGCCATATAACATCGATTCATTTACAAATTAGCTGAATTTTACTGATCAATATAAAAAAAACGGTTGTTATAATTTGGGGCAACGAGGCGTTGTAGTGAATGTACTTAAATCGGATCAGCGGATTTTCCCGGTTGGTGGTAAGATGTCAAGAGTATAGTGCTATCTTTGCACAATGAAACCAGACCAACTGCTCAGAGCAATCCTACCCGAAGTCCTTATAGACAACTTCGACATTGAACGATTTGAAAAAAGCGATACGC
>NZ_VSMC01000046.1 GCF_008728965.1 Heminiphilus faecis | reverse complement strand
CACGTGTGATTGACCGGTTCCATCTACAGCGGCTCGCCCTTGACGCTGTTCAGGAAATACGTATAAAGCACCGTTGGGACGCCATCAATGCCGATACCGACGGCAGGGAGAGCGCAAAGATCGAGGGACGCAAGTATGTGGCGGAACGTCTTGAAAACGGCGACACGCTCAAGGAACTGCTGGCAAGAGGCCGCTATGCGCTGTTCAAATCTCCCGAAAAGTGGACGGTCTCGCAAAGGCAGCGGGCCGGGATGCTGTTCAGGCTATACCCGGACCTGAAGGAAGCCTACAGGCTGTCCCAAAACCTAAGGACCATATTCAACAGACGCCCGACAAAAGACTGCGCCCGATTGAATCTTGCCCGATGGTACAACAGCGTCGCCCAAGCCGGTTTCAAGTCATTCAATACCATTGCTGCCACATTTTATGAGCACGCCGACGAGATACTCAACTTCTTTGACAACCGCTCAACAAACGCATCTGCCGCATCGATCAACTCAAAAATCAAGGCATTCAGAGCCAAACTACACGGCGTAAACGACACTAAATTTTTCATCTTCCGACTTTGCAAAATATACGCTTAAACACAGGTTTTTTACCATGCGCCAAAAATGCTTCGCAAATGTTTCACAAAAATTTCGGCATGTGGTCCGTTATTCGCGAATTTCGCCTTTGTGAACAGCTACTTTTACCAGTGTGCGCTTTGTGTTGTGCGTGTCTGAAACCCATAGTACGGAATCGTTTTGTGCGTAGACGCGGGCGGGTTGGGCGAATGCGTATCCTTTAACCGAGTTCAGTCGGTGAGTCCATTTCTGCGACTGCTTGTCATATATGTTGATGGCGTTATTATCGCCGGTAGCGTACCACCGTGCCTTTCCCACAGCCAACGTTTTCGGCTTAAAGTCAAGTGACAGTGTCAGATCTTCCATGTCGATGGAGCTGTTATTTTCCAAATCATCATTTACCAATGCGCCATCAAGTACTCGTATTCTCTTTCCTTCATAATCAGTAAGCAGGATTTTCATTTCATCTACAAACTGCATATAGTGAGGTGCGAAAGCATTGTTTGCCGTACCGTTACCGGCAACCTGCCGATAACGTTTTGTTTTCTGGTAATTTTCCTGTGTGGCTTCCGATTCCTTATAGATGCTGACTTTCCCGTTTTTGTCGCGTGCATAGATAAGACCGTTATTGACGGCAAGCGCTTGCGCTTGAAAAACCGGGCCGCCCCAATTGCCGTTTCCGATGCAGGTAATGTAGGTGAGATAAGGAAGGCTGAATACATGTATGCGTGACTGGCGTTCGGCTACATATAACCGTTCTCCTGCCGGCACAATAGCTTCTATACTGCTCTCGAATTGCAGCCTTTTACCGTTAAAGTTCCATGTTTTCAGTGTTTTGAGCAACTTATTTTCTTTCTGAGAGAACAGCATCAGACTATTACCGGCATTTCCCGTGTTGGCTATAAACAGTGTGTCGCCCAGATGAACTACCGTATAGGGAGTGAACTCTTCCGCCTCCATGCCAAATGTATGACCGTCAATCAGCTGTGCTGCCTCGTAGGAGTAATACCAGTAGCTGTTGTAGTCATCCGGGTCGGTTAGGTCGGGCTCCAAATCAGCAATCTCATCTTTGCTGCATTGCGCAGTCAAAATACCCAGCAGTATTATCAATATGTAATTATATATCTTCATGTCGTTATTTTTCAGTTATAGGGTTATGCTCTTACTTCAATTCACTCATAGGAATGGCGTATACACATGATCTGTTTTTTAGCCGGTCTATGATAAACAATGTATTGCGGCGTATGCAGAACTTTTCGGGCGCCTGTAAGGTTATGTCTCCTATGACAGTGTGGTTTTTAATGATATCTCCGGTCTCCGGATTGACATCGCAGAACTTCTCATTGCCATTGGAACTTACAAACATGCGTCCTTTGTAGAAATCAAGTGCATAAGGATTGTTCTTGTAAGCTAATTGTCGGGTGCGTGTGTGGGCTATACATTCACGTATGTTGCCGGGGTCGAGTATGTCTATGCGTTTTGCCGGATGAGTGGAATACAGCAGTCCTGTATGTTCGTTTACAGCCATTCCGTAAGTGCCGCCTGACTCACCAAGATTTTCCGACCGTGAGAATATGTACATGATCTCTCCCGGATATACCGACTGTTCTTGTACGAAATCAACATATCGTTTGTCTCGGATCATTATAGCTCCCTTGTGAATCACTATGTCAAACGCATGTACGGTCTGGTTGGAACCCGTGCCCCAATTGCCGTTTCCGATACATGTTATGAAGGAGTGGTCTTTTGCATCGAATATTTCCGTGCGATTGCCTTCATGGGTGACATAAATTCTGTCATTGGCCCGTACGACACCGTTTGGACGCCCTTTGAATGTCTTTGTTGTATTTTGCTCAGTCCATTCCCTGATGCTTTCCATGTGCGCGATATTTCTTTCTGCCATGCTGAATACCTCAAGGCTGTAATTGTTATCGGCATCATTAACGATGTAAAGGGTGTCGCCGTATACATATACATCTTTGGGCCGGAAAGAAGCGGATGTAGCCCCGGGCAGTGCCGTGTAATCCAATTTGAATGAAAGCGGTTCTCCGTCATTTCCCCCTAAGTCGGTCGTCTCTTCACGCAGTGGCGACAGACCGCCGTCTATGGCGTCCAGTTCAGAATCTTCGATGACATATTTGGATGCCTTATACAGGTCGTTTTTGCTGTATCTGTTTTTATTTCTGCGGGTGTGCATAAAGCGTCGTGAATAGACCGGAAGCTCCTTGTCAAGCGACATCGACCGATATACGTTGGCGCAAAGCGTAATCCAGCCCGGTCCGGTCTGTTCATAGGTCATGTTGCCGTTGTGTCCATAACCCAGACAGTGTGCCAACTCATGGAATGCTGTATGAGTCTCATTTGTGTCGTCGGCATAGTGTTCTATGTAGCACCATTCGTTCAAGCCGTATGTTATGCCGCCTCCCAAACCGTTAACTCCGCTGCAGTGTCCGAAACGCAATCCTGAATGATTGAGAACCTGCTTTAATAATAAATCCTTGTCAATAACTGTTTTGTTGTTGTCTTTATGCAATGGGCCGAATTCCTGCAATGCCATCTCGAATATTTCTGACGAATACATATAGCTCATGTTTAGAGCCAGAGCTACCGCTTCGCGAGCATGGGGAGGGAGAAGCTTATATTTCCAATTACCATCGCCACTGTAGCCGCTGAATGTGATTTGCCATTTACATTTAATGGATTGTAACTTTTTGTAATATGGATCGTCACTTTCCACCTCGAAAGTAAAGTTTTCCTCGGTCAGATACCGATTCGCCATAATTTGAATCTTTTTTCCACTCCGAGTATAGGCCGTCAAGTCTTTGGTGGCAAACGGTATATGTATCCTTAGCTGTTGAAATGGCCTGATTTCTTCCAATTCCATAAATTTGAACGCTTCTTCATATCCGTCAATTTTCGCCCATATGGTTACGTTTGACAACTTGCGCGGGCTGTAGAAGCGAAGTTGAAAATAGTGGTTGTCATCAAGAGTAAGTTGTAATGGCTGGTTTACATAAAAACTACGTTGGCTGTTGTTGAAGTAAACATCTGAAGGCTCATTGTCATTGAGTATATAGTAGGTGTTCTCAGAATTGTAATCTGCTGCAGTCAACTTCACTAATAGCTCGTTATCCGGGGGATTTACGCCTTCCGAACCGATATCTGAAATTTCGTCCTCTTTGCAACCGGTCAGCAATAAAAGACTGCATATTAAGAAGTAAAGACAGTTAAGTATGTTTTTTCTCATTGTTTGTTCCTGATAGTACCTAATTATGATTGATTTAAAATAATTCCAATTGGAAAAATGGGGTACAAAGTTATAAAATTTCCGAAACGCCCCACGTATTATAAAATGTTAAAAAGAGGAAATGTTAATGACATTTCCTCTTTTTAACAACGACCATTGTATTGCAATAGGTATGTAATTTATCTTTTTAGATTTCTTATAGTCCAATATATCTTACATATGAGGATGCAGCAGTTGAGGTGGATGACACAAAAATTAGTCATTCATTAATTTCCCAAAGCTGTATATAATTACCGATGGTGAGAAAAGATTTGTCAGATAAATAGATTACATTAGGCATAATGGCATCCACTCCGGAAATACGTCCAATTTCTCTGCCATTATCTAAATTAAAAAATACTATTTCAGATGTTATTGTAATTACAGCGAGTATTTTCTTTTTTTCGGAGGCCCAACCGGAAAAACTAAGGCTTTCTAATTCTGGCCCTAACATTTTAAAATACGGTAGGAAGGTTCGAAATCGCATCCGGTTATTGTTAGTGCCTGAGAAAAGTATACGGGAAGACTTGACATCGCGTTTTTGAGGTGTTATCTTTGTGATGAAATCAATTTTAACCGCACATACTACATGAAAAAGACATTCAAGTTTGACAGCGAATGGTCACTTGCCATATCGCTGCTTCCCGAGGAGCGACAGCAACTGCTTACCGAGGCTATAAAAGAGTATCAGGCCAACGATACGATACCCGACCGCCTTGACCCGGTGTCGATGATGGGTTTCCTTATGGTAAAAGCTGTTATTGACCGACGTAAACGGGCCAACATGCGTGCTCGCGAGCGCCGCTCCCGACGTCGCGCAAAGGCGGTGCCGCAATCCTCCAAGATGTCGACAATCAAGCCGGAGGGGGCGCCATCAGGCATCGACATTAAAGCTGAAAATGCTTTGCCGACAGTCTCACAGCATGCTCCGTTGGCTGTTACCCGATTTTTTCAAGAGGGCACACCCTCGACCCCGTTGCACGATACGGTGCGCTGCATCATGCAGGACAACGTTTTTGTGCTACGTCTGTGCAATGTTTCAGGATTGACCCGAAATCAGGCTGCCGAAGCCGTGTTCAAGCTTGTGAATCGCCGCATCAAACGTCGACGTCCCGTCAATGACCTTAATCGCCTTAAAACCATATGCCTCGATACAATACCAAAGCCTACCTCGGTCAGATTGACTCAATAAGTACTATCAGACTAAATCTCTGCAACATATATGCCGTGAATTGACAACATTTGTGTGAGTAGACTGTCGTGTAAATTATGGCTCAATCCGAAATTATTTAATTTTGAGAAATCAACAGATCTTGTGAATTGGGAGCCGTTATGCAGGGCCGTTGATGATTTCGGGTCAGCGGATTTTCCCGGTGGGCGACGTGGATGTATCGTGGTATAGTATTACCTTTGCATCATGAAATCGGAAAAACTGCTTCGAGCCATCCTGCCGGAGGTACTCATAGATAATTTTGAAGT
>NZ_VSMC01000045.1 GCF_008728965.1 Heminiphilus faecis | reverse complement strand
ATAGAGAATTAAAAGGGTAAAATAAAATTGACCCCTAACACCAGGACTTTAAAGGGTCAATCATATTATGGCCAAGGTGGGTAAATTCTGTTTGGCCAAAAGGGTCAAAGTAGAGTGGCTTTTCCACTCGCTTCTGAATAAACTCAGCGAGATATTCGGCACAGCGTTTCCAGCGCAGGTATGTACCATCGCAGATGTCGCCACGGTCGAATCTCTCCTTGTGTTGTTCGTTGACATAGTTGAACACTGCACACAGCATCTTCGGCCCCTCGGCATTACCGAGAAAGTGCTGCTTGATGATGAGAGGATTGATTGCCTCTTCATCTTTCACAAGCGAGGCATGAATCTCGCTTATGCGGACACGGATTGAGTCCAAATACTTGTTGAGCTCAATATCTCTCTTGGACTTTCCAAAGGAAAGTCCTTTGGCGGCGTTCCAGTTGTCAGGGTCGACACTACGGTTGATGTTGAACTCAGCTCGCTGGCCGGAAACGGTTATGCGAGCAAAAATCGGAGTTTCCCCGGATTTTTTCTGCTGAGCCTTTCGTATCATAAAGGTCAGCGTGTAATAATTCGCTTGATACATAAGAGTCTTTTTTGACATAAAGTTAATAATCTCATGTCGTGCTCTTATGGTGCAGAAATTTGAATATCAGCGAAATATGATCTTTTCGGGTGTAAGAATCGAGACCAGCAAAAAGATTTCCTCAGAATTTACACCTGCATTTGAGCGCAGATACTGACTCGTTTTAGTGGGGTCTGAAATTCTTTACCCGTAGTTTTCAATGATTTACCTATAAATGGAGTGGTGCCCGAACCCATTTATGGAAAATCGGCGAAAATTGGGGTGTATTCGGGGTAGTCGTGTGTCTGTAACTATGCGTCAGTCAGAAGATTGGCAAGTCTTCGGGTGTAAATTTTGAATTTTCAAAATCTATTCCCGATTCTTACACCGCAGAGTGCTCAGATATGCCGATTTTTGCGGTTTGTGCAAAAATAAAAACCGTTGAAAATGTCTGATTTTCAACGGTTTTCCACTTTCTGTGGTCTTTAATAGTGACCCCGGAGAGATTTATCTCGGCAGGGGTTAAGTTCTTTGTCTATCAATGCTTTATAATTCTTGAAAATCATGGATGTTCCCTTTTTGCACACCCGGAAATTTCAATGTTCTTCGTATATCTACAACACAAAGATAGCTATAATAGTCTGACCAACAGCAATCATTGATGTTAAAAATTCCTTTCAATATCCGTTATTGAACGTTATTGAATGTCTTTTATATGCACCCAGTGTCCGGTCTTGGGATGACCGAGCCATGCAATATTCCATTCTTTCAAACGCCTCTTTATCGTGCTTTCGGAACATTCGGCAATAGCGGCCAGCTCTGCACGACTGATTCTATTATTATTCTTTATTGCACCGACAACAGCATCTTTTTGAGGGTCATTTTGAGAGCCATTTTGAGGGTCAACCTGCACTATTTGAGGGTCATTTTGAATGCTGTCACGGTGTTCATAATATAGAGCTTTGCCTTTCACGGTCAAGCCGTATCTTTGATTTGGAACATTGGGCTTATCTTGATTTTCAAGTGTCAGCAGACCATGCTCTATTGCGGGTTTGATATAATTTCTAATAAAGGAACTTTTTGAAGATAAGCCTATTACCTCGCACAAAGTATTGGCTGAAAACCAGTCTTCACCGATAGTTTGAATAAGAATCATGATTGATTTATGTATCGGCTCATTATTCAGTAATTTTGAACTGTGTCCTGCTGTATCTTCGCTATGTCTTACTGTGTCCTTTTGTATCCAGCCAAATGTCTTATGTAATCTAAATCAATTGCCATAAATTCAGTGGTATTACAGATGCAACGGTACAAAATTTTATTGAAATTCAGGTTATTTTATATCGTTGCTCTTTTACTCGTTTGTCGAAATATTCATATGGCGCAACGGCATGACGGTTTTCGGGCTATGCCGTCGGCGGCGTTTTGGAGCGAGTCCGGCACTGCCGCAGACCGCATCGCCACGGATTAGAGCGGGCTAAACACCGAGTGACGGATCGCCAGCGCAGGTTGCGCCACGAGTGTCGCTACACCTGCCCCGTCGTCTCCGTCACCCCGTGTTCCTTACGCCCGCTCCAGCATTGTCTTTTTACAGGTTGCGCCACATCCGCTGATTACGGCAACACACGTCACGGGTTACCGTAATCAGAATCATTACACACTCTTTTTCTTACGGACTAACATTCCGTTATGCCGGTTATCCTGTGTCACCATAAAGGCACTCGCGGCTCTATGTTTCTCCCCGGCAATCGCATATATCACAGCACGGAGTATATTCGCTCGGTATGGATAACGTGCCGGGACGGGCTATTCTATTGCCGACAACTGAAAAATCTCCAGACCTCGCTCCCTGCTGTCGCTCAGCTTGTATTTTTCAGCCGCCGGCGAACAGCCCTTTGCTCCCGTCACGCTGTGGTGTTATCGAGCGAACATACTTCATACTGCGAAATAGACGCATTGAGGTTAAAAAAAAATATCGCCTTATGACACAGGATAACCGACATAATAGAAAATCGAGCTTCACACCTTCACCAGCTCATACCGCATTAAGACGGACTGCAAGGGTGATGGCTGTTATCATCGGAGCGGTGGTCGGGCTGGTGCTTATGGTGATACTCAAACCGATATGCAGAGGTGTCGGGTGGGTTATCTCCCTAATCTCCGCAGTGGTGATAATCTTTTGGCTGATAACAAATTTCTAAACATTTACGACTATGGCACAGAACTCAATGAAAGGAACTATGGCGTTCCAAGACACAATCAGAACTTATCTTGACAATATGGCAAAGAGTGACGTATTGTTCGCCGTCAAGTATGCCAATCCCTCAAAGTCAATGGATGACTGCGTTACATATATCCTTAACCAAGTGCAGAAAAGCGGTTGCAACGGGTTCGAGGACGATGAAATCTTCGGAATGGCAGTCCATTTTTGGGAAGAAAACGAGATAGAGGTTGGCAAACCAATCAACTGCCAAGTGGTGGTCAACCACACGGTAGAACTCACTGAGGAGGAAAAGGAGCAGGCACGGCAGGACGCCATCGCAAAACTCCGTGACGAGGAAGCGTCCAAGATGCGCAGACCCTCGCAATCCAAGAAGGCGACAGAGAACAGACCCCAAGTTGAACAACGCAGTCTATTTGACTTCTAATACATTACAGCTATGAAACCCAAGACAATAATACAGAAAGAGGTCGCACGACTTTCAGCAACCCTGCGACCAATATCCCCCAAGCAGACCGAGTGGGCATACACCAACTGCGTTGAACATATCGCATACCGAGCCAAAAGCGGTATGCTTACCTGCCCCGACTGCGGACACTCATGGAAAAGCGGCGACGGCACGCTGTGTGACACCCTTGAAGGTTGCATCTGCCCTCACTGCGGAGCGGAACTGAAAGTGCAGGACTCACGCAGACGCACTCAGAAGGGTGTACGGTATTTCTGCATACTCACCACCTGCCGGGGGTATCAGGTAATCAGGGTGGCGCAGGCTCACTATTCAAGCAAAAAGGGAGAGCCGATGAAATTTTACTGCACCGAGGTGGTACAGCGTTGGATTTCACCCGACGGCAAAGTGACCGACATGGCATTGCTCCGCACATTTCCCTCCTACTACTGCGACCAGTGGTCGTTATACAGCGACATGGAGGTGCGCCCCTATAACAGCCTTTATGATGATGTCTGCAAGTGGAGCGAAGTCTATCCGCTGATACGCACAATCCCACAGCTCAGACGCAATGGGTTCAAGGGCGATTTCTACGGCATCTCACCCGTGCTGCTTTTCAAGAGAGTGCTTTCCGATACACGGATTGAAACGCTTTTGAAGTCCGGAGAGATTGAGGATATGAAATACTTTATCCTCAACACACACAACGCCGAGATGCTCTGGGCATCATATCTCATCGCCAGACGCCACCACTACAAAATCAACAACCTTAAACTGTGGTGTGACTATCTGCAAATGCTGAACAATCTGGGGCACGACATACGCAACCCGAAGAACATCTGCCCCGCAGATTTCATAGACGCACACGACAGGGCGATGCGCAGGATAGAAGCCAAGCGAATGAAGGAGCGCACTGAGAATGAACGCCGATGGGAAGCTGAAAGGCGTGACCGTGAACAGCGTAAACTGCTGGAGGAGAAACAGCGTGAGGACGATTTCAAGGCTATGAAGTCCAAATTCTTCGGGTTGGTAATCTCCGACAACGAGATAACGGTCAAGGTTCTTGAAAGCATCGAGGAATACTATGAGGAAGGCAAAGCGCAGAATATATGCGTGTTCGGAGCTGGTTACTACACAAAAGCAGAGTCTCTTGTGCTGTCCGCAAGGATTGGTGACAGAATCATAGAAACCGTGGAGGTTGATTTGCAGACCCTCAGAGTGGTGCAATGCCACGGCAAGGGAAATCTCAACACCCCATACCACGACCGCATTGTGGATTTGGTAAACTCCAATGCCCAGCTAATCAAAGCACGAATGACTGCCTAAATGTATAATCCGACCTGCGTCAGCAATGGCGCAGGTCACAATACCCACCCATTATGAACGTGACATTTGAACACCCGACTATCATCTTTGATGAAAAGATAGCCGAAATCATCATAGAATTTGTGAACCATATACTCTATGCCGACAGCGAGAAAACGCTACGGCAGATAGTAGCCGACTTTGCCGACAAGTACGACCTTGACCGATACTTCGTATATGGCTTTGGCAACCATCATCTGTGGCTTAAACAAAAGAAGATAACCGCCCCCGATATGACATTTGAATATCGGATACTTATTGTAGAATACTAAACAGCAACACTATGGCAACGAGAATGACCGCAAACGGAGTAAGCACAACCACTACTCCCAGCACAGAACAATACGAAGTGTTTTACACCGGCTACCGCTCACGGCGAAAGAAACACTACCAATATGATTACCGCCACACCGATGGAGAGTTATATTCCTGTGTGGCAGACACTCTCAGCGAGTGCAGACGACGCCGTGACGAGTGGCTTAACAAGAAGAAATAACATTAGCCAAGTCGTAATATAGAAAAGGCTGGCGACCTCGCGATGAAGTTGCCAGCCCTGATTTTGCCAAAAATTTCGGCCGCCAAAAGGCGGCGATTGGGGATCTTTTTCTGTAATATCTCAAGATTTTCAACATATACTTGAATCAGGGAGAGAAATCACCAGATATGAAATGCGCAGACAGTAATTTTGAGCAGTATAACCTTTATCAATCACTATCACAATAGAAAGTTGATTCATATGTGTTTTTGTAGTATCTTTGCATACTATTATGGAACAAAAAAACAAGACATTCAATATATATTGCGATGAAAGCACCCATTTACCAAATGATGGGTGTCCTTATATGATATACGGGTATGTAAGTGTAGCCTCTAATCAAATAAAAATGATTAGAGAGCAATTAAAGGCTATCAAAACAAAATATGCCTTTAATGGCGAATGGAAGTGGACTGGGATACACGACAAGACATATCAAATGTATCGAGAACTGGTAGAATATTTTTTCTCGGTATCCGGCCTGAATTTTCGGGCGGTAGTCGTTGACAAGTCACATATAGACGAAAGTCGGGCGGAATATACATACAATGATTTTTATTTCAGAATGTATTTCCAATTATTGCATCATAAAACAGATATGGCTGCGCTACATAATATCTATTTTGATATTAAGGATACCTGTAGCCAAATGAAACTGCACAAGTTAAAGGACATACTTAAATATAATGCTTCGATAGGCAATTTTCAATTTATCCGTTCTCATGAGAGTGTTTTCCTTCAACTGGCAGATGTCTTAATGGGGGCAATAAATTACAAGTTGCGGATTAAAACCGGAAACATTGAAGGGAAAGTTGTCGCAAAGCGTAGAATTATTGAGTACATTGAAAGCCATTCATACGTATCATTAACTTGTACCTCTCCGCTCTCTGCACAGAAGGTGAATTTATTTTATATTTCTCTTAAACATTAAGCGATGCCTTTTAATAAATTGAAAAAATATCCCGATTTGTTAGACATTGCGTTTATGTCTGACAGAGATCGGAACAATTCCTTGAGAGGGATTTTTGACAGGGATATAACGGATAATCCAAATTTTATCTTCAGAGGCAAGCGGATTTATCCGTTAAAAAGTGATGGGGTACTGGATATGGACAGAGAATTTACTCATCTTACCACGGAAGAAATTGAAATTGAGGAGGATGGAAAGAGAGTTAAACATCGAGTATTTGACATTCATCGTTCGCAACGCTTACATTGGATAAGACCTCACATAGAAGAAAAAATTGACGATAGTGTCATTATTTTTAGTGCAACAGAACGCGACAAGAAAGCTCGTAAAGATGTAATCAAAACATATATTTATAACAAGACCCATAAATATGTTATAGTCCTTGAGTCTCAGCATGGTGATTCAAAAGGCTATTTCTTGCTTACAGCGTATTATCTTAATCGAGAATATGGGGAGAAGGCGATATTAAAGAAATATCGTAAGAGATTGCCTCAAATACTATAGTATAAAATACAATCTTTATTTACCCCACCATAAAACACAAGGCTCAGATTTATGCCTTGATAAACCGAGCCTCGAAACTCCTTCTGTTTACAGATGAGCGATGCAAAGGTACAAATAAAAATTTATATACCCAAGCATTATATAATATATAACGTAAAAAAACTTATTTTGTTGTGTCGGGCACAGCGGCTATCACTTATGATTGTACAAGCATAAGTATTCTGTCAGCCTCCGTTGGTGCAGTTGCTTGTGGAATTTACCTTTGTAGCGGCAGTGGGAGGTGGAAAAGCCACTCTACTTTGACCCTTTTGGCCAAACAGAATTTACCCACCTTGGCCATAATATGATTGACCCTTTAAAGTCCTGGTGTTAGGGGTCAATTTTATTTTACCCTTTTAATTCTCTAT
>NZ_VSMC01000044.1 GCF_008728965.1 Heminiphilus faecis | reverse complement strand
AAAAAATCTCTAATAACTCTTGTGTTAAGCGGTTAATGTTATTTGGGCCAAAAGGGTCAATCATATTATGGCCAAAGGGGTGAATTCTGTTTGGCCAAAAGGGTCAAAGTAGAGTGGCTTTTCCATAGGCTTCACACCGAGATCGACACCGTTGTATGAGGCACGCAGGGCGAAGTCGCCGGAGCGGGTCTTGATTATGGCAGCGTTCCTGAACGGGCATATCTCGTCCTCCAAAGGAGCCATCAGAGGGTCGTTCTTCGCCAGATAAGGCTGTTCGCCGAGCGATATGCGCTGTGCGTCCACACGGTCGAGTATCATTTCCGAAGCCTTGTTGACATCGGCCATCACCGACACGATGAACTTCGGCTCCTGCCGGAGCGCGCCTATCCATGAATCGAGGTAGGCCGCCGAGTTGTCGGTGACTTTTGAGTCGAAGCCCATAGAGTGGCTTATCATGGCCGCTGTAAGCTCGGCCACCAGTTCCTCTTTCGCATATTTCGGGTCGCCGAACTTCGCGCCCGCCTCACGGTTGAGCCTTTCGGGTGTCATGGTGGAGTGCGTCATTTCGTGTAGCATGGTCGAGTAGAACTCCATGCCGTCGCGGTATATGTCCTCCGGAGTCGCGCCCTTGTTGAACTGCTGCTTCATGGGAAGCACCACAATATCACGCGAGGGGGAATAATACGCGCCGCTCTCCTTGCGGTCGGCCTGTATGGGGCAGAGCCATGTCTGCTCGGCAACCATGCGGTCGAGTGCCCCGTGGGCGTACATACCCTGTGTGTCACGCATTTCAGGCACCTTGAAGCGGTCGAGTAGTTTCTGCACCCTCTCAGGCTGTGCCTCACGGAAATTGGTCTGGTCGATGTTGTAAACCGGGAACGCCTTGACAAAGGGTATCACGTCAAGATTTTTACGCTCGTCACGGCTCATGGCTCGGTACTCGTCGGAGGATATTCTCTTGCCGTCCTTGTCTCGCACCATCATGTCCCAGTATATCACCGGAAAGGCTTTCTCTCCTTTGAGGACATGGGCCTTGAAGTTGTGTGCCTGCTTGAATGTGAGGAACACTGGAAGCTCGTAGCCTTGCGCCGCAGTGTGCAACTGGAGAAAGAAGGAGTTTGAGCCGGAGTAGTTGCGCCCCATGATGTTCTGGGGCAGGCCGGCGGAGGAGGCTCCGCCAATCCAGCCCTTCTCCCAGTCCGAGCCCTTCATCTTCTCCATACGCTCGATCATCATCTGGGCGAAGCGGTCGAGAGCCTGCTGGCCTGAACTGTTGGACGCGCCGTTAGTTCCAGATGCCATAATCCTCGTCATCTATCAGCTGACGCTCCATCATGTCAATCTCGGTCTCGTCGTAGTAGAACTCGGCGGATTCTTCAGAGGGTTCGATGCCATGAAGCTCGCACCATTCGAGGTAGGACTCCGCATTATCGCTTTCAAGCATGAAGCGGAGGAAGCCTATTGTACCGTCCTGAAGGAGCTGCACAAGTTCGTCATATTCTAATTTTGCCATAGTGGTATTCTTTTAAGTGTTGTGGGGAAACGGTTTTACATTTTCATGGAGGCTGATTTCTCCATAGATAGCGGAGCGGCGAGTTTGGTGCTTATCTCCTCAGTGAGATATTTTGCGGCTATCTGCTCGCGTGTGGCGGTCTTCGTCTTGAAAAGCGAATAGCCGTCGTCGAAGGACAGCTCCTGACGGGAAGTGCGTCCACGTCCGTCGCCGAGGTCGGCCGACACCTTCCACTTTCCATCTTCCTTGTCCTTTGCGACACGGATACCCTTGGGGTCGATGCCCTCCGGGAGCCTGAACTGCTCGTAGTGGGATTGCAGGTGCAGACGGTCGCCGAAGTTGCGCTCCACAAGCTGTCCGGGAGTTGCCACGCGGTCGAAGTATGCGTTCAGGTCCTCGCGTGAGGCAGTTGTTGACATCTTCTTGTCTCCCACCTGTGCGTAGAACTTATACTTGCCGTAGTCGGCGCGGGTCTCGTCGGTCTCCTTATAGACATTGAACTTGTCTATGGTCAGGTTTCCGCCGGGTCCGGGCAGCACATTTGCCACTTGATAGGCTACATCCGGCACCCTCGGCATAAGTTTCGTGGGATAGTAGCGTTCCATTAGCTGCGGCACGGTGAGTTCCTTCTCCTTATAGGCGACGAGGTCAGCCGGATCCATCTTCTGAGGCTTCAGTTGTTCGCCGTTGATCTTGGCGGTGAAATACCAGTCCTCCGGGTTGGTCTTGCTCTGGTATGCGTGGCCGTGTGTCACCTTGTCGCCGTTGACCGTCACCATCTGAGGCTCACGGGGCTTGCGCTCGGCGGCTTCGCCCTGGGTGGCGGATTGGGATTCTGATTTTTTCTCTTTCGGGGTCGTTTCATCGACCGCGCTCTTTGTGGTCTTTACAAGCTCCTCCTGGGGAGTCTTCTCTTTCTTTTTTCTTGGCATATCGGTATTATCTATGGGGTTATGTGCTTCTTGTTTGCTATTCAGTTTTGTTTCATACACATCTATTTCATCGTTGATAATTATATGTTTACCGCTCTTGACAAGCATGAACAGATAATCTTCCATAAGCTCAGGAGCAAAATGGTTAGTATCAAGGTTCAGTATTTTCTTGCCGACCTCAATATCTTGCCCGAACAGTTCATAGCCTTTTTCTGTATCGAATAGTATGATAGAATCGGGATGTATTGCTTTCAATCTGTTGTACTCGGTTGACATCCGTTCCATCTTTGTCTTTTGTGAGATCATTCAATCATCTCTTTAGTCCGGATTTCCGTTCCTCTTTCTGCGTGGGGTCGAGGCTGATGGCACGTTCCTTAGAATCATTCTCGACAACTTTCTGATATTCCCAGCGGTTCTTGTCGGTCATTACCAGTCCGAGATATTCGGGGTGCTGCTCGTCATAGCGGAGTTTCTGCTGTCGCTCCCATTCCTTGAGGTCGCCTTTTACGACCTTGAAGCCCTGAGGCTCTTTGAGGTCTATGCCGACCGATACCTTTTCGCCGCCTACCGACAGTTCCACCGGCTTGCCTTCGCGTGCCTGCTGTTTCTGCTGGGAGCCAAGCTCGATGTCGTTGACCTTTTCCATGTCCTTCAACTTCTGCTCAATCTGCACCTCGGTTATGCGGCGGTGGATGATTGACTTCGTTTCCGGGTCGAGCTGGAGATACTGCTGAGTCTTCTCGCCGTTGATGTCGATGGCTTTCTGCAACACGTCGCCACGGCGCAGTGCGTCAAGTTCCTGTTGCGACAGGCGAAGCTCGTTGTTTCTGTCAACCGACAGTTCACGCTGCACGGGATATGCGATCAGCGTGGGATTGCCGTCTTTATCAGCGGCGAGCTGGAGTTTGAGGGGTAATGAGATAACCATGCCATTCCCGGCCGGTAACGTGACCTCCATAAGAGGTGTCACTTCTCCGTTAATCAGCTTCTCCTTTACCTCCTGTGGCAATTTCTCAACCTTTTCACGGTCGAGCCCGAGTTTTGCCAACTGCTCGAAAGGTAACTGATTTGAAAAATTTGTGTCCGAATTGTTCATGCGGTTTATTATTGGGGGTTAATTTCGTGGTGTCAACCACTTGCCGATGACAAAATTATTTTACAAGAATTTCGTACATGAGCACTTTGGACACATTTCTCATTACAGTAGCCATGATTGCAGTTCCCTCTGTGTCAATGGCTCAGTTTCATACAATCACAAAAGAGACACCGATTGAGGCTCCTCCAGCCGTAGTGAATACCAAAGAACCTGAAAACGTGGGATATACAGAGAGTAGAGAATTGGCTATGACAGTGAAATATCCTGACTCTATACAAATTGCATTTCGCAATGCTGGCATGGTGAGAAAATCATGTGAGGAAGTAGCTGCCGCTGATAATTTGCCCCCTCTCACCATTAAAAATCTGATTGCCGAGATTGAAAAGAACGGCATAAAATATCCGAAGATAGTATTGGCACAGGCAATACTTGAAACAGGCTGGTTCAAATCCCCGGTCTGCCGCAACAAGCACAATCTTTTCGGGCTTACCAATCCACGCACAGGCAAATACTATGAGTTCAACCACTGGACTGAATCGGTCAAAGCATATTACACAAAAGTACAATATAGATATAAGGGCGGAAATTATCTGCTATGGTTGAAAAAGATTGGCTATGCCGAAGATCCGGGCTATATCCGTGCAGTGATAAGGGTGCTCCGTCAGCTTTGAATGAACCAAGTTTGCAATAATTACGTTAAAATTTAACTGAATATAATGTTTTAATCGGCAATAGCTTGTGTAAATGGATATATTTTGCTATCTTTGCCGTGAATAACAAACGGAATAAGCCATGCTACTACGATTCGCAGCAGAAAATGTCATGTCGTTTAAGAACGCGGTTGAGTTCAACACTTTCCCGTCAAGCAAGAGCCATAGCCACGAATGGCACAAAATGGACTGTGGTTATGTGACCGCATTGCGTATGAGTGCCATATATGGAGCAAACGGTGCGGGCAAAAGCAACCTACTCAAATGTATCGCCTTGCTCAAATCATTGGTCGGGGCCGAGAAGATGGGCGAGGCGGATATTGCCGAAGATCTCTATTTCAAACTTGATGAGAACGGAAAGAATACTCCGTCTGAACTTGCTGTCGAGTTCTTTACCGAGGGCAAGATATTCTATTATCATCTGCGTTTCAACCGTCAGGAAGTATTTGAGGAGGAATTGCTTCTCAGTCAGAAAAGTAAAGACATAAGGATATTCAGCCGTAAGGATAATGACATAAATGTTTCCGGCGATTATTTGCGTCCCGGTGGCAAGGATGATTTCATCGAGGTCTTTATGAACGCGATGAACAGGATTGTGCGTCCGGATATGCTCGCCCTGTCATTCTTCGGTAAGTATTACCCCGAAGAATTACCGGCTGTAAAGGAGGCATACGACTGGATCAGACGATTGCAGGTTGTACTGCCAACTATGCGGATAGGCTATCTTCCCCATGTGCTTGACGGAGACAGTGAGTTTGCGGAACTCGTAAATTCAATCATGCCGGAACTTAAAACGGGCATAACCAAACTTGGTGTCCGCAAAGAGATTCTGAATGAGGATGAAGTGCGTGGCAACACTACCATGACAAAGGCTATCAACGCCGCTAAAGAGCATCCAGGCACACCACAGATGCTTATGGAGACGCATAACAATGAGATTTCAAACATCGTTGTCGAGGATGGCGTGCCTTATATAAAGACACTTATTGCCGTACACACCAATTATAATGGTGATGATGTGGAGATGAAAATGGATATGGAGTCTGACGGCACACGTAGGCTTATAGAATATATGCCTCTGCTTTATGCCATTCTCAAACGTGACAATGTGTTCGTTGTAGATGAGATAGAAAGGAGCATACATCCAATAATGATAAAGACTCTCATGAGTAAAATATCGGAGAACCGTGATGCCAAAGGTCAGATAATATTCACCACACATGAGAGTTGTCTGCTTGACCAATCCATTTTCCGCCCCGATGAGATATGGTTCGCTCAGAAGGATGTTGACCAGTCAACACAGCTTTATCCGTTGAGCGACTATAATATCCACAAGACCGCGAACATCGAGAACGGTTATCTCAATGGCCGCTATGGAGGCATACCGTTCCTGTCTAACCTTTCTGATCTGAAATGGTGATATGATTACACGCAGGAAAGATTACAGCAAGAGTGAGCCGACCAAAGATGCCAGCAAGATCTATATAGTCTGTGAGGGGAAAGGCTCTGAGCCTGACTATTTCGGCTTTTTTGAAGGATTGTCCTCCAATCTTGAATTGATTGTCATACCTCCTGAAGAAGGCACAGACCCCTTGAAACTGATGGAGCTTGCCGAGCGTATCTTGCTTGGCGATACAAGAAAACATACGATTGACTATCTCCAACAAGATAAAATATGGTTTGCGATAGACACTGATTCATGGGAGAAAGAGGGTAAGATAGCACCTCTCAGAAACTTCTGCAGGGCTATGAACGCGCGGATAACTGAGAAATACAGCGAGGCTAAACCGTATGAGGCATGGAATGTCGCGCAAAGTAACCCCTGCTTTGAAGTATGGCTATATTACCATCACTATGCAGACAGGCCGGATAGAGAAGATGTTGAAAAACAACCATCTGTCAAGGCGTATGTCAATAAACAAATCGCAGGTGGATTTGATTATCAACGAGACCCGGCACGTCTCCAGGATGCAATAGACAACTCCGAGAAAAATTATACTCAGCAAGACAACGGCAACCCCGATTGGTTCGCCACTGAACAATTCCTTTTAGGGAAAGAGATTATGGGCTTTGTAAAGACCGAAGTCCGTAAACTCCGCAACAAGCTGGGATAAGATAAATAAACAAATATATGGGATTTTTCAGATTTTTTATCATGTTGTGGGTAGCAATCGCCTTTACAACCTGTTCTGCCAATAATAAATCGGCAAATGGCAAGCATATTATTACTGACTCGGCAGGCTTGCAAGGTGATAGTCACATCACCTCTGCTTGCAAAATTATATTGGAGTATACACCGGCACCACAGATAGCTCGACCCTTATAATAGACAGGAACACCGATTCAAGTCTAAACTTATGGCTCCACTGCATATTTTGTCATTGGCAGCGATTTGACATATCCTGAAGTCAGGGCCATTATATCTCGACCATCTATGATTGGAACTGAAAAACAGAACCTAAAAAATACACAAATCGTTCTCCTTACCAATTCAGCCATTGACCAAAACGCTGAACTTCATACTGAATTTGATGCCTTGTATGATTATTTCAGACATCCGTACATCGAAGGAAATTATGGCTATCCAATATACTGCACAGGATGCTCCATTAAAGACAATAATTATGTGCATTAGTAGCGATATGGAGGCATTAACCGAATAGGTACTTTGTCCGATTCTGCCATCTGTATCGCAATAAAAGGCGCATTTCGGCGTTTTATCTTAAACTAATAATCTCTTCATTATGAATAAGTTTTTATTCTCACTGTTACTCTCGCTTATTTCATTTGGCATTGCCGGTTGCAGCGATGAGGATGATGTGGAAATCATCGACTTGAATCTTTTGGCCGGGCAATGGGAGGTTGTCTCGCAAACTCCTGAAAGAAACTGCATTTACGATATAACTGCCGCTCCTGATTTGACTGAGGGGACTTATGGTGGTCATTATGGAAAAATCACCACATATTATCTGACAGCAAACGGCAAACCATTATTCGACAAAGAATACAACTGGAGTATCCGATATATGGAGAACAATCAACCTTTGTTGGATTTGACTTTAGTGGGTGAACTTGACAGTGAAGATCCTTGGGCCGGAAACTATTATTATAAAGTAACAAAACTCACCAGTTCAGTAATGTGGTGGCAAGCAAACACAAACGGGGATAACACTATAATAAAATTTCGGCGTAGAACTGACCTTAAAATTAATCAGGAGAACAATTCTACGATTTAATCAACAGTTGGCGCTACTTGGAAAAGCCACTCTACTTTGACCCTTTTGGCCAAACAGAATTCACCCCTTTGGCCATAATATGATTGACCCTTTTGGCCCAAATAACATTAACCGCTTAACACAAGAGTTATTAGAGATTTT
>NZ_VSMC01000043.1 GCF_008728965.1 Heminiphilus faecis | reverse complement strand
GGCAGAACTTGACAGAATACAAGCAAAAATCAACAGAAGACCGCGAGAAAAATTAGGTTTCTCAGCGCCTCGTATTGAGTTCTTCAAACTATTGACTTAATTTTGCACTTGCTTGTTGACTCTACACGCTCGGCTAATTGAAAATAAATTTGCATTTGCGCTCGGCTTATTCGTATCTTTGTAAAAATTACAAAATTCTCACACTTTATGCAAGAGAAAATCATTATTCTTGACTTTGGATCGCAGACCACCCAGCTTATCGGACGTCGCGTGCGCGAGCTGAATACCTACTGCGAGATATTGCCTTACAATAAGTTTCCTCACGACGATCCGTCGGTGATAGGTGTCATCCTTTCAGGCAGCCCTTTCTCAGTCTATGATGAGAAAGCGTTTAAAATCGACATGAGCCGTATACGCGGAAAGTATCCGGTGCTCGGCATATGCTACGGCGCCCAGTTCATGGCCTACAGCAACGGCGGCACTGTCGAGCCGGCCGGTTCGCGCGAGTACGGCAGAGCCCATCTTGAGAAGTTTGACCACAACAATCCTCTGCTCAAAGGACTGCCCGAAAAGTCGCAGGTGTGGATGAGCCACGGCGACACCATCACATCGATTCCCGACAATTTCAAGATCATAGCCTCGACCGATAAAGTGGCCATAGCAGCCTATCAGATTGAAGGCGAGAAGTCATGGGGCGTGCAGTTTCACCCCGAGGTATATCATTCTACCGACGGCACACAGCTCTTGAAGAACTTCGTAGTCGACATATGCGGTAGCCGTCAGGACTGGAGCGCGGCATCGTTTATAGAGAGTACCGTGGCACAGCTTAAAGAGCAACTCGGCGACGACAAGGTGGTACTCGGACTAAGCGGCGGCGTAGACTCCTCGGTAGCGGCAGTGCTTCTCAACAAGGCCATAGGCAAAAACCTCACCTGTATATTTGTCGATCATGGCATGCTGCGCAAAAACGAGTTCAAAAATGTACTCCATGACTACGAGTGCCTCGGACTTAATGTGATAGGAGTTGATGCTTCGGCAAAGTTCTTTGGCGAACTTGCCGGCGTGACCGATCCCGAGCGCAAACGCAAAATAATCGGCAAAGGATTCATTGACGTATTTGACGAAGAAGCCCACAAGATAAAAGATGTGAAATGGCTCGCGCAAGGCACCATCTACCCCGACTGCATAGAGTCGCTTTCCATAACTGGCACCACCATAAAGAGCCACCACAACGTAGGCGGTCTGCCCGAGAAGATGAACCTCAAGCTATGTGAACCGTTGCGACTTCTGTTCAAGGATGAAGTACGCGCCGTAGGCCGCGAACTCGGCATGCCCGAACACCTTATCAAGCGCCATCCGTTCCCCGGACCGGGACTGGCGGTGCGCATACTCGGCGATATAACTCCCGAAAAAGTCAGCATACTGCAGAACGCCGACGACATATTCATTCAGGGGCTCCGCGACTGGGGACTATATGATCAGGTATGGCAGGCGGGAGCGATACTGCTTCCGGTGCAGAGCGTTGGCGTCATGGGCGACGAACGCACCTATGAACGTGCCGTGGCGCTGAGAGCCGTAACCTCTACCGATGCTATGACAGCCGACTGGGCCCACCTGCCCTACGACTTCCTTGCCAAAGTCAGCAATGACATCATCAACAAAGTCAAGGGTGTCAACCGCGTATGCTACGACATATCCTCCAAGCCACCGGCAACAATCGAGTGGGAGTAAAATACAACAATATCAACGGGGCTGAACCATACGGTTTCAGCCCCGTTGTCATATAAGTTAGCATCAAACAACGCCATATAAAAAGCGGCTGCCAAACAGCTATAAGGATGGTAGGGACGCCAGTACCACGGCGTCCGGCTGCGACCCGGATGGCCTTTTGTATGGCCATGCGGATATGCGGGCACCGTACTACCGGCGCCTCTACCTCACCGTTAGCCGGACTCCGGATTACACATAGATCATTTTACGGGTCATGCCCCCGTCTATGACAATATTCTCGCCGTTTATGAAGTCATTGTCGGGCAATGACAGGAACAGGCACATGCGGGCTATGTCTTCGGGACGTCCAACACGGCCCGATGGGTGCTGATTATGATCGGCATCCGTCAGGCTGTCGTAGCCGTCACAGCATATCCATCCCGGAGATATGGAATTGACCGTAACGCCGTAAGGAGCCATAGACATCATGAGCGCATGGGTCAGCGACGACACGGCGCCTTTTGACGCGGTGTAAGCCTCCGTACCCCTCTCGCTCATAAGGTAGCGAGTGGAACTGATATTGATTATGCGTCCGTAATGCGGCTCACCCATAGCCTTACGATGCAAGGCAAGCGACCGCGACGTCACAAACACGGGTCTTAGATTGACATGCTGCACGCGGTCAAACTCCTCGACCGTCATTTCATCAATAGGCTTGAATACCGACACACCCACATTGTTGACAAGCACGTCAATATCGCCCCATGACCCTATGACACGGTTCACACACGCTTCAAGGGCAGCCACGTCAGCCACATCCACAGGGTGAAACTGAGCCCCGAGAGCTTGTGCGGCTGCCCGGCCGGCCTTGGCGTCAATATCACAGAAAGCCACCCTGCAGCCGGCATCGCAGAAAGCTTTTACAATAGCTTTGCCAATGCCTGAAGCGCCGCCGGTGACAAAAACACGTCTCGGAGGAAACTTAACCGACAGTTGCCCCGGCCTGTCGCCCGAAGGCGTGAGCCGAGTACGGTATCCGGTGGATTTTCCGGAGCGGTACTCCTCCATCTTGCGTTCCAAATAATTATCAGCCATACTATAAAAATAAAAAAGCGCGTCGCACTTTCACAGATATACGACGCGCCATAAATATACTTGATTTTTAAGCCTCCAATACTATAGACTGGCTTGACGGGGGAGCGGGTATTTGACGCGCTTCCCAGCCGAGAGCACTTGCGCCGAGCACTGCGGCATCACTCTCCTTGAGTTCGGAAAGAAGCAATTTTGTCTTGCCCTTAAATACATTGAGCATGTTGCGGTCCATTGCCTCCTTGATAGGCTTCATAAGAAGTTCGCCGGAACGTGCGAGACCGCCAAAGAGTATTATGGCCTCGGGGCTGGAGAATGCCACGAAATTGGCAAAGGCACGGCCCATAATCTCGCCGGTGTACTGGAATATCTCCTTGGCAAGCTTGTCGCCGAGCACAGCGGCATCATACACATCCTTTGAAGTTATCTCCTCGACGGGAATGTCGCGGAGTCGTGACGCATCGGTGCGTATCTCAAGGAACTCGCGCGCAGTACGGGCAACACCCGTAGCCGAACAGTAAGCCTCAAGACATCCGCTGCGACCACAACCGCACATACGGCCGTTGGAGGGCTTCACGATAACATGTCCGAGTTCGCCGGCAAAACCGTCATGGCCATACACAAGCTGTCCGTTCACGACAATGCCGCTTCCCACACCCGTACCGAGAGTAATCATTATAAAATCTTTCATACCGCGGGCCACACCATATGTCATTTCGCCGATAGCTGCCGCATTGGCATCGTTGGTCAGCGCCACAGGCACACCGAACGCTTCATGAAGCAGATGAGCAAAAGGTATTTTGCCCTTCCAAGGAAGATTCGGCGGATTTTCGATACATCCCGAGAAATAGTTGCCGTTAGGAGCACCTACACCTATGCCGGCTATCTTGTCGACAGCGTCATGAGCCTCAAGCAAAGATGTCAGAGCAGCCTTAAGGTCGGCTACATAATCATTCACATCGGCAAACTTACCGGTTTTTATGGAACTGCTGGCAATCACATTGCCGCGTGCATCTACAATCCCGAATACAGTGTTGGTACCGCCTATATCGATACCTACTACGTAAGGTTTCATGTTAATTGATATAATTTGGTTAACTTATTATTGGTTTTCCACAAAGTTAAACAAATAAATCATACATAGCCCACATTTGACGGTTAAATTGTTAAAAAACGCCGTCAGCGCCTGTTATACGGGCTTTCATGACATTAGCCGGGGCACGCCCGGCTTCAAGCTCGGCCTTCATGAAATCCATGTAGGGCGCCGCATGCTCGAAGAAGCTGTAATAGCCCCGGCACAGATAATTGAGTCCCGGTTCTCCGTCGGCGGTCATGGCGAATCGATTTTTAGGGCACTCGCCGTTGCATATGTCAAGGAAGCGGCAGTTCATGCACTGCCGGGGCAGCGATTGACGCTTGGCAAGCCCGAAGTCGGTCTGACGCCGGCTCATAACCATCTCAACAAGCGACTGCGACTCTATGTTGCCCAGTTTATATTCAGGAAATACGAAGTGATCGCAGGAGTATACGTCGCCGTTATATTCAAGCACAAGAGCGTGGCCGCATGTCTTGCCGAGCGAGCAGATGCCGGGCTCCTGCCCTACCCAGTTGGCCAGAGTAGCGTCGAACAGCTGGATGAAATAGCGGCCGACATCATGCCTTACCCACTCGTCAAATATCGTGCACAGGAAGCGGCCCCACTGCTCCGGCGTCACCGAAAAGTCAGCAAGCTCGGCGCCGGCCATGTCGCACGGCGAAGCAAGATGCCGTCCGTCATCATGAGGCAGCATACGCTCCACTATTGGAGCAAACTGAATATACCGACACCCTATCTCCTTGAAAAAATGATAGAACTCGAGCGGATAGTCGGCGTTGAAGTCGTTGACGACAGCCATGGCATTCCACTCCACTCCATGCCGGTTGAGCATGTCGATACCGCGCATGACCTTATTGAAGGTGCGCGCGCCCTGACGCGTGCGTCTGTACTCGTCATGAAACTCCTCCGGGCCGTCGACCGATACGCCCACAAGCCAATCATGCTCCTTGAAAAAACGACACCACTCATCGGTGAGCAGAGTGCCGTTGGTCTGTATGCAGTTGTCGATGACTCTTCCGCGGGCATATTTGCGCTGAAGGTCCACCACGCGGCGATAAAACGACAGTGGACGCATGAGCGACTCCCCGCCGTGCCATGTGAACAGCACCTGCGGCATGCTCTGCGAATTGATATAGCGCTCAATGAAAAGTTCAAGCATGGAGTCATCCATAAGGAAGCGCCGCGCACCGGCGGCATCTTTATATATGTTGGACTTCTCAAGATAGTAGCAGTACTTACAGTTAAGATTGCACATGCTGCCTGCCGGCTTCGTCATTACATAAAAAGGCTTGGCAAAAGGTGTATACAGTTCCATGGCGTCACTCTTTACGCAGTGCATCGGCTTTGAACTCCCTGACATAAACCACCGTCATGTCAGGATTGACACGTATGCCACCCTTCTCCTCGATGCTCTTCAGCTGCTCCTCGCGAAGCCGGGCTATCGCGGCCTCGGCTTTCTTAGGAGTATCGGCCATCAGTTTTCTTATAACACGCGACTCAAGACCTATTTTATAAAATGCTATACGTATGAACTTCCAGTTCTGGTCGGTAAGATCATATTTTTTCTGCAGTCGGTCGGCTATGCTTATACCCTCGGCATTGGCCTCGGCGTCATAAACTCCACGGTAATACTGGGCAAGCTGCTCGTGGTCGAGAATTGTAGCGAGAGCGCTGTCACGAAGTTTGCGCATGCGGTTGCGGGTCTTCACCGACATAATACCGTTGTCAGCTGCAACAAGACGCACGAATTCGGCATTTTCAGCATCTATGGCTTCGGCGAGTTTTATCTGCTGCTGCGCGGTAAGTTTAACGTATCTGCATATCTCAAACGCCTCTCTTATAGTAGAGGGTGAAAAAGACTTGAGCGCATCGGCATCAAGTGTCTGTGCATAAATCGAAACAGCAGCCGACAATAATAGTGTACCTATAATTGCAATGAAATGTTTTAGCATGGACCTCAATTTTATATGAAAGTGTTTTATTTCGCTTGAAATTTAAAAAATTTCGTTTAAAAGCACTAACTTCGTACAAAACTAATAAAAACTTTAAATATAATCATGAAACCCGGTAAAAAATTTAATTTTTTATTATGTGGCGTAAATGCCCTTGCCATGACCTCAATGTATGCGTCGGCCCAAGACAATAAAAACGCAGCTCCCGATGCAAGACCCAATGTGCTCTTCATAGCCATCGACGATATGAAACCGTGGATATCGCCCTACGGCGACAAAATAGCCCGCACTCCGGCATTTGACAATCTCGCATCGCGCGGAGTGACTTTTAACAATGCTTATTGTCAGGTGGCTCTAAGCGGTCCCACGCGGTCGAGCCTGCTTACCGGCCTTAATCCCGACCACACGGGAGTATGGTGGCTCATGGGGTCATTCCGCAAAAATAACCCCGACATAGTATCGATGCCGCAGGCGCTTAAAGATAACGGTTATCAAACGGTGGGCGTAGGTAAGGTATATCACCCGTTGACCGACAAGGCGGTACGTAACGATCCCATGTCATGGAGCAGGCCCTATGTCAAAGCGCAAGGCGCCACTTACGCACTCGCCAACGGACGAGTGGCCACAGAGTGCGCCGATGTGCCTGACAACGGCTATGTCGACGGAGTCATAGCCGAAGAAGCCGTCAGGACCATGAAAAAAC
Source organism: Heminiphilus faecis (assembly GCF_008728965.1). Lineage (GTDB taxonomy): Bacteria > Bacteroidota > Bacteroidia > Bacteroidales > Muribaculaceae > Muribaculum > Muribaculum faecis. The sequence continues at coordinate 2,139 of NZ_VSMC01000043.1, read as the reverse complement.
TAAAAGAGGAGGGCAAACCGTTTTTCCTCGGGGTAGGGTTCAAAAAGCCGCATCTGCCGTTTTGCGCGCCCAAGAAGTACTGGGACCTGTATGAACGCGATGCCATGCCGGTAGCCGAGTTTCAGAACATGGCCGACGATGCGGTAGAGTATGCCTACCACAACTCGCTTGAGGTAAAGGGCTACTCCGACATACCGCCCTTTGAGAGCTATATGGATACCCGCAGGCTTGACACCGACACACAGAAGCGGCTTCTGCACGCCTACTATGCATGCATATCCTATGTAGACGCACAGGTAGGCAAGCTCCTCGACGCGCTTGACGAGAACGGCCTTGCCGACAATACGATAATCGTCATGTTTGGTGACCACGGCTATCACCTCGGCGACCACGGTCTGTGGAACAAACTTACCAACTTCGAACAGGCTACCCGTGTGCCCCTGATAGTAGCCGCACCGGGCATGAAGCGCGGTGTGCGTACAGACGCCGTGGTGGAGTTTCTCGACATATTCCCTACCATATGCGACCTTACCGGCACAGAATACCCACAGCAGCTCGACGGAGAGAGCCTTGTACCGGTGCTTAAAAATCCGAAAGACAAGATAAAGGATTATGCCATAAGCCAGTTCAGCCGCACTACAACCGAAAATTATACCATCAGCAGCGACACCGACCTAAAAGGCAAGGCCGACGAACTCGCCAACGACATAATGGGCTACGCACTGCGCGATAAGCGCTACCGCCTCGTGGAGTGGACCAAAGGCTTCAAGACATACATGCCCTTTGACGAAGCGAAAGTGCTGGCTTATGAACTGTATGACTACGAGAAGGACCCGCAGGAAACACGCAATCTGGCAAACGACCCGAAGCATGCCGGAGTCGTAAAACGCATGACGCGTCAGCTGCACGACTACTATGCGCGCAGCTATGCCTCACCGATGAGCGCTCCCATAGCCGCGAAAGCCGCCGAAAAATGACCGGCGGCTCTGCCCGGGCCATAAACAGTCTATTTTTAAAGCTACTTCTCGTGTTCACGTATGTCGGCATCACCGGCGGTACACCCCTCAATAGAACCTTCGGCAGACTTATATAAGGTCATAGACTCCGTTGATGTACACTTCAGATAATGCAAATAAGATAATTCGAAATTATATGCGCCGGTCCTGTATATATAACGATAATACCATTGCCATCTGAGGATTTTTATGTAATTTTGCAATTATAGCAAAAGTTTGCAAAAAACTGATATGCGCAGCAATGGAAATATATCAAGCCGCACCCTGTTCGCTCTTGAGAATTGCGAGGGGATTGTTACGTTTATGGTGGAACAGGGCTTTGCATGCTGTGGTTTCCCGGGTAAATTATTGAAAAAGTGCGCTGATAATTTGCATGTTATAAAAATTTGCATACTCTCTCTGGTGTCGCGCGTCAATATATAAAAAACCATTTAACTGGCAATGCATTACGGATAGCATTCGCCAAGAATTTTCTTCGGTTTCCTCAAAATTTAATAAATTAATACATCCCTCCCCCGCTGGCGTGGGAGCGTACCGTCATATCCGTCGGCGATGTGTGCCGGAACATGGAGTTTCTATGTCCGCCTGCATCGCCGATGTCCTTTTTTATCCGAAACCGAAAATAAATACGCTATATGAGTAATAAGGTAAAGTTGCTGCTGGTGATGTTTTTTGCCATTGTGCCGGCGTTGACGCTCTCGGCCGGCGAACAGGAGGATTCCACCGCCTACCTGTTCAGGTTCGTTCCCCGGAAAGATATGTTCTACTCCCCATGGGGCGGCAACGGTGCGGAGCTGGCACGCCTTCTTGCAGCCATTGACCGCAACCGCGAGGCCATTGAGAACGGGCAGATGTATCTGTGCGTCACAAGTTACGGCGCGCAAGGCGCATCAGGCGAAAGGATTTCAAAAACGCGCCGCAACCGTGTCAAATCCGAGCTGATTGTAAGGGGCCGGATAAAGGAAATGAATTTTGTCACAGACAAAAATGTCGGAGAGTGGAAAAGCCACTCTACTTTGACCCTTTTGGCCAAACAGAATTCACCCCTTTGGCCATAATATGATTGACCCTTTTGGCCCAAATAACATTAACCGCTTAACACAAGAGTTATTAGAGATTTTTT
>NZ_VSMC01000042.1 GCF_008728965.1 Heminiphilus faecis | reverse complement strand
GAGAATTAAAAGGGTAAAATAAAATTGACCCCTAACACCAGGACTTTAAAGGGTCAATCATATTATGGCCAAGGTGGGTAAATTCTGTTTGGCCAAAAGGGTCAAAGTAGAGTGGCTTTTCCATTCATCATATATAGTCCTTTTTATTCATTCCGGGTACTGAAAAAAGGTTGGATTAAATAATAGGAAACTCCCCATGCTCACGCACAGGGAGTCCCGGTTTTTGGCAGCAAAGAAATTGTCCTATCGAGGGCGGATTATTCAGCCTTGTTGTTGGCGGCTTCCAGCGAGAGTTTGCGGAAGCGTTTAAGCAACGGCTCCAGTTCGAGGGATGCGCGACGAGCGCGGAGTCCGGCAGCCCTGTTGCCCTTGTCGAGCTGGGAGGCGGCGTCTTTCAGGAATGTAGATGTGAGTTTTTCGATCTGATCAAGTAGTTCTTTCATCGTTGTATTCAGTTTAGGGATTTATAAAAGAGGTATTTCAAAAGAGTTTACGACGCACTGTGCGTCGCGGTCGAGGATAAACCAGTATTCCGAGCGGTATGGAGAGCCGCTTTCCGACAGAGCCTCATACTCTATTTTCACTTTCCAGCCGGAGAACGGCTTGCGTGGAGCGTCAGGAGTCTCAAAGCCCACCATCGAGCGTAGAGCGGACATCGCCGACATCTGGCGGCCGACAAGCTCGGAAACGGTGTTGTCCTCAAAATCGAGGTTCTGAAGACCGTCTGTCCGGGACATGACCTGTTCGTTGACTTTCATCATCGACATGGCTATCGCCATTTTCTCGTCGTTGTTGATGTAGTTGCGGCCGAACACACTGTCAGGCTTGCTGACCGCTATGACCTTTACCGACTCCGGATTATCCACCGAGGCCATCAGTGCCTTCTCCGCCACCGACTGCGCCCGTTTCGACGGCTGGCCGAAGTAGTGGAAGGCATATCCTATGCCGCCCCACATAGCCACACAGCTTATGAGCAGTATGGCGAGTTTCGTTCCCGGCTTCATACCTTGATAACCTTTAGTTTGTCGGGAGATAAGCCGAGTTTGCGGCGATAGACAGAGCCATTCTCGCCGAACATCTCGACCTCGTGGGATGTGACACCATCGGCACATATCTCTCGCACTTCATCGAGCGTCATGAGATGCCCGGCGATATTGCGCCATATCACGAAGTCGCAGGGGCTTCCCTCCTGCCGGTAGTTGGAGCAGTTGAAAGCCTTTGCGCCCACGCGGATCTCGCCGCCGCAACGGGGGCAGTGTGCCACCACCGACTCCATATTGATCGAGCCGTCAGCCGCCATGACAAGCACGGTCGGAAAAGTCTTCCACTCCTTTGTGGCGAAGCCGTCGAGCAATATGCTCCGCTTCTCCAGCAGTTCCGCGACCTCGGCATCCGCCATCTTGCGGTTGCCTATAACCCCGTTGATGAAGAGTCCGCACTTGCCGTCCTCCCCGGTGTTGTTCTCACAGCGGTAGCCCTTGCAGGTCTTCACCACATTGCCGCCGCACACAGGGCAACGGCCGATAATCTTTGTTTCTGTATCCATGTAAAAAATGTTGTTGATAGTTCGTTTATCTGTATTTTATCGTGTTCCACTCCCACACAAGGGTCTCCGCGATAGCCTTTCCCGACATAACCGAGGCCCAGCCGTCGGGGTCAAGCGAGAACCACAGGTCGTTCCATGAGAGAGTGCGTATCTGCCACGCCAGTAGCCACAGGTCGGTGTTGATTGTCTCCAGACGTGTCACCACCTCGTTTGCCACATAGTACCTCTCGGCGGAGTTGAGCAGGTTGACTTTGTGTTTCTCCTTGTTACCGTCAGCACCGGTCACGGTGTAGCTCCCCGAAGTGACAAGTTGTTGCATGAAGGGATAGAGAGCAGCCATCTGCGCTGCCGCGTCAGTCAGTTCATCGGACACCAGCACCGCTATGGCCGTGCCTTTCAGGTGGCCCGGCACCGATTTACGCAACAGGTCGCAGTTCTTGGGTATCTCCGTCAGCACCAGTTCTCCGGCACGCTTTATCTGATAGAGATTCTGCATGGCACCCTGGGCGTTGGAAAGATACTCAAGCATCTTGTTCTCCACGGAGTGAACGCGGTCGAGGGCGACAGTCACGGCGGCTTCAGCCGCGATGATCTTCTCCTGGGTTGACTTGCGCTTCTTGTGGATATTGTTAAGCTCCACAGTCTGCGCTATTACCGCCGCCGTGAGCGTCGGGTCGGTCTGTTGCGCCATCATGTCCGCTCCCGGAATGACAAGGAGGGAAAGAGCGAGCAGAACTGTTTTCGGTTTGATAGTCTTCATCGGTCAGTCATATTTTTAAGCCGGAGGCGCGTTGCTCGGCGAGGTTATCGTCACGGTCATGTTTGGTAGGGAGTATCTTGATTGAGGAGCGATTACCCAACAGGCAGTCGTTCCAGTCCTTGAAGTCCTTAGGCGGCTGCCACTGCCCCATGCGGTAACGCACGGAAATATGCGGTTCAAACTGAGTGTAGGCGGAGCGGTCGGGCGACACCGGAAAACTCTTGCCTTTGGCCTCCACCATCAAGCCCTCCGGCGTCTTGGTGATTTTGAGTGGAATGTCCTCGACAAGAGCCATGAGGCGGAGTCCATTGATGCGTCCGGCAAGGTCGTTGTCGAAGCAGTCGTAGGCACGGGCGTTTGGGAAACGCTCCATAACGCCCAGTACCTGACGGTCGGAGAACGTGCCGCCAAGGGAGACAAGGGCGATGTCCTCGCCTAACCGTGGACGGTTCAGTTGGAAAAAAGCCATAGCGTCAAAGGCGGATTCACAGAAGAACACATGACGCACGAGTCCGTTGTTGCCGTGCGACAGGTCGGCCACCCACGCCGCCGTTGAGGAATTGGTGCCGGCGGCCTTTGACTTGTAGCCGCCCATGCCACGGATCTCATATCCCACAGTCTTGTCGCTCCCGGCTTCCGTGTAGGGGAAGCCGATATTGTAGCCGTTGAAATTCTCGTTGCGCCTGTCGGACACAAGGGAAATGAACGGGGCGAGAGCCTTGACCGTATCTGCCGACAGTCCGCGCTGTGCGAACAGCCGGGGGATATTGGCCGCGTCCAGTTCCTTGACACGGTAGCGCGAAGGGTCGAACACCTGAGGCGCGGATGCCGAGCGTACATAATCCCTGTCACGGTCATAATCCGGCTCCGGCATATTGGCGAACTGCGCCATCACTTTCGCTATCTTCTGCCATTCGGTTAGCCCGATGACATTGAACGATGAAAGGTTCTCGCGTATGAACGACACCACGTCACCCTTTGAGCCGTCCCGCCGGAAGAAAGTCTGCGAAGCCTTGTCGCGGCGGTTGCTGACGATGATGGTGTCACGCTTGTCGCGTCCCTCGCCCAGCACAAGCTCGATGTACCGGCCCACACCTGCCTTGCGGTCGAGGCGGTAGCCGAGTGAATAGGCGACATCATCAATACCCACACGCGATTTAAGTTCCTTGAACTTGACCTTATAGTCAGCCGGTGCCATTGCTTCAGACGATTGAGAGTGACTTGGAGGCGCGGCGGTCGATGCCGGCTATCTCCGATTCATAATTCTTGCGTATCGCGCTTCCGAGGAATATATCTTTCTCGCGTTGGTCGGTGAGCTGGAAATACATTCTCGCAGTTGAACGCTCGATGGGCTTCATGCCGAGATCGACACCGTTGTATGAGGCACGCAGGGCGAAGTCGCCGGAGCGTGTCTTGATTATGGCGGCGTTCTTGAACGGGCATATCTCGTCCTCCAATGGAGCCATCAGAGGGTCGTTCTTCGCCTGATAAGGCTGTTCGCCGCGCGATATGCGCTGTGCGTCCACACGGTCGAGTATCATTTCCGAAGCCTTGTTGACATCGGCCATCACGGACACGATGAACTTCGGCTCCTGCCGGAGCGCGCCTATCCAAGAATCGAGGTAGGCCGCCGAGTTGTCTGTGACTTTGGAGTCAAAGCCCATAGAGTGGCTTATCATGGCTGCTGTAAGTTCGGCCACCAGTTCCTCTTTCGCATATTTCGGGTCGCCGAACTTCGCGCCCGCCTCACGGTTGAGCCTTTCGGGTGTCATGGTGGAGTGCGTCATCTCGTGTAGCATTGTCGAGTAGAACTCCATGCCGTCGCGGTATATGTCCTCCGGAGTCGTGCCCTTGTTGAACTGCTGCTTCATGGGAAGCACGACAATATCACGCGAGGGGGAATAATACGCGCCTTTCTCCTTGCGGTCGGCCTGTATGGGACAGAGCCATGTCTGCTCGGCAACCATGCGGTCGAGTGCGCCGTGGGCGTACATACCCTGTGTGTCGCGCATTTCAGGCACCTTGAAGCGGTCGAGTAGTTTCTGCACCCTCTCAGGCTGTGCCTCTCGGAAATTGGTCTGGTCGATGTTGTAAACCGGGAACGCCTTGACAAATGGTATCACGTCGAGATTTTTCCGCTCGTCACGGCTCATGGCGCGGTACTCGTCGGAGGATATTCTCTTGCCGTCCTTGTCTCGTACCATCATGTCCCAGTATATCACCGGAAAGGCTTTCTCTCCTTTGAGGACATGGGCCTTGAAGTTGTGTGCCTGCTTGAATGTGAGGAACACGGGAAGCTCGTAGCCTTGCGCCGCCGTGTGCAACTGGAGGAAAAAGGAGTTTGAGCCGGAGTAGTTGCGTCCCATGATGTTCTGGGGCAGGCCGGCGGAAGAGGCTACGCCGATCCAGCCCTTCTCCCAGTCCGAGCCCTTCATCTTCTCCATACGCTCGATCATCATCTGGGCGAAGCGGTCGAGGGCCTGCTGGCCTGAACTGTTGGACGCGCCGTTAGTTCCAGATGCCATAATCCTCGTCGTCTATCAGCTGACGCTCCATCATGTCGATCTCGGTCTCATCGTAGTAGAACTCGGCGGATTCCTCCGAGGGTTCGATGCCGTGAAGCTCGCACCATTCGAGATAAGACTCCGCATTGTCGCTTTCAAGCATGAAGCGGAGGAAGCCGATGTTGCCGTCCTGAAGGAGCTGCACAAGCTCGTCATATTCTAATTTTGCCATAGTGGTATTCTTTTAAGTGTTGTTGGGAAACGGTTTTACATTTTCATGGAGGCTGATTTCTCCATAGAGAGCGGGGCGGCGAGCTTGGTGTTTATCTCCTCAGTGAGATATTTTGCGGCTATCTGCTCGCGTGTGGCGGTCTTCGTCTTGAATAGAGAATAGCCGTCGTCAAAGGACAGCTCCTGACGGGAAGTGCGTCCGCGTCCTTCGCCGAGGTCGGCCGACACCTTCCACTTTCCATCTTCCTTGTCCTTTGCGACACGGATACCTTTGGGGTCGATGCCCTCCGGGAGCCTGAACTGCTCGTAGTGGGATTGCAGGTGCAGACGGTCGCCGAAGTTGCGCTCCACAAGCTGTCCGGGAGTTGCCACGCGGTCGAAGTATGCGTTCAGGTCCTCGCGTGAGGCGGTTGTTGACATCTTCTTGTCTCCCACCTGTGCGTAGAACTTATATTTGCCGTAGTCGGCGCGGGTCTCGTCGGTCTCCTTATAGACATTGAACTTGTCGATAGTTAGGTTGCCCTCGGGGCCGGGCAGCACATTCGCCACCTGATAGGAGACATCGGGCACCCTCGGCATGAGTTTGGTGGGATAGTAGCGTTCCATGAGCTGCGGCACCGTGAGTTCTTTCTGCTGATAGGCGGCGAGGTCGGCCGGATCCATCTTCTGCGGCTTCAACTGTTGGCCGTTGATCTTGGCGGTGAAATACCAGTCCTCCGGGTTGGTCTTGCTCTGGTAAGCGTGACCATGTGTCACCTTGTCTCCGTTGACCGTCACCATCTGAGGCTCACGGGGCTTACGCTCGGCGGCTTCGCCCTGGGTGGCGGATTGGGATTCTGATTTCTTCTCTTTCGGGGTCGTTTCATCGACCGCGCTCTTTGTGGTCTTTACAGGCTCCTCCTGGGGAGTCTTTTCTTTCTTTTTTCTTGGCATATCGGATTCTTTGTTAATGGGTTGTTGTGATGTAGTCTCCACGTGCTTCGCCTCCTGCTCCTTTTTCTTCTGCTTGGGGTCTTCAAGCTGTTCGCATATAGCCACTCTCATTCCGGCTCTTACAAGCCGTGGAAGATAAGTGTCGAGTGCTTCGTGCGGGAAGGATGCCACATCGACATTCTTTTCTTTGCCGACTGTACGCGTGGAGACTGGTGTACCGAGAATTTCCGACACCTTTTTCGCGTCCTGACGGTAGATTTCGTATGTGTTGCCGGTGCGGAAAAGTAGCAAGGCGTCGGGGTGTTTCTCTTTCATGCGGTCGAACTGATCCATTACGGAGAGTTGGCCCGGCTCTTTTTTTCTTGAAGCTGCCATGTGTGTCAGCGTTTGATGCGGGATTTCCGTTCCTCTTTCTGCGTGGGGTCGAGGCTGATGGCACGTTCCTTAGAGTCATGCTCGACAACTTTCTGATATTCCCAGCGGTTCTTGTCGGTCATTACCAGTCCGAGATATTCGGGGTGCTGCTCGTCATAGCGGAGTTTCTGCTGTCGCTCCCACTCCTTGAGGTCGCCTTTTACGACCTTGAAGCCCTGCGGTTCCTTGAGGTCGATGCCGACCGATACCTTTTCGCCTCCTACCGACAGTTCCACCGGCTTGCCTTCGCGTGCCTGCTGTTTCTGCTGGGAGCCAAGCTCGATATCGTTGACCTTTTCCATGTCCTTCAACTTCTGCTCAATCTGCACCTCGGTTATGCGGCGGTGGATGATTGACTTTGTTTCCGGGTCGAGCTGGAGATACTGCTGAGTCTTCTCGCCGTTGATGTCGATGGCTTTCTGCAACACGTCGCCACGGCGCAATGCGTCAAGTTCCTGTTGCGACAGGCGAAGCTCGTTGTTCCTGTCAACCGACAGTTCACGCTGCACGGGATATGCGATCAGCGTGGGATTGCCGTCTTTGTCGGCCGCGAGCTGGAGTTTAAGGGGTAATGAGATAACCATGCCATTCCCGGTGTCGATAGACACCTGCAAAAGAGGCGTGACCTCCCCCTGCATCAATTTTTGCTTCACGTCCTGCGGAAGCATATCAGCTTTCTCCCTGTCGATACCCAAAAGGGCGAGTTTTTCATAAGGGAGCGTGTCCTGCTGATTTTTGTTCGGAATTTCCATGTCAATGAATTAGAGGTTATAAATTTGCGGCGTAACCGCTTGTCGGCCTCAAAATTATCCCCACATGATTGCTAAATTTGAAATTCCGAACATTTTTGTTGCGATGGCTTGTGCAGTTTTCTGTTCACAGTATGCCGCAGCCCAGTTTTACACCGTCACAAAAGATTCTCCTGTGACGGTTGAAATGCACAAGAGAGGAGTATATAACGCTGACAATAAGAATGATAGCGCACTGCCTCAAATATCATCAATCCCGGAGACGGTTATTGGCGTAAAAAATATGCCACAAACGCTATCTGCAAGCATTGTCACCACATCAAAGTCACATTTCCAGCAAGCACCCGTCAGTTCCGGACTACCGGATCTGACCATTCCAAACCTGATTGCCGAGATTGAAAAGAACGGCATAAAATATCCGAAGATAGTATTGGCACAGGCAATACTTGAAACAGGCTGGTTCAAATCCCCGGTCTGCCGCAACAAGCACAATCTATTCGGGCTTACCAATCCACGGACAGGTAAATACTACGAGTTCAACCATTGGACTGAATCAGTCAAGGCCTACTACACAAAATTGCAGTACCGATATAAGGGAGGAAATTATCTGCTGTGGCTGAAAAAGATTGGCTACGCTGAAGATCCCGGCTATATCCGTGCTGTGATTAGTGTATTGAAAATGCTATAATGTGCTAAAAGCGTTGACCCTCAATAAAAATATAGCAGGGCTCGATTAAATTTTGTAATTTTGTATTTCAATCGACCGAATAATATGCCCCGACGGAAAATACCATATACGAAAAGAGCCACTACGCTCGATGAACAATTAGAGAAACTTAGGCGACACGGAGTTATCATATCCGATGAACCTAAGGCTAAAGAGTACCTTGCCGATATTGGTTATTACCGGCTTGGTTTCTATCTATTCCCTTTTGAGCAAACTTATCCTCATCTCGATCATCGACGTCAGCACATGGTTAATCCCGGAACAAGGATTGAGGATGTTGTGGCGTTGTATTATTTCGATATGGATTTGAGGAATATCCTGAACAAATATTTGTCAAGGATTGAGGTCGCTATCCGAACAACCATCATCTATGAACTTTCCAATAAATATAATTCAAACCCTACATGGTTCGTCGATCCGAATGTTGTATCAAGTGATTTTATAAGGAAGTTCCCGAATGAGGCATATCGTTCAATCAAGAATAAATTACCGATACAACGACATCATGCCAAGTACCTCGGACAATATGCCCCGGCATGGAAGACTATGGAATTTATGACATTCGGTAATTTGGAAGTTCTTTATGACAGTCTGATTTGGGATAGAGATAAAAGTCTTATCAGTTCTCACTTCAGAGAATTTGCTATCGAAACATTCAAAAGTTATCTGACCGCAATTCGAGAAGTCCGCAATGCTTGTGCGCACGGTAATGTGGTATTTGGAATGACGCTATCAAAAGGTATCAGGGCAGGACAAGCCTGTCCGTCTTTTAGCGCGAATGAGCAACAGTCGTTCAAAGGGGCGTTGCGTGTTGTTGACTATATGCTGAGACAAGTATCAGTTAACAGAGCAAATGATATGTGGAATGAGTTGTGGTCTGCTACCTCGCGCCTTTATAAAAAGACACCAACCATTCGTACTGTAATAGAATCCCAAACAGGTATAATACCACAAAAAAACAGATGTTTTCTGCACCTATTAAGGTCATTACTCAAAAAGATTGTTAAATTTGCGAGAAAAAAACGCTGACGATTTGTTGTATTGGAAAAGTATTACTACCTTTGCGATACGAAAGTGTATTTGGATGGCCCCGATGCTGCCAACTGCACTATAAACAAGATTAAATCGAGTCTGGCTCCACGGGTCAGGCTCGTAACTTTTTTGTACGTTCAATAAAAAAGAGCTAACTTTGCTCTCACAAAAGTGCCGATACTGATTTTAGTCTCAGTACCCGCACTATAAAAGGATTAAGAGGTCAAGCATCTGCTTGGCCTCGCCTTTTAATCTCAACTTTTCAATCGGAATATTATTTGGTTCTCAGCAACTCCAGATACTTGCGGTAAAGGATATGCTGTGTGTTACCGGGGCGATCGGGGAACATCCTTGTAGGGGCATCCTCCAATGGTACCCATGAAACGCCGTCAACCTCTGACGATGTGGAGAAGTCTGCTTTCTTGACAATGCCGATATAGGCGTGCATCAACTGTTCTCGCTTGTCAAACCAATGGGTGCCCTCATATATCAGATTCTCTACCGTCAGTCCAAGTTCTTCCTTGACTTCGCGTGTTGCAGCTTCCTCTGCATTTTCGCCCGGTGTGATATAACCGGCGACAAATGTCTCATATTGGTCGGATATATACGACTGCTTGAGAAGTGCTATCTCATGCAGCTCGTTAACGACCATGACAATCACGCAACTTGAAAACGAATCGAACCAATACCGCTTGCAGTTATCACAGTACGGCACAAGCCCATCATCACCTGCTTGCTGTCCTTTGAGTTTTGCGCCACATTCGGGACAATATTTATATCTCATATCTCAATCCCAGTCATTAAGGTTGGCTATTATGCGGTCGATGTCACTTTCATCGAAAATCTCCGGCTGTTTCTCGTGACAATTATGGCAATGACATTCGTCCTCACAATGGTCGTTACAGTCGGGCGTCAGTTCTTCAACCGCGCTTTCGCCATATTGGTTTTCCTGTTCCATATCACTGACCCACCTCCTTCTTGAACTCGGCCGATGGTTTGAAGAACGGTATATTATGAGCCGGAATTACTATTGTGGTATTCTTTGAAATGTTGCGTGCTGTTTTTTCAGCACGTTCCTTAACTTGGAATGTGCCAAAGCCACGGAGATATACGTTCTCTCCATGTGCGAGGCTGTCTTTTACAACAACCATAAATTGCTCAACCACCGCGAGAACACTTGCCTTGTCAATTCCTGTGGTCTTCGCTATCTCATTTACAATTTCTGCCTTAGTCATTTTGCGTACTTATCTGATTTAGACTGCAAATTTACTAATTTTTGAGGAGATTGCCTATAAAAAAGCCTGTCCGAAACGAACAGGCTGAGACAGGAACGGGTGTCTTTGGAAAAGCCACTCTACTTTGACCCTTTTGGCCAAACAGAATTCACCCCTTTGGCCATAATATGATTGACCCTTTTGGCCCAAATAACATTAACCGCTTAACACAAGAGTTATTAGAGATTTTTT
>NZ_VSMC01000041.1 GCF_008728965.1 Heminiphilus faecis | reverse complement strand
CCACCTCTTCCCATTCCGAACAGAGAAGTTAAACCTCATCACGCCGATGGTACTGCGAAAGTGGGAGAGTAGGTAACCGCCCCCTTCAGGGTGCAAGCACAACGCTTGCACCCTTTTTTTATACCCCCTACCTTTCACACCTCATTGCTAACTGCTATCTTTGTATGTTATTGTCTGACGATATTAATCTTTAAATATTGTATTATGGAGCTGCCTGAAGGGTTTCAGTGTGAGTTTGAGGGGTTGGCCGATGGGCTGCGTGAGGCGCCCTCTGTGAGCGTGAGGTGTAATCTTCGTAAGCGCGTTGGTGTGCCGGAAGGTGCTGCGCGTGTGCCGTGGTGTCCTTCTGGCTTCTATCTTGACGCGCGGGTGCCCTTCACGTTCGATCCTGCGCTTCATCAGGGGCTTTATTACGTACAGGATGCATCTTCCATGATATACGACTATATCGTGCGTCTGATGGCGTCTGACGGCCTTCCTAAGAGCTATCTTGACGCATGTGCCGCTCCCGGTGGCAAGACCACTGCTGCTATCGATGCGCTTCCTGACGGTTCTGTTGTGGTTGCCAACGAGTATGTGAGGGCGCGTGCGGAGGTGTTGCGCGAGAATATCGTCAAGTGGGGATATGACCGGGTGTATGTGTCATGTGGCGATACACGCGCGTTCCGCAAGCTCAAGGAAGAGTTTGATATAGTGGCGGCCGATGTACCGTGCTCCGGCGAAGGTATGTTCCGTAAAGACCCCGAGGCTGTGGCGCAGTGGACTCCCGCTCTTGTCGCCGAGTGCGCTTTGCGGCAGCGTGAGATTGTGGACAATCTGTGGCCCGCGCTGCGTTCAGGCGGATGCATGATATACTCCACATGCACTTTCAACCGCGCAGAGAATGAGGATATCGTACGTTATATAATGGATGAATACGGTGCCGAGCCGGTTGAGCTGCCGGTACCGGATGAATGGAATATTCTCCGGAGGGAAGGGTGCATGCACTTCCTGCCCGGGAGGGTGCGTGGCGAGGGGCTTACTGTGGCCGTGCTCCGTAAACCGGGTGAGTGTCCTGTGCGCGGTGAGAAGCCGGAGAAGAAGCGTCAGGAGAAGATGTTGCCGGCTATTGCATCCTGCCGTAAGTATCTTGGCAGACCCGATGAGTACGCGTGGGCGGTGGAAGATGATACAGTGCTTGCAATACCTGACCGCAGGATGTACGCACGCTTGGCGAAAGTGCTTGACTTGCGGCTGAAAGGTATTGAAGTGGCTACAATAAAGGGCAGGGATGTTATCCCCGCCCAGTCTCTTGCCATGTCGTGCGCTCTTGCCGACGATGCGTTTCCCTCGTATGAGGTCGATTACGGCACGGCTGTCTCTTATCTGCGCCGCGAGGCCGTTACGCTTGTTGATGCCCCTCAAGGATATGTATTGCTTACGTACAGGAAACGTCCGCTCGGATTCGTGAAGAATCTCGGACGGCGGGCCAACAATCTGTATCCGCAGTCATGGCGAATACTGTCGACCCATACTCCCGACATGCCGCCGGAGGTGCTACGTTAGCAGCGGGTCTGTCCGTGTCCGGTTATAAGGTATTTGTAAGTCGTTATTTCAGACAGTGCCATGGGGCCTCGGGCATGGAGTTTCTGTGTAGATATGCCTATCTCCGCTCCGAAGCCGAATTGTCCGCCGTCGGTAAAAGCCGTCGATACGTTGACATATACGCATGCTGCGTCTATTTCCCGCAGAAATGTCTGCTGTGCTTCCGGATCTTCGGCTATTATACATTCGCTGTGGCGCGACGTATGCGTGTCGACAAATTCTATGGCTTCTGCCAGTCCGTCGACGGTAGCCACCGACATCTTGTAGTCCTGCCACTCTCTGCCGAAGTCATCGTATGCGGCACGATACAGACGGGGGTATTTTCCGTCAAGCGCAGTGTAGGCGCGTTCATCGGCATATATATCTACGTTTTTGGATGCCATCGGCTCCAGTATTGTCGGCAGGTCATCGAGGCGCGATGCGTCGACCACAACCGTGTCAAGCGCGTTGCATACGCTGACTCTACGGGTCTTGGCATTGAATATGACTTCGCGCGCAACAGCATTATCAGCCGACGAGTGTATGTAAGTATGGCACACACCGGCACCCGTCTCTATGACCGGTACCCGAGAATTGTCGCGCACATACTCTATGAGCCGTTTTGAGCCGCGTGGTATTATCAGATCCACTTCTCCTACCGCTCCTAGCAGTTGTGCGGTGGCATCGTGCGATGCCGGCAGCAGTGTCACGCAGTTTTCGTCCCAGCCGTTGTCGCGCAGTGTGCGGCGCATTATAGCCACTACCGTCTCGTTGGTATCCTTGGCGTCGCTTCCGCCTTTGAGCAGACATGCGCTTCCGGCTTTTACGCATAGCGCGAATACATCGAACGTGACATTGGGTCGGGCCTCATATATGATGCCTATGACGCCAAACGGCACCGTGACCTTGTCAATCTTCATACCGTTGGGGCGTGTCACGGAGCTTAGCGTACGTCCGAGCGGCGAAGGCAGCGACGCCACGGAGCGCATATCGTCGGCTATGGCCTTTATGCGTTCTTCGGTGAGCAACAGGCGGTCGCGTTTCGGATCGTCGGGTGCCATACGTGCCATGTCGCGCGCGTTGGCTTCAAGTATCTTCGGGATAGCTTTTGTTGTTGTATCTGCCATGACAAGCAACATGGCGTCTATGTCGTCAGCACGCTTTGCAGCGAGTGAGCGAGAGGCCTTGCGCGCGGCCTTAAATGTCGGAGTCAGCGGTTGCATGGCGGTTATTTTCCGGTCATTATATCGCGGAGTTCGTTTTCAGCCTTTTTGGCTTTCTTCACAACCTCCTTGTTGTCTACGAAAAACAAGTATGTCACATACTTTTTCTTGCCCTCTTCATCAGTCTCCGGGGCATACTGCAGTATGGCTATGTTTCCGTTTGACGCGCGCCACATGTAGCTTTCGGTTTGTCCTTTCAGTTTGGCCGATTTCCCGTAGGCGGCCGACAGTATGACTTTGGACTGTTCGAATGCCGTACGGTCATCGGTTGATGATTTTTTATAGAAACCGACCTGAAACAGTTTGTCCTTATAGAAATCAAGCACGCTACCCGACCACTCTATGCGTCCCCACATGGCCGGCGAATAGGAGAACTTGGTATCGTCGCCATCGGTGGTGGTCAGCTTGCGCGGTACGTCGCCTATGGCTTCAATACAGCGGTCGAGCTTCCATCCGAACTTGATGTTGTTGACGCCGGTAAGTTTCTCGGTAGCGGCCGCCGCACCCGCGATAATGGCCAATGTAAACAGTAAAACAGTGAATCTTTTCATAAATAAACGGTTATTGAGGTTTTAGAATCAATCGATGTAAAGGTAGTCGCTGTGTATAAACGGTTTTTCGTCGCGTTTGCCTACAGTAGCCAGCGCCGTGGCGCTGTCGTAGCCTATGCGTCCCCAAGCTATCACGTTGCCTTCGGGATTTACGACTCTTACAATGTCGCCGTCATCAAATGACCCTTCCACCCGTGTTACGCCGACAGGCAGCAGACTGGCTCGGGCCGGCGCCGTGATGGCCTCGGCCGCACCCGCATTGACATGTATGACTCCTTTTGAGAAGCCTTCGCTATGGGCTATCCACTTCTTCACGCCCGATGCGCTCTCCTGTGACGGGTGAAACAGAGTGCGGGGCACCTGCGCGTCCTCGTCCATCAGGTCGAGCAGTATGTTGTCGCGCTTGCCGTTGGCTATAATGACGGCTATGCCTTCCGATGCCACCTTGGTGGCAATGCGGTATTTTGTAGCCATGCCGCCTCGTCCGAGCGACGACCGGCTCTCCGTTATGTATGCCGCGGCGTCCTCTACCTGCCTTATGTCGGCTATGAGGCTTGATCCGGGCAGTGACGGGTCGCCGTCATACACACCGTCGATGTTGCTAAGTATGACCAGCGCCTGAACATCCATCATCGAGGCTATGAGTCCCGAAAGCTCGTCGTTGTCGGTAAACATAAGTTCGGTAAGCGACACAGTGTCGTTTTCGTTGACTACCGGTATCACTCCGTTCTCGAGCATGACCTCCATACAGTGTTTCTGATTGAGGTAGTGGCGGCGTGTGGAGAAGTTCTCTTTTGTCGTGAGCACTTGCCCGCATGCTATGCCGTGGTCGCGGAACAGTTCGTAATAGCGGTTGATGAGCTTGGCTTGTCCCACGGCCGAGTACAACTGACGCGCCGACACGGTGTCAAGTTGTTGCGACAGCTTTAATTCGCTTCTACCCGAGGCCACGGCTCCCGATGACACGAGTATGACCCCCGTGCCTCGGCGATGCAGTTCGGCCACTTGGTCCACAAGCGCCGACATACGTGTTATGTCGAGAGTGCCGTCGCGCCTTGTAAGCACGTTTGACCCTATTTTTACGGCTATCAGTTTATATGCAGAGTGCCCCATATACATTACACAACAGATATTGTCATTTTTTGTTGTCGCGTATGGCTACTCGGCGTATCTTTCCGCTTATAGTCTTGGGCAACTCCTTTACAAACTCGACTATGCGCGGATACTTGTATGGGGCGGTCACCTGCTTTACATGATTCTGGATGTCTTTTATAAGTTCCTCTCCGGCATCTTCGGCACGCTTTATATATTCTTTTGCGAGCACTATCGTAGCCTTTACGACCTGACCGCGTATTTCGTCGGGGACACCCGTTATGGCACATTCCACAACGGCTGGATGGGTCATCAGGGCGCTTTCGACTTCAAACGGACCTATGCGGTAGCCCGATGACTTAATAACGTCGTCGGTGCGTCCCACAAACCAGAAGTAACCGTCTTCGTCGCGCCATGCGACATCGCCCGTGTGATATATGTCATCATGATATGCGGCGTGAGTAAGTTCCGGATCATGAAGATACTCTTTGAAGAGACCTAATGGCTTCTTGCCGTGAGTGCGCACTATGATCTCGCCCTGTTCGCCGTCCTCCACGGGCCGTCCGTCGGGAGCTATAAGGTCTATATCGTAGACCGGTCCTTTCTTACCCATCGAGCCGGGTTTCGGTTCGAGCCACGGGTAGGTGGCTATGGTGAGCGTGGTCTCGGTCTGTCCGAAGCCCTCCATAAGTTTTATGCCTGTCAGCTTCAGCCACTCCTCATATACCTTGGGGTTCAGCGCTTCACCGGCTATAGTGCAGTATTTCAGCGTGGAGAGGTCAAATTTGGACAGATCCTCGCGTATCAGAAAACGGAAAACCGTGGGAGGAGCGCAGAATGAGGTTATGCCGTAGTTGTGTATCATATGGAGCACGTCGACCGGTTCAAACTTCTCGAAGTCGTAGACAAACACGTTGGCGCCGGCTATCCACTGGCCGTAAAGTTTTCCCCACACGGCTTTTCCCCATCCGGTATCGGCAAGGGTCAGATGCAGACTCTTCTCGTTAAGGTTATGCCAGTAACTCGCGGTGATTATATGTCCGAGAGGATATGTGAAGTCGTGGGCCACCATCTTGGGCTCGCCTGTCGTGCCCGATGTGAAGTATAGCAGCGATACGTCGTCGTTTGTATTGGGGTTCACGGGGCGCTTGAATTCGGGAGCTTCGTCAATCGACTTGTTGAAGTCGTACCATCCTTCGGGTATTATGGGGCCGGTAGATACGAGCGCCTTCAGTGTCGGACACTTGGGCCGCGCTTTCTCTATATGATCTATTACCACTTTGTCGCCCGTCGATATTATGGCCTTTATGCCGGCCATCTTGCAGCGGTATATGATGTCTTTGTCGGTGAGCAGGTGGGTGGCCGGTATGACAGTGGCACCGAGTTTGTGCAGGGCTATGATAGCGAACCAGAACTGATAGTGCCGCTTCAGAATGAGCATCACCATGTCGCCGCGGCCGATACCGATAGATTGCAGAAACGAAGCCGTCTTGTCGCTCTCGCGCTTGATGTCGGCAAATGTAAACTGAATTTTCGCGCCTTTGTCGTTGGTCCACAGGAGCGCCGGTTTATCGGGTTCCTTAGCCGCCCATTCGTCGACTACGTCGTAACCGAAGTTGAAATTTTCGGGAACATTGACGTGAAAATTACGCATAAAGTCATCGTAGGACTCGAATGAAGTCTTGTCAAGAAATTTCTCAAGCATAATAAGACTGTAGATATTGTTTCGGTTATGATATGATGGCTATGAGTTTGACCGCTTTGTCGCCTAAGGCTTTAAGGCCGTGTTCACGGCGGGCGTCAAACATCACGCTGTCACCGGGATGCAGTATGAACACCTTTCCGGCAATGGATATTTCAAGTTCTCCCTCAAGGACATAGTTGAACTCCTGTCCCTGATGTGAGTTTAAAGTCTGAGGCTTGTCATCAGCCGTCGGTTCGACAGTGACGATGAATGGAGCCATGATACGGTGCCTGAAGCCTGCCGCCAAGTCCTGATAGCTATAGGCTTTGGTGCGCTCTACTTTCACCCCTTTTCCGGCACGGGTCACGTAATAGGAACTCATCTTGGGTTCTTCGCCGAAAAGGAGGGCGGTAAGTTCGACGTCGCAGGTATTTGCAAGTTTGTGTAGAAAGCTTACCGGTATGTCGGTTGTGCCGCTTTCGTAAGCGGCCAAAGTAGCGGTGTCAATGCCGCATTGTTCCGCCATATCTTCAATTGACAGGTTTATTGCATCGCGCAATCCTTTCAGGCGTTTGGCTACTTGCTTTATATGATCCATACAGTTGATAATTTATCCGGTTCAATTTTCGCAAAGATAAACAAACTTTTCCTAAACAGGTTTTCATTTTGCCCTAAAAATGTGATTGTTGCACACAATTTGTAGCTTTGTGCAAGGATTTGTGTGGCAAAATGATTTGAGTGTGTTTGAAGTCACTCTTAATACTCCATGCGCCGGAAGCGTCGGCTTCTGCGCCCCATCATCAGCATCGACGACATCATGTAGCGCTCAAACTCGAGACGGTAGTCTTCGAGGCAGTCGACGGCAACGCGCCTGTTGTTGAGCAGGTACGTGTCGTAAGTGGGGATGTGGCCGGTGATGAAGTCGACACCCACATGGTGGTAGTCGGCCAGACCCTGAAGGAAAGAGGTGTCGCGGAGCATGAGCGGACGCCAAGCCTCGATCATGTCCCAGTCGTTGCACACCTCCTGCCCCGGATAGCTGAGCGAGTGGCTGCGGCGGTAACCCGGCAAGGCCTTGTAGTAGTCGGCGGTGACGGGGGACGAGGGTGCAGGAGTAGCGGGCTTGGTAGATTCTGTGGGTTTTATAGGACTAATTGGTCTAATTGGTCCTATAGGTCTAATAGAGGTCGAGAGGGCTTTCTGACGGCGGCGTTCGCGGGCCCGGGCGTTGACCCGCTTGCGGCGGTCGATGACGGACTTGGCGAAGAGAAAGCCCATCATAGAGGCGGGGTCGAGGTCGACGGGCATGGTGTCGGTATTCTGATAGTGGCGGATGGCCTCGGTGAGACGGGCCTGACTGCGGGCGTCGAGGTGTGAGATGGCCTCGCTCCATTCTTGGTCAAATTTCATAGCACGGCGGGATTTATGGGTGTGTTTTCAACCACAAAGATAATATGCGCGAGGACCCGATTTATGCACAATCGGGTGTAAAGGGCATTTTTAACACTTACAAGGGAGGGGCAATTAGGCTAATTGGTCTAATTAGGCTAATAGAGGACGTTATGGCCGGTGTTTCGGTCACTGTACATAATGATTTATTTGGTGATGTAATGATTATAAACTATCTTTATCAGTCCAATCATAAATATATTTGTAAATGAGCCATGAAGTTTTTATAAGCTACCAGACAGAATCGCAGGCTTTTGTAGAACAATTATGTAAACTTCTTGAAAGTTACGACATTAAATGCTGGTATGGTAAGCGTGACGTTATATCCAATCATGCATCTGAAATACCTAAGGCTATCAGAGGTTGCAAGGTTTTTTTACTTGTGGTTGATGAGAATGTCGCTACTCATCCTCGAGGTGACATTCTAAATGAGGTATATTTGGCGAGCAATCTGTTCAAGAAGGGTTTACTTGATATGATGTCGGTAAATATAACCAATATCGAATACGAAGACGATGAGCTTCTGTACCATCTTGGAAGATTGCAGAAGAAATTTCTGATAGACAAAATGCTACCTGACGGAGCTATAAACCTTCTTGCCGAGCTACTCACCCGGCTTGGGCGTGGAGAATGCCCGGTGTCCTATGGCAACGTTCCCGGTGACGTCCGTTATAAAAACGATTACTTTGATATAAATGATGACCATGAATGTGAGCGTTTGAACACACAGTTGCATATACTGAAAAAATTTGACTCCGACGTGTATGACCGAATATTGAGCGGGCGTAAGGGGCTTTCGGTACTCGATATAGGCTGTAACGAAGGTAACCTTACTATGGACCGGTTTGGCAAACGGCCCGAAGTGAGAAAAATAATAGGAATCGATATAAATGCCGACGCTATAGAAAGTGCTAAATCCAATTTTGAAAATGAAAAAGCATCATTTTATCTTTTAAATGGTGAGGATGCCGATTTCGGATACGATCTTGCTGAAATACGTGAAAAACATGATATAGATAAGTTTGACATCATACATATATCGATGCTGTTGCTGCATATGGAGAATCCGTCTAAACTTCTCAAACGTATAAAACCTCTTCTTTCTAAAGGCGGTAAACTGTTTATACGAGACATCGATGATACACTGACTTTTGTGCATCCTGATCCGATGGGCGGTTTTAACCGTATGATAAGAATATGCGCGAGAGAGGAACTGTCGGGCTATCGACATAGCGGTAAAGAGATCTATTCAATGCTTATAGAGAACGGATTCCGTAACGTGGCGCTTGAGAAAAAAGGACTTGATACCTCGCAGATGACTTTGGAAGAAAAAGACGCGCTGTTTCATACATATTTTTCATTCATATACGAAGATACTAAAATACTTTATCTGCGCAATCCTGAGAACAAACGTGTACTTGACGATTATAACTGGCTGGAAAACAATTATGGAGCTTTAAAACAAGAATATGACAGGCCTGAGACATTGTTCCAGTTGGGTTTTGTAACATATACGGCAGAAAAGTAGTGTGGTGCTAACCTATGATAAATATCATGCTGCGGTGATTGATGTATTTTGGGGGCGTCTTGAAAAAAGATGACATATTTAAATCTATTTTTGTAGAATTCCGTCTATTTCATAGAAAGGATAATAAAACCGACGGATTCAGACAGCAATGGATACTATTGCCCAACGCCATATAAAGCAATTGGAAAGTCTTGTCGTGCAACGGCAGGATTGGCTGTTCAGGTTTGCTTTTATGCGCATAGGGCGGCGTGAGGATGCCGAAGACCTGATACAGGATGTGTTTGTGGCGGCGTTCCGTATGATACGCGAGGGCAGGCCGATTCAAGACCTCGACCGCTACATCCTAAGGAGTATCGGCAACGCATGCGCCGACTACCACAGGCAGCGCCGTAACACGATGGTGTCGATTGACGAGATTGAGGATATACCGGCATGTGAGGCTGACCGGCCTATTTACGAAGAATACCGCCGTATCAGACTTTTACTTGACGGCCTGCCGCCGGAGCAGTCTGAGATCGTGAGGCTGAAGTGTTATGACGGATTGACCTTCAGGCTTATTTCCGAACTGCTGGAGATACCTGAAGCTACAGCCAAGTCGCGTTACCGATATGCGATAAAACATATTCAGGAACGGTTGAAAGGTTAAAAACTCCCTATAAAGATATATCGAACATGAAAGATGACCGTTATGACATGGATGAAGTAGAGCGTATGCTAAGCCCGAGGTGCGAGTTTCGTGCGTCGGACGTACTGCGTCCTGAAATCATGAAGAGGGCCCGTGCGTTGCAGGAGCCGCGTCGGTTCAGGCTTGCCCCGTGGCTTGCCGCGGCATGTGTGGCCGGAGTGGTTGTCGTGTCGCTTATGCGTTCGGAGCAGAGTGCCGAGGATGTCGCGGAGAGCCCTTGTGTGGCCGAGGTTGTGGCCGACACTCCTGTGCGGGATGAGGCTGCCGACGCCCCGGCTGAGGATGTGCTTGTAGCCGAGGTCATCACCCCGGCGGTCAAGCCGGCTGTGGAGAAGGCGGCGCAAGCGGCCGTGACGGATCCTGCCGTGGTACATGATCCTGCCGTAGAGCCGCAAGTGGTGGCGCAGGTTGTGGAGCGCCCGTCCGTGGAGGGCCCCATGCCCATGGGTAGCGGTGAAGGCGGCCCTGCCATGCCGAGAATCCTTGCGGAGACCGATATACCCGTTACTCGTCCTGAAAATCTGGAGTACACTTATGAGGAGCTGTCTTTGATGAAGCGACAGGCCCTTATGGCCTATTTAAGCCGTATACGCCTTGAGATTGAAATAGCCGAACAGTCAATAGCCGAAAGTAAAATATGATATTAAACCATAAATCCATTTTTTGATATGAATAAACTGATTATCGGACTGCTTATGCTCGGTACAGCCGTCTTATCGGCAAACGGGGCTTCCGAGGCTCCCGTCAGACAGCCTAAATCGCTTGAGTCAGCGTTAGAGCGCCTTTCTAAAAAATGCGGCGACATGTTTGCGGCCTCGCAGCATACGCGTATTAATCCCGATACGGGTGTGCTTGAAGAAAAAACGGATATAATACCGGTCAAATGCGGTGAGAACGAAGACGCGCTCCTGCATGTAATACGGTGCTTTGAAGACGACAAGGAGTGCGGATATCAATACGTGCACATACAACCCGGTGAAATGCAGAACTTTAAAATAACAACCGGCAGCGGATCTATAACGCCTCGTACCGACAACTCGCAGGAGATGTGGATACTAAACGTGAAAAATCAAGAAAACCCGCGTCTGCGCGACAACTATACCCTTGTCCTCGATAGCGGCAACGCCATGCGCGAGGGTAAAATATACCGCGTGACGTCGATACGGCCCGATCTTATCAAGGATGACATGTCGGTCATAATGGGACGTATGACTGTGCCCGAAGTGCTTGACAAGCGGTTTGTCTTAGAGGGTACAGTCGATGAAGCGATAGCCGATTCATGCTACAATATATATATAGCCGATAAACAAGATCAGATAAGTGACGACCACTTGGTGGCGTGCGTGCCTGTAATAAACAAAAAATTCAGGTTCGAGACTGATATTGACCGGATTAAGTCGGGGCGGATAAGAGCTTTGTTTCCCGGCGACAAGTTGTGCTCTGCGTGGATAGACTTCAATTTAGTGCCGGGCCTTACCCTGAAAATGACGGTTCACAACGGATGGTACAACATAGAAAATAATTTTGAATACAATGCCAAGATTTTCGAGCAGTCTCTAAAGTCAGACCTGTCAGGTTATGCTGCCGGACTGCAAGGCCTGAACTTCAATGACATCGACGGCGCCGACAATGTATTGGGGCAGAAAGAGTCCGAACTTAGGTTTGCATTGGATGAATACCGCAAAATGCTTGAAGAGATTGATGCACGGCTGCTTGACCTTAACATCAACACTGATAACGGCTCTTCAAGCAAAAAGTATAAAGAAGAGCTTTACAAGCAGTCGCAGGAGATAAGCCGGCGCATGAAAGAACTCGTTGACCGGTATTCGTCTAATATAAAATAAACACATAGCGAAATAGTAAATTTGAGAAAAGCGTAGCGAATGTACTGGAACAGCGTTCGTTACGCTATATTTTTCTTTCGGCAAAAAGCCAAAGAAAACCATAATATAGACAAATGACGCAAAAGTTCAGTTACCACATCATTACCCGTGTGATGATGCAATTTTTTTTGCGAAACCTAAATTTTGCATCGTTTGGCTTCTGGAAAAGCCACTCTACTTTGACCCTTTTGGCCAAACAGAATTTACCCACCTTGGCCATAATATGATTGACCCTTTAAAGTCCTGGTGTTAGGGGTCAATTTTATTTTACCCTTTTAATTCTCTAT
>NZ_VSMC01000040.1 GCF_008728965.1 Heminiphilus faecis | reverse complement strand
AAAATCTCTAATAACTCTTGTGTTAAGCGGTTAATGTTATTTGGGCCAAAAGGGTCAATCATATTATGGCCAAAGGGGTGAATTCTGTTTGGCCAAAAGGGTCAAAGTAGAGTGGCTTTTCCACCTTCTCCCTCAAAGCAATCTCGGCCAACTTATTCTCCCTCAAAGTCAAAGCATAATTCGAGAATAAAAGATGCCCCATCCGGTAGTTCCCGTAATGCCGAACATGAGATTCGTGACAGTCATAGTTCCGATGACCTTGACGATGAATGGAAACGCCGGAACGGCTACAAATTATAAAACTCTAAAATTCAGAATATGAAGAAACAACCATCTGCCTTGCAACGAAACAAGCGCAATCCCGTTGAGAACCTATCGGAACGCATAACATTCCGACTGTCACGCTCCGAGCGCGAGACACTGGAGGCGAAAGCGAATGAGCGGGGTGTAAAATTGAGCCACCTTTGCCGACTGATTGTTATGCGGCGCAAGATTCCTGATCGTTCACCTGAAACGCGCCAGTGGCTCCGCGACCTCATCGGCATGAAGAACAATCTCAACCAGATAGCACGCCACGTCAACACTCAGAAGCAATGCGACCAATGGGCGATTGACGCGCTGAAATACATAGCGACCGAACTCTCTAACGCAAAACAATCACTCACAAACAATAACGATAATGAGCAACCCATTTGACAATGTACCATCTTCGGCAAACCTGCCGGAAACGCCTGATAAGAAAGATATTGCCAATCTCGCAGAACTCGTCTCACGCATCGAGGATGCCACACGCTGCTTTGAGGCTTCTGCCAAATCGAGCGAGGAACTTGCCGGAGCGGTGTTTGAGGCACTGCTTGACGATGACGGAACGATGAAAGACTTTGGTCACGCCTGTGAAATCCGAATGATGCTACGCGACGAGGCGACTATCCGCGCCATCTTTCATGACCGATTGGAACGGCAACTCGACTCTATCCCGACCTCCATTGATGCAACCCTTTCCGAAGATGACCGCAAGCGTCTTGATGACAACTTCAAGAGTTGGAGCGACGTGTTCCGGTTACACCTTCCCACATTCGGAATTGTAGGCTTGGTTGTCGGCATCTGCATAATGGGCAGCATACTTGTGTCGCGCTCGGCATCCGACACAAGACGTGATTATGAGAACCGTATCGGGCAACTCGACCGCTGGTATGAGGACAACGCCGAAGCCATCGCCTTCGGACAATTCTACCGCGAGAACTTCCCAAAGCAATACCGCGACTGGCAAACCGGCCGTTGGCAACAAGACATCGCCTACCGCGACTCCCTCCGCCACGCCCACTCCCTTGATCGCCTGAAACGCCTCTACACCCCGGCGGAATAATCCTCACATCGTAGCTCCACACCCGACAAAAACCATATTTGCCCAATGTAGAGCTACTTTTTTCTCCCTCAACGCCTTGTCTCGCTCAAATAAAATGTGTAATTTTGTAAAAGGAATAGTAACGTCTATCTGAAAATGACCAATTAATAGAAAATACAACCGGCACGAGCCGAAAACTGTTTGAGAACTCCTGAGTAGTCGTTACAGGCATTCTTTGCGGATGCAAAGCGAGCATAGCTCGATTAGGTCAGCCTTCAGATGCTACTTCGTGGAGTTTTCGCGTTTTTATTATCAATGGCGACAAGCACCCAACAGAAACAGGAACTTTTCAAGGCTATCTGGGCTACAGCCGAAGACCTGCGCAACTCGGTCGATGGCTGGGATTTCAAGTCCTACGTCCTCGGCATATTGTTCTACCGCTTTATTTCGGAGAACATCACAAATTACATCAACCGTATGCAACGCGAAGCCGGTGATGCCGACTTTGACTATACTTCATTCTCCGATGAGGAAGCTATTGCCGCCAAGGAGGACCTTGTGCGTGAAAAAGGATTCTTCATTCTGCCGTCGCAATTATTTTGCAACGTGCGTAAGCAAGCAAAGAATGACCCCAATCTAAATGTAACACTCTCTGAAATATTCAAGGCTATCGAAGCATCGGCTGTCGGCACAGAGAGCGAGGATGACCTCAAAGGACTCTTTGCTGACATTGATGTCAACTCCAATAAGCTCGGCGGCACTGTTGAGAAGCGAAACGAACAACTCACTAAGATCCTCAACAACATCGGAGGCATCGACCTGAAAGGCGACTATGAGGATAATCAGATTGACCTTTTTGGCGACGCATATGAATACCTCATGGCGATGTATGCCTCAAATGCTGGAAAGAGCGGTGGCGAATACTACACTCCTCAGGAGGTCAGCGAACTGCTTGCCCGTATAGTCAGCCACAACCGCCAGTGGGTAAACAAGGTTTACGACCCTGCTTGCGGCTCCGGCTCCTTGCTGCTTAAATTCGCCAAGATACTCGGTGCCGACAATGTGAAACAGGGATTCTTCGGACAGGAGTTGAACATCACCACCTACAACCTCTGCCGCATCAATATGTTCCTCCACAACATCAACTACAATAAGTTTGACATCCACA
The DNA here is from genome assembly GCF_008728965.1 of Heminiphilus faecis. Classification (GTDB taxonomy): domain Bacteria; phylum Bacteroidota; class Bacteroidia; order Bacteroidales; family Muribaculaceae; genus Muribaculum; species Muribaculum faecis. Next base: position 9,787 of record NZ_VSMC01000040.1, on the reverse strand, counting down.
ATGGCGACACGCTGCTCGAGCCATACCATTGGGATGACGAACCTTTTGATGCCATAGTCAGCAACCCACCTTATTCCACAAAGTGGGTGGGCAAAGATAACCCATTGCTCATCAATGACCTCCGATTTGCCCCAGCCGGTGTTCTCGCACCAAAAAGCAAGAGCGACCTTGCCTTCACCATGCACATGCTCGCATGGCTATCCACTGAAGGCACAGCCGCAATAGTCGAATTTCCCGGCGTTCTATATCGCAGTGGCGATGAACAAAAAATTCGTAAATACCTTGTTGATAACAACTATGTTGATACTGTAATCCAACTACCGCAGAACCTTTTCTTCGGAGTAGGAATTGCCACTTGTATCATTGTTTTGAAGAAGTCTAAGAAAGAGAATAAGACCCTTTTTATCGATGCATCCCAACTCTTTGTGCATGAGGGCAACAAAAACAAACTCTCGCCCGATAATATTAATGCTATTGTTGTCGAATATGCAGACCGAAAGGTAGTTAAACATTTCTCAGCACTCGTAGACAACGCTACCATCGCCGAAAACGGCTACAACCTCTCCGTCAGCTCATACGTCGAGGCCGAGGACACCCGCCCTCAAACCGATATAAAAGAGCTCAACGCCCGCATTGCCCGCATCGTAGAGCATGAAAACAAGCTCCGTGCCGAAATCGATGCTATAATCAAAGAAATTGAAGCCGAAACAATATGAGCAAACTACAAGAACTTATCAATCATCATTGTCCAAACGGAGTACCTTACAAACAATTAGGACAGATATGCGAAATTAAGGGTAGAATTGGTTTTCGCGGTTACACACGAAAAGATATAGTTCCAAATAACGAAGGTGCCATATCCTTAAGCCCATCGAATATAGTCAATGAAGTTATCGACTATAATAATTCAACCTATATTTCATGGGATAAATATTATGAATCTCCAGAAATAATGATTGAAGAAGGAGACGTCGTTTTTACTAAAACTGCATCTGTTGGTAAATGTGCGTTAATCAAAAATCTCCCATGTAAGGCAACAATAAATCCTCAGCTTGTTGTATTAAAAAATATTCAAGTCAATCCATCGTATCTCAACTATATTCTTCAAGATACTCGTTTTCAATCTGAAGTTAAGAAATTTACTGGAATTGGCTCTGTCCCAAACATCTCCCAATCGGCCCTTTCAGAAATCTCGATTCCCGTTCCACCCATTGAGGTACAGGAGGAAATTGTGAAAATTCTCGACCGCTTCGCGGACTACGCAGCGGAGCTGCAAGCGGAGCTGCAAGCGGAGCTGCAAGCACGTAAAGAGCAATATGAATATTATCGCAATCTTTTACTCACCTTCAATCCCTCCGCCTGCGGCTGCGGGACCGATGGTGAGCAAAAGATGGATGACGTAACTACCTGGGGGGGGCATAGTTACAAAATTACTTGGAAAGCTATGGGCGAAATTGGCACATTTATTCGTGGCAAACGCTTTGTTCGGACAGACATAGTGGATAATGGTGTCCCATGTATTCACTATGGAGATATGTATACTCATTATGGCTTATATGCAGATAAGACACCCGGCTTCATCAATGATGACGTTGCTAAGAAAATGAGATATGCCAACAAGAACGATGTGGTTATAGTGGCAGCTGGCGAAAACAAAGATGATCTTGGTAATGCTCTCGCATGGCTTGGTGATGAACCGGCAGCAGTGCATGATGCCTGTTTCATTTTCAAAAGTGAAATGTATCCTAACTTTGTTTCTCATGTATGTCGATCTCTTAAATATCATAAGCAGGTACGGATGTATGCTAATGAAGCTAAAATATGTTCCGTTTCAGGTACTGATTTAGCTAAAGTAATAATTCCAGTACCCGAGTATGAACTTCAAGTAAAAATTGCTTCCATCCTTGACCGCTTTGAGACGCTGGTAAACGACCTCACTACCGGCCTCCCCGCTGAAATAGCAGCTGTCAAGGAGCAATATGAATATTACCGCAACAAATTATTGACTTTCAAACAAATCGCATAATATATGGCAGAGCAGTATCAAATGGTGTCGGAGAATCCGGAATCGACGGTTGTTGCCGAGTTCGAGCCGGGTTATTACAATGCCGCGCAATATCAGAGTGAAGCAGAGATGGAAAGCGATTTCATCAAACGGCTCACTCGCCAAGCATACGAATATCTGACAATCACCTCGGAAAAAGAGTTGATTGCCAACCTCCGTCACCAGATTGAACGGCTCAACAATATTATTTTCGAAGATAAAGAATGGTCTGACTTCTTCAATGAATTTATCGGTAACCCCAATATGGGTATAGTTGAGAAGACCAAGACCATACAGGAGGACAACGTCAAGGCTTGGACACGCCCAGACGGATCTCTTGTCAATGTCTCGCTTATCGATAAAATCAACATCCACAACAATTCGCTTCAAGTCATCAACCAGTATGTGCCGGAAGGTGGGGCTTTTGACAACCGTTATGATGTGACAATCCTTGTCAACGGTCTTCCGCTCGTCCATGTGGAATTGAAGCGTCGCGGTGTAAGCATAAAGGATGCATTCAACCAGATTGACCGCTATCAGCGTGATTCTTTTTGGGCAGGAAGCGGATTGTATGAGTTTGTGCAGATTTTCGTAATTTCCAACGGCACTCTTACCAAGTATTACAGCAATACCACCCGTGATGCCGTCAGCAAAGCAAATCAGAAAAATGGCAAAGGTAAAGGGAAGAAGCAAACCTCAAACTCGTTTGAATTCACGTCCTATTGGGCAACCAAAAACAATGAGCCTGTTTATGACCTTATGGACTTCACTCAGACGTTCTTCTCAAAGCATACACTCCTGAACATTCTTACTAAATATTGTGTATTCACGTCGGAGAATCTTTTGTTGGTAATGCGCCCATACCAAATTGCTGCCACAGAAGAAATTCTGCTGCGCATAAAAACCTCCACCAACGCCAAGACATACGGCAAGCGTGAAGGAGGCGGCTATATCTGGCATACAACCGGATCGGGCAAGACCCTCACATCATTCAAGACCGCGAGGCTTGCATCACGGCTCGATGAGATTGACAAGGTGCTGTTTGTAGTTGACCGCAAAGATCTCGACTATCAGACGATGAAAGAGTATGACCGCTTTGAGAAAGGCGCGGCCAACTCCAACGGATCTACTGCGGTGCTTAAAAAGCAGCTCGATGACCCTAATGCCCGAATCATCATCACCACCATTCAGAAGCTTTCCAATTTCATCGCCCGCAATCCGCAACATAAGGTTTACGGTCAGCATACCGTCTTGATTTTCGATGAATGTCACCGCTCGCAGTTTGGCGATATGCACAAGGCTATCACCAAGAAATTCAAGAAATACCATATGTTCGGTTTTACCGGCACACCGATATTTCCCGACAATGCCGGAGCAATACGCAACGTCGAGTTCACAACTACCGAGGGCGCTTTTGGTGACCAACTCCATAGCTATACGATAGTTGATGCCATCCGCGACCAAAATGTGTTGCCGTTTAAGGTTGACTATATCCGCACCATGCGTGAAGAAGATGAAATACTCGATGAGCAGGTGAGCAATATTGACCGAGAGCGAGCATTGATGGCTCCGGAGCGCATCTCACTGGTATCGAAATACATCATGGAGCACTTTGCGCAGAAAACTCGTCGTGATGCCCGCAGCTACACTTTCTCTAAACTGACCAATGTCGGTGAAGTGGCAACCGCCAAAGACCGCAACAAGGTCAAAGAGATTAAAGCCAAAACACGACTAACAGGATTCAACTCTATCTTTGCAGTCGCCTCAATACCGTTTGTTAAGCTCTATTACTCTGAGTTACAGAGGCACAACAAACTCCTGCCGCCCGACAAGCGGCTTAAAATCGCAACTATCTTCAGCTACTCGCCTAACGTTGACACAGAAGATGAATCACCTGAAGATACCGACGGACTCGACCAGCCGAGCCGGGACTTTCTTGAAAAGTGCATTGAGGACTATAACGATATGTTTGGCACAAGCTACGACACTTCGGCCGATAAATTCCAGAATTACTACAAAGACCTGTCGCTTCGCATGAAAAACCGCGAAGTCGATTTGCTCATTGTGGTGAATATGTTCCTCACAGGCTTCGATGCCACAACGCTCAATACGCTATGGGTTGACAAGAACCTTCGTTATCACGGATTGTTGCAAGCCTATTCGCGTACCAACCGCATACTCAATTCCATCAAAGACCATGGCAATATAGTCTGTTTCCGTAATCTTGAAAAGGCCACAAACGACTGCCTACAACTTTTCGGCAACAAAGATGCCGCCGGGCTTATATTACTGAAGACTTTTGATGACTATTTCTTCGGCTATGATGATGAGCAGGGAAAACATCATCCCGGTTGGAAAGAGCTTATTGAGGAACTTCTCGCAAAATACCCTCTCGGCACTCCGATACTTGGAGAAACCGCCGAGAAAGAGTTTATCAAGCTATTCGGCACTATACTTCGGGCTTACAACATCCTTGTGACCTTCGATGAATTTGCCGACAATCACATCATTTCAGACGATGATTTTGTCGATTACCGAGGCTTTTACAATGAACTGCACGACAAATACCGTCCGAAGAAAGGTGAACTGACAAACATCAATGATGACCTCGTTTTTGAGATGGAGCTGATGAAGTCGATTGAAATCAATATCGACTACATCCTGTTTCTTGTGGGTCAGCTTGACGGAGATGAGAACCACGACCGAGAAATCATTATCAAGGCCATGAAATCGGTCGAGGCTTCGCCCGACCTCCGCAACAAGAAAGAACTTATTGAGGACTTCATCGAGAGTCATACGCCCGAAAACGACGTTCACGACCAATGGCATGAATTTGTGCGTCAGAGCCAACAACAGCAGATTGAGGATATTATCACCGCAGAAAACATCAAACGCGATAAGACTTTTGATTTTGTCAGTCAATCATTCCGCGAAGGTGGAGTGAAAGAGAGCGGCACTGCCATTGCCGAGATACTTCCGCCAATGGGCTTATTTGGAGGAGCCGGCGCCAAGAGAGCCGAAAAGAAGAAATCAGTCATTGCGAAACTCAAAGACTTCTTTGACCGCTTCTTCGACATCTCTGGCGGCGAGTTTTATAGACCCGAGTAAGTGCTAATCCTATAATCTGTAAAAAAATCAGCCATTAACACCAATCTAAATACCAATCATAAATAGAACCGTCATAGAAGCGTCAAACAATGGAACTAACGCACGTTTATTTAGATGAATTCGGGAATTCGAATTTGGATGTTTCAAAACAAGGAGCATCCTCTCATTTTATCATCGCAGCCATACTTGTGCCGGAGTCGAAAGTAAAAGCTCTTGAATCTGGAGTGGAAATAATCAGAAAGCAGGAATTCCAATCTGGGGAAATGAAATCGAGTTCTGTAGGTAAGAATCATACTCGAAGAGCAAGGATTCTTCAAAAACTTGCCAAACTTGATTTCAATATACTGCTTTTGGTAATTGATAAGCACAAACTGAGTTCTCAATCAGGACTCAAATACAAAACAAGTTTCTATAAATTCCTTTATCAGAGGATTTATGAGCATTTACGCTCCAACATTAGCAGACTTCGTCTACATAATGATGGTATGGGCAGCCGCGAGTTCCTGAATGGATTCGTAGAGTACGCAAAAAAGAGGAATCCAAATCCAAGTTTGTTTGATGAATTTGACATCACGTTTGAAGATAGCAAATCAAACGTGATAATCCAACTTGCAGATTTCATAGCTGGATCACTGGCTCGAAACATTGATGAATCTGTTTATGATAAAAAATGCAATATAGATTTTGCCGGAATCATAAAGAACCATATGTTCCCAATTCTATATTATCCAAGAACTTTCAATGATTTTCTATCAAATACAGCATTTTCCGAAGATGAGGATAAAGAGATAGCTGAAATTTGTTATAGAAAAGCCTATAATTATATCGTTACGCACCAAAGAAGCGATGACGAAGTAGAAGCTCAGCGCACTGCAATCTTGACATATCTTCTTTTTAGAGCAATTAATAATCCTATGCGAGATTACATTTTAACCAAAGAACTGATTGGTCATCTTAGCCGCATAGGATACAATGAAATGAACAAAACTACATTCCGTAATAAGATCATCGCTGGCTTAAGAGATGAAGGAGTTGTAATTGCTAGCAGTAAAAGCGGTTACAAAATCCCCACAAAAGTAAAGGAAATTCACGATTTCATCAATCACAGCAAATCCATTCTTATGCCAATGCTTAATAGAGTCAAAATATGTGATGATGTTTTGAGATTGGGAACACTTGACAACATTCAGATTCTTGACACCCCTGAAAACAAAGGTTTGAAAGCATTATTAGCAGCAATGGAAAGAAAAGACTAAGTACTATCTGAATATGAGAAACAAACTGAGCATATATTGTGGCTTTATAAGCTTATCGTTTTCGCTAATAACACTTGCTTTATTCTTTGTTAAGGTTAAAGCATCCAGTGTAGTTGACATTTCAACATTTATTGGCGTTATGGGGGCTTTTATAGGCATTTCTGTAACTTTACTAATCGGATACCAAATTTTCAACGTTTTGGACTTCCGGAACAAATTATCACAACTCGAAAGTCTGAGAAAAGAACTTGAACACCAGAGAGAGGAAACCAATTCCATAAATTTACAACAACAGGAAGGATTCAATATTATCCTCGCAAGGTTATATCACAAAGATTGTCTCCAGACTCTTAATGCGGTGCTTTCCCTTATGCAAGCAATTCCTTATTCTTTATCCATGCCTCAAAAGGCGGAGGGGTATACTTGGCTGTTGGACGAACTAAAGGAATATATGCTTGAAGTCACGATGGTGTCATTCGGATCTGGCACTCCAGAATTTTTCAAGAAAGCTGTTAAGGAGTTTAAAAGCATCTTTGACCCTATTGACAATGAGATTAAGGAGCATCAAAATTTCATTTATATTAAGGATAAGTATACCCAGTTAATTGACGATTTCAACATCCGGTTGCATAATATAGCCACATTTAAGAATGTTGATTTGACTGAGATGACTAAAGCTATACCTTTCCCTGATTATAAATATGACGACTGAGTATCCTTTCATGAATTAACCTACTTTGATGTCTCTATATTATTATGTCATTACATATAAATGTTGAAGGTATGTTGATGCAGAGAAAAGTGGAAGCCAACCGTATTGAGTTCAAGGACGGTTGGAACCTAGATAGAACATACCGCTCGATTTGCGCATTTGCCAGCGATTTTGACAATAGAATTCGAATTAACAACAATGTCGGAGTTTGACGAATATATAGTTCACGAGGATCAGGGACATAAAGAGAAGGCTGATGCTTGGCAGACGAATATCGGAAGTCTTTAATGAATGTAATCATGGCATACCAAGATAAATATCAGGAGTTTGAGCAGTATTTGCGTTCCTCTGAGCCGGATAAGGTGCAAAGGGCGAAGAACTGGTCTATTGCCATCGGCTTGCAGCAGGTTGATGGGTTGACGCCATCGGATTTTCTTGTATCGCAAGCTAAAGAGAATATCGAAGGGAAGATAAGCACTGAAGATGTACGCCATCGACTTGAAGAGTACTATCAGCAGAAAGATGTGCGGGAAAAGGCAGAGGCGGACAGAACTCTTGAGGCGGATGGTGTATCTGAACGAATCAATGCTCTGTTGGCGCAAAAGGCTTTTACTTTCTCTCCTATGGAGTTGGCACATATTCACGGCTATCTTTTCAAGGGTATTCTGCCTCATGCCGGATTGTTCCGCACATATAATATCACTAAGAATCAGTGGATTCTTGATGGTGATACAATCGAATATGCCAATGCCGGGAATTTGATGGACCTGATGACATTTGATTTCTCTGAGGAAAAGAAGTTTGATTATAGTAGCCATTCCGCACAGGAGGCGATCAACCATATCGCCCGATTCATATCAAGCGTTTGGCAGATTCACGCTTTCGGCGAGGGCAATACCCGCACTACTGCCGTGTTCCTGATAAAGTATCTCCGTAGTTTCGGCTTTGATGTCAACAATGAGAGTTTTGCCAAACATTCATGGTTCTTTCGGAATGCGTTGGTTAGGTCTCAATATGAGAACATCCCCAATGGGATTCACCGCACATTTGAGCCACTTGAACGCTTCATGAACTTTGCGGTGTTTGGCGTACCTGCCGACTTGCGAAATCGCACACTTCACATCAGATGGAGTGAAGATAAACGTCAGTCTGACGTTTCAAAGGACGCTAAACGCCAAAATGACGTTTTGGAAACGCCAATGCGTTTAACCGCGCACCTTTCCCTGAAGGAGATGGCTGTAATAAAGATGATTCAAGAGAATCCTCAAATCTCAATCGCAGCCATTGCAACCAAAACCGGACTGAGCAAGCGAACGGTTGATCGCGCCATTGCCTCCCTAAAAGAGAAAGCAATCCTCTCACGTATCGGAGCAAAGAATAATGCCACTTGGATCATAAACAAATCTGAATCATGAGCGACAAAATATCAATACGATTTTTCAATGACCGCGAAGTGCGTGCAGCATGGGATAGCGCTAACTCTCAGTGGCTCTTCTCGGTAGTAGATGTTATTGCAATTCTCACTGAAAGCAAGAATCCACGCAATTACTGGAAAGTGATGAAGCACCGTCTGGCAAAAGACGGAAACGAGTTGGTTACAAAATGTAACCAACTGAAGATGGCTGCTGCTGACGGGAAACGTTATCTTACAGATTGCCTCTCGCAAGCAGACATACTTTCTCTCATTGATGCCACCCCAAGCCGAAATGCAATGGCGTTTGCGAAATGGCTAATCACGGGAGAAGACCAGCTTGACAATAAAAGTCGTGACAAGGCATACGAGTTGTGGGATAGCTCGTTGATGTCGACCATTGAGGTAGGAACAGTAATGGGTCTGCAGCAAATTCATTCATATCTCTTCGGTGGATTATATGACTTTGCCGGTAAGATACGTACTAAGAATATTGCCAAGGGTGGTTTTCAGTTTGCTATGGTGCAGTATCTACCTACTTCGCTGTCCACTATTGAGAGGATGCCGGAAACTACATTCGATGAGATTATGGACAAGTATGTGGAGATGAACGTGGCTCATCCATTTATGGAAGGCAATGGCCGCAGCACACGTATCTGGCTAGATATGATGCTGAAAAGGTCATTAAAACTTTGTGTCGACTGGAGTAAGGTCGGGAAATCGGAATATATGGATGCAATGGTTGCAAGCGTGGTAGATTCCGCTTCAATCAAGAATCTTATCAGACCGGCTCTCACCGATCGTATTACTGACCGCGAGATGTTCATGAAAGGCATCGACTACTCATATTACTACGAAGAAGAATAACTGTCAAATTTTATTACCGCCGTAATTATTACCGTGGTAATAATTACAGTGGCTGAGATGCCAGATCAAATTTGGTTATTTGTCTGACAATCGCTAACTTTGCCATTGAAATAAGCAACTGATATGGTTGCACATAATGGAGCTGAGACAGCCCAGGATATGACAAAATTGCTACTTCGTTCACTTTCAGTCACTTTCTGCGAGATGGCTTGAACCAGTTAAACCGCAAACGCTTGACACTTAACCCCCTTCCCAAACTGCATCGGGAAGTGGAGCATGTCATGCAATATCCTCCAAAAGCATTCAGATCCTGTCGGGGCATACTGACGCTGGAGAAAAAATATGGCCGTGACCGTCTGGTCGCTGCCTGCGCCTGCGCAGACCAGAGG
>NZ_VSMC01000003.1 GCF_008728965.1 Heminiphilus faecis | reverse complement strand
TTTTTTCTACCGATTCACTCTTGGGGGCGGACTCGGCCGCCCCCGCCGCTTGGGCATCCCCCTCCGAGAGGAGTGAGGTTGGTCTGCTTATCTAAGCAAAGTTTTTGCACTTCGATTTTGAATCTTCGTTGATATTTGACACTCACTGAATTTTATATAATGCCGATATCAACATTAAATACCCAATGATTCTATTTTTTTGCATTCCGGATGAAGTTGAATATGATGGAGAAGCATACTTCAGCAATCCTATATCTGTAATGTTAAACAGATATGCCCGATCCGATGATAAAGTGATTTGTGTCGCTCCGGTAAAGCGTGTAGGTAAAGGCTCTTCTGACAAGATATGCAATGGTTCTGTTGAGTTCCAGTTCATAGATAAGATGAATTCATTTAATTCATTGTTGAATTGGAATGTATTTAAGACGCGGCTCAACACAATTATTGAAAAATGTGATGCTTGTATTATACATGTACACTCGTCATTTGTCAGTAATCTTGCGTTTGAGATTGCTCATCAGCAGCATAAACCGATTCTGACTGTTGTCTGTGGCTGTCCTTGGGATGCTTTATGGAATTATAGTTTAAAAGGCAAGCTATTGGCTCCGTTTGCATATCTTTGGCTCAAACGCGTACAGCAAAGAGCCCAATATTCAATATATGTTACATCTGAATTTTTACAGAACAGATATCCAACGTGCGGCCAGCAGATAAATTGCAGCAATGTGGAACTCAACACTTATCAAATTGACTTGGCAACGCGCTATACAACCATTTTATCGGGGCGACGTTTCCGAATAGCCACTGTAGCTGCTGTCGATGTTAAATATAAGGGGCAACAATACATCATTAAAGCTTTAAAGAAGTTAAGGGACAAGGGGATTGAATTTGAATACTATATAGTTGGTTCAGGCAATCCGTCATATTTAAAACGGTTGACAAAAAAATATCAGGTTGAGGATTTGGTTTTCTTCACGGGACCAATTAAACATAGCGAAATATTCCAATTTTTAGATGACATTGACATATATGCTCAACCAAGCAAGCAAGAAGGGCTTCCAAGAGCCGTTATAGAGGCCATGAGCAGAGGCTGTTTATGTATTGGGTCCAAAATCGCCGGCATTCCGGAATTAATTGAACCTGAGTTCTTGTTTAGGGCTGGAAATATATCACAGATAGTTGATATTCTGAAGAATATAGATAATAATGTATTAAAAGAACAGGCAAGGAAAAATGTAATAAAGGCTCAACAATATTCCAAGTCCGTATTGGATGAGCGGCGGTCTAGTTTCTTAAATGAATTCAAGAATGATATTTAGAGCCTATTTAGAAAAATTTATATACAAGGAAATAAGACTTTAAATTGTGAAATCAGGAAAATCAAGGTATATGGATATAATGAAATTTTGTCAAAAAAATGTATTTGGAAGATTCCTTCAAGGTTTAGTACAACATTATAATCATGACAAATATTGGAGGAGAAGATATATTGTAACGAATCCAGATAATACTGCTCATATCCTGATTAAATTATTTTATCTCTGGTATATAAAACGATGTGACGCATTCAATAATTGTTCATTCGGGACTAACTTAAATTCTGGAGCATTTTTTGCCGAGCCTCCATGTCTTCCCCATGGGCCTAATGGAATTATTATTGGGCATGATGTGTCTATTGGTGCTGGATGCATTGTGTATCAGCAGGTTACTGTTATGCAGGGGGGGGTAAAATAGGGGATAATGTTCTCTTGGGTGCTGGAAGTAAGGTGCTCCCTTCGGTAAATATCGGAAATAATGTAAAGGTCGGGGCTAATTGTGTGGTCGTTGAAGATGTTTTTGACAATGCAACTGTTGTTCTTCCAAAGCCTCGAATTATCAATAGATAAATTTATTATAAATGAAAATTCTTCATATTGGTAAATTCTATTCGCCAATCGAGGGTGGAATTGAATCAATTAATCATGTTGTTGTCGAAGCGTTGACGGGCGCTCAACAAAGAATAATTTCGTTTAACAATAAAAATTATTCAGTTGATGAAGATGTTGAAAATATCCCCGTCGTAAGAGCATCGTCACAAGGCATATTGGCAAGTCAACCGTTATCGTTTAAATACTTCCGCGAGTTGAAGCGCTCGATAAAACTATTTGACCCGGATATTATACATTTTCATTATCCTAATCCTTTGGGCGCGATATATTTATTATTGTCAATAAGGAAACGTAATAAACTCATTGTTCACTGGCATAGTGATGTTGTTGCACAACGAATAATGAAGCCGTTTATACGTCCTATTGAAAATAAGTTGCTTAGACGCTCCGATGTAGTTATAGCCACAAGCCCGGCTTATATCGATGCTTCCGATAATCTTAGACCGGTTAAAGATAAGATCGTTGTTATACCTTGCTCAATAGATGAAGATAAGTTTAAACTAAAGACTGCTGACGAGCCGTATATACGGGAAATACAAGAGAAATATGGAAATAAACCAATCGTGTTTTTCGTGGGCAGGCATGTAGAGTACAAGGGTATACGCTATTTGCTTGATGCTGAAAGGATGGTGAAACACGATTGTGTATTTGTAATAGCGGGAAGCGGGCCTTTGACTAATGAATTACAAGCAACATATGCTTCTGACAGGATATATTGGTTAGGGCGAATTAGCAATGATGTTATGCGTAGGTACCTTTATGCGGCTTCTGTTTTTGCCTTTCCTTCAATCACGCGAAATGAAGCATTTGGGGTCGCTTTGGCTGAGGCCATGTATTGTAAGTGTGCGCCGGTGACATTTACAATTGGAGGGTCAGGGGTAAACTGGGTATCATTAGGTGGCAAAACCGGTATTGAAGTTCGTAATAGCGACTCCGCCTTATTTGCCTCTGCTATTGATGAGTTGCTTTCCGACCCTGAGAAAATGGCCGAGTTGTCTGATAATGCTCATGACCGAGTTGAAAGTAAATTTACTAAATCAAGAGTGGCATCACAATACATAAGTTTGTATGACCAACTTTATAACGAATAATATAGCGGTATAATTATGAAAATACTTGTTACTGGCGCTGCCGGATTTATTGGTGCGGCTGTAAGCGCTTGTCTTATTGAAAAAGGGCACAAATTAATCGGTCTTGATAATCTGAATGACTATTATGATGTAGAATTAAAATATGGCCGTCTTTCCCGATTGGGAATAGAAAAGGATGCCGTAGCATGGTACAAGTTTGCAGAATCTACACTTTCTAAAGAGTTTAGTTTCATACGCATGAATTTGGAGGATACGCAGGCAATGCAGATGCTGTTTGCTAATGGCGGATTTGATGCTGTTATAAATCTTGCCGCGCAGGCAGGTGTGCGTTACTCCATTACCAATCCTCACGCTTACATAGAGAGTAATGTCGACGGGTTTATAAACGTGCTTGAAGGTTGTCGGGATAACAAGGTGAAGCATCTTGTGTACGCATCATCTTCAAGTGTATATGGTCTTAACGGGCAGGTTCCATTTTCGGAGCATCATGGGATTGCTCATCCTGTAAGCCTTTATGCCGCCACTAAGAAGTCCAATGAATTAATGGCTCATGCTTACTCTAAATTGTATGGCATCCCGACTACCGGATTACGATTTTTTACTGTTTACGGACCATGGGGTCGTCCGGATATGTCTCCGTTTCTTTTTATAGATGCTATTCTTCATGACCTACCGATCAAGGTATTCAACAATGGTGATATGCTTCGTGATTTTACTTATATTGATGATATTGTAGAAGGTGTATCACGTATTGTAGACATTATACCCGAGGGTAACCTTGATTGGGATGAGGAAAATCCGGATCCCGCAACGTCACCGGCACCTTATAGAATTTATAATATAGGGAATCAGCAGCCAACAAAGTTAATGGATTATATATCCTGTATAGAAACTGCTATCGGTCGTGAGGCGCGAAAAGAATTTCTTCCGATGCAGCCGGGTGACGTATATCAAACATATGCTGACTCTTCGGCTTTGGCAGAGGCTACCGGATTTAAGCCCTGTACTCCTTTACAGAACGGAATTGAGCGAACAGTTGATTGGTTTAAAGAATATTATAAACTTTAATATGGATAGTATGCGAAAGTATAATATAGCGGTAGCGGGAACGGGCTATGTGGGTATGTCGATAGCCACACTGCTGGCGCAGCATAACAGGGTGACGGCCGTCGATGTCATTGCGGAAAAGGTTGATAAAATCAACAGCAGGATATCGCCCATACAGGATGAGTATATAGAGAAGTATCTTGCCGAGAAGGAGCTTGACCTCACTGCCACGCTTAATGGTGAAGAAGCGTATAAAGATGCTGATTTTGTCGTTATTGCGGCTCCGACCAACTACGATCCGGTGAAGAATTATTTTGATACCCACTGTATCGAGGATGTCATTGACCTTGTGTTAAGGGTCAATCCTGATGCTGTGATGGTGATAAAGTCTACCATACCTGTGGGGTATTGCCGCAGCCTTTATTTGCGCTATGCGCAGGCCGGGGTAGGGAAGTTGAATCTGCTTTTTTCTCCGGAATTCCTGCGTGAAAGTAAGGCTTTGTACGATAATCTGTATCCAAGCCGTATAATTGTAGGATATCCCAAGTTGATTGATTCGCCTGAGTTCGGCGCTGAAAATGAAGCTATATGCAGGATTGCCGATATCAAATTGTTGGAAGATGCAGCCCGCGTTTTTGCCGGTCTGTTGCAGCAAGGTGCAGTTAAGGCTGACATACCTACGCTGTTCATGGGCATGAAGGAAGCCGAGGCGGTAAAACTGTTTGCCAACACATACCTTGCGCTCCGCGTGAGCTATTTTAATGAACTTGATACTTATGCCGAAATCAAAGGCCTTGACAGTCAAGCTATAATCGAGGGTGTAGGTCTTGACCCCCGCATCGGTACACACTACAATAATCCGTCGTTCGGTTATGGCGGTTATTGTCTGCCTAAAGATACAAAGCAGTTGCTTGCCAACTACGCCAATGTGCCTCAAAACATGATGTCGGCAATCGTAGAGAGCAACCGTACCCGTAAGGATTTTATTGCCGATCGTGTTCTTAAAATGGCTGGATGGTATGATGATAACAGTGGTTACAGCCGTGAGCGTGAAGGCTTATGTGTGATTGGTGTCTACCGTCTTACTATGAAATCTAATTCTGATAACTTCCGTCAGTCCTCAATACAGGGAATAATGAAGCGGATCAAGGCAAAGGGCGCCGAGGTCATAATCTATGAGCCTACATTGGATGATGGTACAACGTTTTTCGGTAGTAAGGTGGTAAATAATTTGGAGGAATTCAAGGCGCGCAGTCATGCTATAATTGCCAATCGTTACGACCCGGTGCTTGGTGATGTTGCCGGGAAAGTGTATACGCGCGATATATTTCGGCGCGATTGAGGCTTAGCGGCGTTGTCGCGTCGGTCGGAATAAGGGGGGGATGTCGGTATGCCGGCATCCCCCCTTGTTGTGTGGGGGAGGGGTCAGTAGCTGAGGTGTTCGCGGCGTGAGGCGTCGATGCGGAGCATGATGAAGAGGAGGAAGGTGAATCCCCACAGTGAGGAGCCGCCGTAGCTGAAGAAGGGGAGGGGGATGCCGATTACGGGGCATAGCCCTATGACCATGCCTACGTTGATGGCCAAGTGGAAGATGAGGAAGGAGGCCACGCAGTAGGCGTAGACGCGGCCGAAGGTGGTGGGCTGACGTTCGGCGATGGTGATTACGCGCAGTATGAGTATGAGGAAGAGGGCGAGTACGGCGGTTGTGCCGATGAAGCCTTCTTCTTCGCCTATTGTGCAGAATATAAAGTCGGTGTGCTGTTCGGGCACGTATTTGAGCTTGGTCTGGGTGCCGTTGAGAAATCCTTTGCCGGCGACGCCTCCGGAGCCGATGGCTATTTTGGACTGGTTTACGTTGTAGCCGGCTCCGCGCAGGTCCTCGACGATGCCGAGTGATACTTTTATACGCTGTTGCTGATGAGGCTGCAGAACTTCATTAAACACTTTGTTGACAGAAAAGAGAAAAGCTATCGAGCATAAGGCAGCGCCTATGGTGATAAGCAGATGACGGGCTGGAGCCTTGAACATAAGTATCAGGCAGTAGAGCGAGGCTATGCCGATTACTGTCAGGAAAAACACCATGCCGGATATCTCGACTCCGCATAGACGGGCTATCCATGCTCCAATGCCTGTGACGAGAAACCATAACAATACGTTGCGGGCTCCGGCAATAAGGCGGCAGTATATCGCCAGCATGGCTACCATTATGAGCTCGATCATTATAAATACGGCTACTTCGCCCGACGGTAGCCCCATGATAGCAGTTTCGGTGTATTTGACAGTCGTGACAAAGAATACGACGGCACACAATGCGGCGGTGAGCACAAGGCCGCTCATGCCCTCGCGGTACAGTACAAAAAACAGTGCCATGTATGCCAACGCCGAACCGGTCTCTTTCTGTGCGAGAATAAGTCCTACAGGCAGAAAAATTATGAGCAGGGCCTTTATATAATTGACCGGCGAGGCATTGAGTGTGAAGTTATATGACGAGAATAGTTTGGCCAAAGCCAGAGCGGTGGCGAATTTGGCAAATTCAGCCGGTTGCAGACTCATCGGGCCTATTACGAGCCATGAACGTGAGCCTTTTATGTCGGGTGCTATGAATATCGTTATTATCAGAAGTATGATGAGTACTCCGTATATCGGGTATGCGTAGGCCTCGTAGATGCGGAAGTCTATTAAAAGTATAATAAGACCGGCTAATGCGGCAAGACCTACCCAACGTAATTGCTTGCCTGAAAACTCATCGAAAGAAAATATCGAGGCATTGTCAAAGTCATAACTTGCCGCATAGATGGATATGATGCCGCCTATGATGAGTAGAAAGTATATAATAACCGTTGTCCAGTCAAGGTAACGGAATACTGACGGATTAGTGTTTCTTGACTCCACTGCTTATGATTGTATTAGCTTCAAACATTCTATCTTCAAGATACTGTCGCTCGGGGGCGATGGTGTCGGTAAGATATTTCTCTATCATCAGCGAACCGATAGGCACACCGTATGTGGCTCCGAAGCCTGCATTCTCGACGTATACGCATATGGCTATCTTCGGGTCATGGTACGGCGCGAAGCCTATGAACGCGGAGTGGTCTTTGCCGTGAGGGTTCTGTGCTGTGCCTGTTTTGCCGCATACTTCGATGTCTTTAAGGTTGGCGAGTCTGCATGTACCGCCCGTTACGGCCATGCGCATGCCTTCGGCCACATCCTCGAAGTGCTGGCGGTCAATCGTCGGGTAGCGCTTGTCGCGGAACTCAGCCGGGAGTACCGTGTCCTGTATCTCTTTAACTACGTGGGGTGTGACAAACCATCCGCGGTTGGCGATGGCGGCACACAGATTAGCTATCTGCAGTGGGGTGGCCAATATCTCACCTTGGCCTATGGATATGGATATTATGGTATTGGCACTCCAGCGGTTTTCACCATATATCTTGTTGTAAAACTTTGCGTTGGGTATGAATCCGCGGCTTTCACCGGGAAGATCCACTCCGAGTTTATAGCCATAGCCGAGCGAAACGAGGTGGTGTTTCCATACTTCGAAGGCCTCGGCCGCAGAGCCGTATTTTGCACGTTTTCCGTCGAGCATGGCTTTCAGCCCCCAGCAGAAAAATGCGTTGCATGATGTCTGTAATGCCGGCTTTAGCGCTATCGGAGAACCATGGCCGTGGCATCCTACTTTCAGGCCTCCGTTGATGAATCCGTGATAGCATGGATAGGCCGTGGTGAGCGTTATGATGTCTTCCTGTCGCAATATAAGACCTTGTGACGGTTTGAAAGTAGACCCCGGAGGATACGCTCCCATCAGTGCCCTGTCAAACAGCGGCTTGTAAAAGTCATTTACAAGTTCGTTGTAGTTTTTGCCTCTTTCGCGACCTACAAGAAGCTTCGGGTCGTAAGTCGGACTGCTTACCATTGCGAGTATCTCGCCGGTGGCAGGTTCGATGGCTACTATGGCGCCGATCTTGTTTTGCATCAGTTTCTCGCCATACATCTGCAGGTCTATGTCGATACTTAGCTTGATGTCGCGTCCCGACACCGGCGCTACGTCATGTGCTCCGTCGTCATATTTACCCTGTATACGTCCGTAAGCATCACGTATAAGTATCTCCACACCTTTCTCACCCCGCAGATACTCTTCGTAGCTTTTTTCTACACCGAGGTCACCGCAGTAGTCTCCTGCCGAGTAGTAGGGGTCGCGCTCTACGTCACGCTGTGACACTTCGCGTATGTTGCCAAGCACATTGGCCGCTGTGGAATACATGTATTGGCGCAGTATGCGCTGCTGGATAAAGAATCCGGGAAAGCGGTATAACTTTTCCTGCAGACGCCCGTAGTCTTGGGCCGATATATGGGTTATTAATCGTTGCGGCGTATACGACGAGTATCCGGGATTCAGGCGTTTATCCTTCATGTCGCGTACCCTTTTTACAAATTGCTCCTTGGTTATGTTGAGCGCCGAGCAGAAGTCAAGAGTGTCAAATTCCTGCACGTTCTTGGGTATCATCATCACGTCGTAAGCCGGCTGGTTGTACACTACAAGTTTGTCGTTGCGGTCGTGCATCATGCCCCGTGACGGGTATAGGGTCTTGCGCATGAATGCGTTGGAGTCGGCAAACTGCTTGTAGTCGTTTTCCATCACCTGAAGGTTGAACAACCTTACGATGTATATGGCTACTATGACTATTATTAAGCCTCCGATTATATATTTCCTTTTTTCAAGTCTGTAATCTTTTCTCATGGTGTGTGGTTTTCAATCATGTCGCGACAACACGCTGTCGAGTCCCAATAGGAGCAGAAACGACAATACCGAGCTACATACAATGCGCAGCCCCAGCCTTACTGGATCGAAAAACGAGCATGCCTCGATGAGGAATATAACTGCACAATATAGCAAGACAAGCGTAAACAGATATTTCATGTACACATCGAGTCCGAGCGACTTGGCCGACGGTTCAGGGTCGGTAAGCTCGTCTTCGCGCGGGAAGTATAGGTGCAGAACATTTCGTCGTGACATTGCGAGTATTGTGCATGCAAGCGCGTTCATGCCTTGTGTATTTGCAAATATGTCAACCGACAGGCCGGTGAGGAAGCCTATTGTCAGAACCCAGTTGACCGAGAGGTTAAGCGGAAGCCTTACCAAAACATAGATGAAAACGAATGGCACTGCTACATTGAACAGACATATGTTGTTGAACACCATTGCCTGTGCAAGTATCAGAACCACCGTCAATATGGCAAATTGTATTATTGTCTTTGTCATGTAGGGTTTCGGTTTATCAGTCGTTTTCCTCTCCTTCTTTTATCATGTTGAGCTCGTCTATCATAGAGTTGCGTATGACCCTTACCGTACTTAATGTGGTGAAATCGGTGAATAGTTTTATACGCAAAGCATAGAAGTTGTCATCATGCTCTTTCTCGTGGGAAATGATGGTGCCTACCGGTATGTCAGGGGGAAATACCGCGGAATATCCGCTGGTGACAATCGTATCGCCCTTCTTGAACCGTTCATGGCGCGGCATCTCTTCAAGTAGAGCCTCATGCGGGCTCTTTCCGTCCCATACCAATGAGCCGAAATATTCGCGTCCTTTGACTTTACACGACAGTCTCATCTTGGGATTGAGCAATGATATCACTCTTGCCGAATGGTCGCCGACAACGTTTACTATACCTACTACGCCATTCTGATCCACAACACCCATTTCGGGCTTTATTGAATCGAGTGCGCCTTTTTCAATAGTCAAGTAGTTATGGGCTCTTGATACACTGTTGCTTATAACTCCTGCCAAAATATAGTCAAATGGCATGAGAGTCGAGTCCATGCGCAGTGAGTCGGCTTGTATCTCTTCGCGGTAGGCTTTTATCTGATGACGTAGGTTTATTACCTCCTGTTCAAGGCTTGCATTGCGTCGCTGCAGATCTTCGTTGATGTCGTGAAGATAGAAATAAGAAGTGACGGAATTGGATGCTTTAAACACAAGCGAACTCACCTTGTTGGCCGAGGTAAGATAAATATAATGTTGATAGGGATTGTTGTTGACAAGCAATATGCAGCTGATGACCACATATATTATGAAAACAAACCACTTGCTGTACTTTATGAAAAAGTCAAGAAGATTATGCATTTAAGTAAATTGCCCTATACATTAAATTAGTTGTTAAGGAGTGCCGCTGTAAAGCGACACTCCTTTTAACATTAATCGGTGACTATACCATAAGAAGTTATCGGATGAGGAACTTGAACTTATTGATGTTCTTAAGTGCCACTCCTGTTCCGCGTGCTACGGCCAGCAACGGGTCTTCGGCTATGTGGAAAGGTATGCCTATCTTATCTACAAGCCGCTTGTCAAGACCTCTTAGCAAGGCACCTCCTCCGGCAAGCCATATGCCGTTGCGTACAATGTCGGCGTATAGCTCGGGCGGTGTCTGTTCAAGTGCGCTGAGTACTGCGGCCTCTATCTTGGATATTGACTTTTCGATGCAATGCGATATCTCCTGATAGGTGACAGGTACTTCCATGGGAAGGGCAGTCATCTGGTTGGGGCCATGTACTATATAGTCTTCCGGCGGATTCTCAAGCTCGGTAAGGGCAGAGCCTACGTTCATTTTTATAAGTTCGGCAGTGCGTTCGCCTACTTTGATGTTGTGGGCTCGGCGCATATGTTCCTGTATGTCATCGGTAAGGTCATCGCCGGCTATCTGTATGCTTTTGTTGCTTACAATGCCGCCGAGCGATATCACGGCTATTTCAGAACTTCCGCCGCCTATATCAACAATCATGTTGCCTTCCGGCGCCTGAACGTCAAGACCTATGCCGAGAGCTGCCGCCATTGGTTCATAAATCATGTACACATCACGACCGCCGGCGTGTTCCGACGAGTCACGTACGGCACGGATCTCCACTTCGGTTGAGCCCGAGGGTATTCCTACCACCATACGGAGCGACGGTGAAAACCAATTGCTCTTGGTGCTTACTTTTTTTACGAGGCCGCGTATCATAAGCTCGGCTGCGTTGAAGTCTGCTATGACTCCTTTGCGCAGAGGTCTTACGGTGCGTATGCCTTCCGGCTCTTTGCCCTGCATCTGCTGGGCCTCGGTACCTACGGCTATGAGTTTGCCGGTTTTAGTGTCGAGGGCCACTATCGAGGGCTCATCGATCACGATCTTGTCATTATGTATTATAATGGTATTGGCAGTACCGAGATCGATGGCTATTTCTTTTGTGAAAGAGAAAAGTCCCATTTAATTATAGTATATGGAGAGTATTATTAATGCTTGAAGTGGCGTATGCCGGTAATGACCATCGCTATACCATTATTGTTGCAATACTCTATGGTATCGTTATCGCGTATGGAGCCTCCGGGTTGTATGACCGCGTTTATGCCTGCTTCGTGTGCTATCTCCACACAGTCTGCGAATGGGAAGAACGCATCAGATGCCATCACCGCGCCATTTAAATCGAAACCGAATGATTTAGCCTTGGCGATAGCCTGCCTAAGGGCATCGACACGCGATGTCTGTCCTACTCCGCTTGCATAGAGCTGAAGGCCTTTGGCAAGAACGATAGCGTTGCTCTTTGAGTTCTTGACAATCTTGTTGGCGAAAAGAAGGTCTTTTTCCTGTTCGGGAGTCACGGCGGCAATAGTAGCCTGCTTGAGGTCCTCTGTAGTCTCAACCTTTAAATCGCGTTCTTGTCCGAGTGCTCCGTTAAGGCACGAACGGAACTGCATCGTTTCTGTAACGGGAGCTTTCTGTACGAGAATTATGCGGTTCTTTTTCTGTTTAAGTATGTCAAGCGCTTCGTCGGTGTACCCGGGAGCGATTATCACTTCAAAAAATATCTTGTTGATTTCTTCTGCTGCAGGGCCGTCGACAGTGCCGTTGGTTATGAGCACACCCCCAAAAGCCGATACCGGATCACCGGCAAGAGCGGCACTCCATGCTTCGCTGATGGTAGAACGGGTGGCAAGTCCGCAGGCGTTGTTATGCTTGAGAATGGCAAACGTAGGTTCGGTAAACTCCGATATAAGATTTACCGCAGCATCGATGTCAAGCAGATTGTTGTATGATATCTCCTTACCGTGAAGCTGAGAGAACAATTGCTCGAAATCACCGAAGAAATAACCTTTCTGATGAGGGTTCTCGCCATATCTCATTGTCTTTGCACCGTCGATTGCTACGCGCAGGGCCGACGGTCCGTCCTGAAGATCAAAATAATTGAATATGGAACTGTCATAACCCGAACTTACGGCAAAGGCTTCTTTTGCAAACCATCGACGGTCATCGAGCGATGATTGTGCGCCTTTTTCGCGCAACATGTCGGCAAGAGCTTTATATTGTCCTTTGGAGGCCACTATGACTACGTCGTTGTAGTTTTTTGCGGCAGCACGTATAAGCGATATGCCGCCTATGTCGATCTTTTCGATAATAGCTTCATGCGATGCTCCCGAGGCGACTGTGTCTACGAACGGGTAGAGGTCTACGATGACCAAGTCTATTTCAGGTATGTCATATTGTTTTATCTGTTCGCGGTCAGTAGCATTGTCACGACGGTTGAGTATACCCCCGAATACTTTGGGATGCAGAGTCTTCACTCTGCCACCGAGTATGGATGGATATCCGGTCAAGTCTTCAACAAGCTCACATTTGTAACCCAAGCTCTCTATAAAAGACTGAGTACCACCTGTGGATAAAAATTTGACTCCGTCTTTATTTAACATTGCAAGTATCTCTTCAAGTCCATCTTTGTGGTACACCGATACTAACGCGGTCTTGATCTTCTTTATTTCCGACATGCTATTATTCTTTGATTATGCAATTCAGATTACAAAATTAATGAAAATCCACGGATATATACATAGATATATAATAAAAATATTATTTAATAAGATTAATTGCCGGCGTGTGTAGTGTCCATGTACGATACCAAGGCATCGGCACATCGCTCCCCGTCAATTGCCGCCGATACAATGCCTCCTGCATATCCGGCTCCTTCGCCGCATGGAAACAGCCCTTTTATCCTGATATGTTGGAGTGTGGCATTGTCGCGTATGATTCTTACTGGAGCAGAGGTGCGTGTCTCGCATCCTATCAGTACCGCATCATTGGTGAGAAAGCCGTGCGACTTCCTGCCAAATTCAATGAAGCCTTTGCGCAGGCGTTCCGATATTTCTGGCGGCAAAAGCCTGTCTATGCGGGCACTGTGTATGCCCGGAGCATATGAGGTTGCCGGCAGAGAGGACGATGTCTTGCCGTTGGTGAAGTCAAGCATGCGTTGTGCCGGCGCGTTATGAGTCTTCTCTGCATCTTTATAAAAGCGGGCTTCTATATCTTCCTGATAGTACATCATTTTAAGCGGACCTGCATCATGTTTGTCTTCTATATCATCAGGCAGTAGCTCTACAACCATACCTGAATTGGCCCAGCGAGTGCCACGTGACGACGGTGACATGCCGTTGACTACAAGTTGTCCCGGACCGCTCGCCGCAGGTATTATGAAACCACCCGGACACATGCAGAAAGAGTAGACACCTCGTCCGTCGACACGAGTGAGCATAGAGTACTCGGCGGCAGGCAGATATTTGCCGCGTCCTTCGGGTGAGTGATACTGGATTCGGTCTATAAGTTCCTGCGGATGTTCAAGCCTGACGCCTATGGCGAGGCCTTTTGCTTCCATTTCTATGCCGTGATCTGCCAATATTTTGTATACGTCACGGGCGGAGTGGCCTGTAGCAAGTATTACCGGACCTCGGTACTCTTCACCAGTTATGGTTTTGACTCCGGTGACCGTATCGTTGTTAATTGTAATGTCGCATACACGTTGGTTGAAATATACTTCTCCGCCTGCCCGTATAATAGTGTTTCTTATCGCTTTTATGACTACCGGAAGTTTGTCTGTGCCTATATGCGGATGCGCGTCCACCATTATGCTCTCATCAGCTCCGTGTTGGTGGAGTATGGACAGGATTTTCTCTACAGAGCCGCGTTTCTTGCTGCGGGTATAGAGTTTGCCGTCGGAGTATGCGCCTGCTCCGCCTTCGCCGAAACAATAGTTGGAATCCTGGTCTACTATATTTTCGCGGGCTATGGCTGCCATGTCTTTGCGTCGTGAGTCCACGTCTTTTCCTCGTTCTATAACTATAGGCTTTATGCCTCGCTCGATAAGACGTAGGGCCGCAAACAGACCTGCCGGTCCGGCGCCTACGACGACGGCCTGATGCGATGACTTCACAGGTGCATAGTCAATTGTGGGATATATGTCGACAGGTATGTTTTCGTCGATATACAACCGCAATGTTATATTTACCGTGACCTTGCGTTGGCGGGCGTCGATTGACCGTTTTATTATACGCGTTCCTTTTACCCTTTCAGCTTTTATTCCTGATGTTTTGATGCCCTTTTCGGAAAGTCGTTTCATGTCCGATGCCGTTCTCGGATCGACCCGTAGGTTTATGTCTTGTTGCATTTGTTGTAAGTTTAATTTTGGTTGATAGGAGAGAGAGTTGCAAACCGCTTGTTTAGACGCTTGATCATTACCAGTACTGTCGCTGCAGCTACTATGGCTGCGAGCAGGTCGGAACCGCACATGCTCGCCCACACTCCGTCTGTGCCGAAATGTCGTGGCAGTATAATCAGGAACGGTATAAGAAACAGCAGTTGTCGGGTTAGCGAGAGGAATATCGACAGTTTCGGCTTGCCGATTGACTGGAAGAAATTTTGTATTACAATCTGGCATCCTACTACAGGATATACGATGAAGTATATGCGGAAACCCTCGCGTGCTATACCTATAAGTGTTTCGTCGTTGGTAAACATAGCGCTTATCGTGTCGGGAAACAGTTCAGTGACGGCAAAGCCGACTGTTGTTATAGCTACACCGAGCCATATGCCTATAGATAATGTGCGTTTGACTCGATCCCATTTGTTGGCTCCGTAGTTAAAGCCGAGTATCGGCTGCATGCCTTGCGTGACTCCAAATACTATCATCACGAAAAACATTGTGGTGCGGTTTATTATGCCGTAGGCACCCACTGCGAGGTTGCCGGAAGTGCCTGCATAATCAAGAAGCGCCTTGTTGATGAATATCACAACCACACAGGCACATACATTCATCAGAAACGGTGATAATCCGATGGAGTATATGCGTCTGATAATCGAAGGCGTAAACCATCGGTTGGATAACTGGAAATGGATGAAGCTTTTCTTTGAAAGGAAGTGATGCAGGACCCATACAAATGCGGCAAACTGTCCGCATATAGTGGCAAATGCCGCTCCGGCGATGCCCCATTTGAATGAGAATATAAATATAGGTGCGAGGATAACGTTGACAAGTACCGACAGCAACGCAGATATCATGGCTTTTTTAGGATAGCCTGTAGCCCTCATAAGGTTGTTAAGGCCTATGAATATGTATGATATGGGTGTGCCGTAGAGTATTATTCTCATAAACTCGCGGGCATAACTTATTGTCTCTGGTGTAGCTCCGAAAAAGTAAAGAATCTCGTCAAGAAATATAAGGGTTATGCCGCCGAATACAATGGAGTGTATGAGGCAGAGTGTCATGACGTTATTTACTACGTCGGTTGCGCGAGATTCATTTTTCTGTCCGATGAATATGGAGCTTATTGTGGCGCCGCCAACGGCAATGAGAGTACAGAATGCCACGACCAGATTCATGAGCGGAAACGTGATTGCAAGTCCGGCTATGGCCATCGGGCCTACGCCGCGTCCTATGAATATACTGTCGACAATATTGTATAGTGAAGTCGCCACGCTTGCTATTATGGCCGGTACCGAATATTGAACGAGTAGCTTCCCTATTGATTTTGAGCCTAATGAAAGCGGACTGTCTGCTGTTGCCATATTATACGATTTATTTTACAAAATTAACGTCTATAAAAACAATAATGAAGCGGGGAATAGTTATTTTTGCATAAATTTTTTAAGATTTTAATATGAAGAATATCGGTGTCTTGTTTGACTTGGATGGAGTATTGATTGACAGTGAGCGTCTGTATAGCGAGTTTTATGACAATCTGGCGCAGCTGTATGATATAAAGGAAGAGAAATTTTCACTGGCTATAAAAGGCACTACTATCGAACAGATATTGTCTAAATATTTTCCGGCGCCTGAAGTGTCGGCCGATGTGCTTCGCCGTATAAATGAATTTGAGGCCAACATGGAGTATCCTGTATGCGATGGCGTCATTGAGTTCCTTGACGCATTGCGCGCCGCCGGCATACCGCTGGCGGTTGTCACGAGCAGTAGCGACAATAAGATGCAGCGTCTCTATGACCGGCTTCCACACTTTGCCGACTACTTCGATGCTATAATTACCGGTGCCGATGTCACTTGCTCAAAACCCGATCCTCAGGGCTATATGCTGGCGGCAGAGCGTATCGGTTGCAATCCTGCCGACTGCTATGTGTTTGAGGATTCGCTGTCGGGTATTGAGGCCGGAATTGCCTCCGGAGCCGTTGTCATTGGGCTTACTACAACTCTTCCCGCCGATAGGCTTAAAGGAAAAGCCCACAGACTCATAGACGGGTTTGCAGGCTTTGGTATCGATGATATGCTTTCTGTGACTCGCGACTAACAGGCTTTGAAACTCATGTCGAGGCCTTTTACGGAGTGGGTAAGTGCTCCAACCGAGATAAAATCTACACCGCACTCGGCATAATCGCGCAAGGTGTCAAATGTGATGCCTCCCGATGATTCTACTTCGGTGCGTCCGTTGATAAGTTTTACTGCCTCACGCGTACGCTCCGGGGTGAAATTGTCGAGCATTATGCGGTCTACCCCTGCTTTAAGCGCCTGATTGATTTCGTCGGTATTGCGCACCTCAACTTCGATTTTAAGGTTACGCCCTGTCTCATTCAGGTATTTTTTTGCCGCATCGACGGCTTCTTGAATACCTCCCGCAAAATCGACATGGTTATCTTTGATGAGAATCATGTCAAACAGTCCTATGCGGTGATTGCTGCCGCCGCCTATCTTTACTGCCTCTTTTTCGAGCATTCTCATGCCGGGAGTGGTTTTGCGTGTGTCAAGGACTTTGGTCTTTAGTCCTTTGAGCCGGTCCTGATAGCGTGCGGTCGTAGTGGCTATGCCGCTCATGCGCTGCATTATGTTAAGCATTATTCGCTCGGTCTGCAGCAGTGACCTCACGGTACCCTCGACTATAAATGCTATGTCGCCCGGCTTGACGTGGGCGCCGTCGTTGATGTATACGGTCATTTTGAGTGACGGGTCAAACTTCTCAAATACTTTACGGGCTATGTCCACGCCGGCAAGTATGCCCTCCTCCTTGACGATAAGCTGCTGCTTGCCGGTCTCGTCGGCAGGAATGGTGCTTAACGTGGTGTGGTCACCGTCGCCTACATCCTCGGCAAATGCCAGCGTAAGCAGGTCGTCGATAAGTTCATCTCTTGTTTTCATATGTCGCGATTGCTGTTATAGTTACCGATGCAAAGATACAAAAATATTTGCGAAGAAAACTACATTCTGTCCCACCCGGAACAATTACAGCATCGTACTGCAGCACGGTATCATATGCTTGTGTAATTGTTGGATGACTCTAATTTAGCTACGATGTGTGTATGTCATTATTTATCGTATCCGTAAAAAATGGGGAAACAGCAGAAAATATATTGATTCTGAACTTTGTTTAAGAGCTTTTATTTTTCGGTGTCATAACTTTGTCGGATAATCCAACAGCAGTAATATTAAAATGAACGCGGCTATGAATATTATGATTATAGGAGCTACATCAGGTATAGGGCATAACCTGTGGAGACATTATGCATCCATGAAACATAATGTCATTGTCACTGGCCGCAGGAAAGAATTGCTGGCGGAGATGGAGAGAGAATTGCCTGAACATACACAGTCTGTATTATGTGATATTTCCGAAACGGACACATTTGTTGACGTATTGGAAAATACACTCCATAAGTATTGTCATATTGATATGGCTATTGTCTGTGCAGGCATCGGAGAGCTTAATCCCAAACTGGATGTTGAAGCGGAAATGTCCACTCTTTCGGTGAATGTGACAGGCTGGACTAATGCGGTATCGTTAATTTACCGACTATTTGAGGAGCAGAAATCAGGTCATCTTGTGATCATTACCTCTGTTGGAGGATTGCAGCCGACTCCTGTAGCTCCGGCTTATAGCGCATCCAAGGCTTTCCAGATAAATTATACGAAGTCCCTGCAGTGTAAGGCAAAAGGAACGGATATTGTCATAACGGAGATTCGCCCCGGGCTGGTTGATACCCGAATGGCAAAAGGCGAAGGCCTGTTTTGGGTTATGCCTCTTGAAAAAGTATGCCGCAGTATTGTCCGTTCTATTGACAAGAAGCAAAAAAGGCTTGTCGTAACTCGTCGATGGCGAATGATAAACTTTATTCTCAAACATTTTATCTGACAAAAAATAATAATTTTTGCTTTTATGATTTTGAGGCTTTCTGTCATTTCTAAAGTATCGGTGACAGACGCGACTCTATGGGAATTTGTGCAATCAAGAACTTGATGTCGGATGTTTATTGAAATATGATAAAAAAATAAAAACTCTAAAACAAAGTTGAGAGTCATTATTTTTCTTTGGTATAACTTTGCCATATAATCAAGCTTAACGTTTATGCGTTTACATTGTGTCATATTGTTCCTATACTCGACCACATTCCTAAATGTTGTTGCGCAGAACGAGTTGCTTGATTCGACGTATATAAAGCACGAGCTCAATGAGGTTGTCATAACTGCATCGGATAATAGACTAATTGGCAATAAGACCTTTTTTTATCCATCGAAGGAACTTAAAGATGTAACAAGCAACGGCGTTCAACTACTTGCGGGGTTGCAAATTCCTGACCTGATTATTAATCCCGCGACAGGGTCTGTTGAAAAGTTAGGCGGCGGTGATTTGTCCATAAGGATTAACGGGCGCCCTGCGTCGCAAATAGATATCATATCTTTATCTCCTAAAGATATTACCAAAGTGGAATATATATCGGAGCCGGGCGTGAGATACGGTGAAGTAAAAGGCGTGATAGACATAACTGTAAAACGACGCGAAATAGGTTATGGAATATCTCTAAACCTGCTCCAATCGGTAAACCGTGGGTGGGGCAATTATACCGGAGCATTGAAATATACATCAGGCCGTAGTGAATGGATGCTTGATTTTCAGTCCAATCCGATGTGGAGAATGTCAGCGTTCCGTAAAAATACCGAACACTTTTTATTGTCAGACGGAGCAGAAATAATCCGTTTGGAAAATGGCATGAAGGCTCCAAACAGGATGGCTTCACATAGGGTGTCGTTGCAACATTCGTATGCGATAGGTAGCAAATTACTGCTTAATACTCAGTTACGTGTATTCCGCAAGAACGACCGTTATATATCCGAGGGGAGAATAACTACTATGACGGGTGGTTATGAGGCTCGAAATGATTTTGAACGGGAGGAATTGCCAATAAAATCGACACAGATTGATTTGGATGTCTATTTGCATTGGAAAATAAATAAAGCCAACAAGCTGTATTTTAATATGATACCGACAGTTATAAACGGCTCCAACAATCGTAGCTATCTGACATCGGAAGTGGAATTATTTACGACCATATCCAACCGTGGATACCGGTTGTTCGGTGAAGGTGTTTGGGAATGTCGCATTGGAAACGGCACACTGTCATCCGGCATCCGCAGTTTGGGCGAGTGGAATGATGCAAGCTATAATAAATCCTTAAGCGTCAATGAAAAAAGTGTCGTAAGTGCCTTATTTGTTGAATGGAAACAGACTTTGGATAAAATTCAATATAGTATTGGCATAGGAGGAACTGCCTATTGCGTGAAAGAGCCGTTGAAACATAATTATTTCAATGCGAATCCACGTACATATATTCGGTATACACCAGCCACATGGGGCGGCATCTCCTTTATAGGAAACGTAAATACGGTATCTCCAACAGTGAATCAACTTAATCCTGTGCTACAACAGGTTGACCGTTTCCAATGGAGTAGAGGCAATCCCTCTGTGTCAGTCTTTCAGCAATATGAAACAAAATTGGAGTTTGACGGCAGATACAAGGAAATGTCGTTAAAATTTACTGTCGGCAATACCTACAGCCATAAGCCAATAATGGGTGCAAAAACATATATTGAGCATCAAATAGTCAGGACCTACTATAATTTCGGATATAACAACAATTTTACTGTCAAGGCACAGTTTGGATTGCCCATATTCATAAAACAGTTGACGCTTTCTTTGGAAGGTGGCTGGCATAGGACAGTCAGCAAAGGTTTCAATTATCGCCACAATTATTCCCAGCCCTTTGTAAATTCCCAGCTTATGTATGTCAAAGGTCCTTGGTGGATTATGGTAAAATACAACACTACATACAATGTCCTATGGGGCGAGGATATATACAGCGCCAACAATAATATGCTGAATATAGGAGTTGGCTATACCTGCCGTAACGCCACATTTATGGCAGGAGCCTTTAATCCTATTGGCAATATCAATATGAAAAGCCGTGACTTGAATGCTATTGCTGGGTTTGACAGGGAATACTATGTGTCATCTACGCGCCAGCTATTTTGGGTAGGGGTAACATTAAATCTTTACAAAGGTAAAAAGCGAAGCACATCACAACGCAAATTACACAACTCTCAATCGTATGAATCAATAAGTAACGTGAAAAAATGAAGAAATTATTATTAGTCTTCGCATTGATAGCGATATGCGTCAGTGCGAAAGCCGAATCTACGGCCTGTACAATTACTTTGAGCGAGTTGCCGTATGTCGATGGGACTCTCTATCTATCTGTGACTTGCGAAGACAAAGAACTTCTCAAAGTCGCAATCGAGGTGGAGGAAGATGCAGTCATAATACCTGTTGATTTCTCAACAGTGATTGACAAGGAAGTTTCAATACGAGCCTTTCAGGATCTCGACGAGGACAAGCGACTTAAATTTGACAGATACGGTCGACCGGCAGAGCCATGCCTTCAAACCACACTCGTACCTCAAAAGGATAAAAATAACTATGAATTAAAATTGCAAATATATAATATTCACTAAAAAACATAGCGACAGGCAGGCTGATAATGATATTATTATTGATTGCTTGCGTTCTTGCCGTTTGAGCCGGTAACCGTCTGCATAGCATCGTCAAATATTGACGATTGAAACCAATTGTGCTTTGTTTTGTGTGATAGATTGGTTAATTTTGTATTGCAGATATTATATAATGAGGAGTTATGAAAGTTGAGCTGGTGGTAATAGGGCGTACGATGTCACGCTATCTTCAGGAGGGTGTCGACAATTATGTGAAACGACTCGGGCATTATGTGCCGTTTGACATCACTTGTCTGCCTGACGTAAAATCTACAAAATCAATGACCGAGGAGCGGCAGAAAGAACTTGAAGGGGTACAGTTTCTCGATTATATAAAGCCGGGCGACAGGGTCATGTTGCTTGACGAGAAAGGACGTGAGATGACATCGCGTGAGTTTGCAGGCTTTATGGACCGCATGATGAGCATAGTGCCAAAACGTCTGCTGTTTATTGTCGGAGGCCCTTATGGTTTCTCCAAGTCGGTTTATGACAGAGCCGACGGTCTGCTGTCACTGTCAAAGATGACATTCTCCCACGAAATGATACGACTCTTTTTTACCGAACAGCTTTATCGGGCCATGACAATATTGCGTGGCGAGCCCTACCATCATGACTGACGTCAATAGATAAGTTCCCGCAGTACACCATCAGATACGAGCCATGATGCTTCATCGAAGCATATGCGGGTTCCATGCTCGGTAAGACTGCCATTTCTTATATACGGGCGACACCGGTTCATGAAGCCGACCGTTTGTCTTTGTCCAAACTTTGCGGCCATGTTGTTCAAGTCAATACCCTCCATTGTGCGCAGTCCTGTTATTATATAGTCGTTTAGCAGATCAGCAGGCGATTCGTCTTCTTCCGTGAAAAAAATGCTGCCGGTGGTCATAGCCGATATGTATCCACGCAGGTCGGCTTTGTTGACTCTCCTTATCTTTCCGTCAAAGCTGTGGGCGCCCGGTCCGAGGCCGAGGTAGGGAATGAAGTGCCAATATGAGCTATTGTGTTGTGCTCTATGTCCGGGCTTGGCAAAATTGGATATCTCGTAGTGCTCGTATCCGGCCGAATCAAGCGTTCGCGTCATGTACTCATACATGGCGGCCACGGTATCTTCGTCGGTTTCTTGGAGCTTTCCCGCAAGAAGCCGCGCGTGCAGACGGGTGCCTTCTTCATATGACAGAGAGTAGGCCGATATATGGGGCAGTCCGAGAGCGGCCAATGTGTCGAGCGAGTATCGCCATGTATCGACGGTCTGTTCCGGCAGTCCGTATATAAGGTCGCCGCTTATCTCTGTGATGCCGGTCTTGCGCAAGGTTTCGATTGCTTTGACGGCTTCAGCCGCGGTATGGCGTCGGCCAACAGCTGATAGCTCTCTGTCGATGAGCGACTGTATGCCTAAACTTACTCTGTTTATGCCTGAACCGATTATATGTTCCGCCCATTGTTCGGTGATGTCTTCCGGATTGGCTTCGATGGTAAATTCCTTGACGTCGGGTGTTGCAAAAACCGATGTTATCGCCGACAGCATGGCCGGAGATAATAATGAAGGAGTACCACCTCCTAAGTATACGGTCGTTATCGGATCTGTCAGTTCATTATGTCTTGCATCCCATTCTTTAAGCAGTGCATACACATAATCTGACACGGCTTCTTGTCTTGGGATCGAGTAAAAATCGCAGTAAGCACACTTTGAGTGGCAAAACGGTATATGTATATAAACTCCGGCCATGTATGTGTATTTAAGACGGCGCCATGCCGCACATGGCTTTAAAGTCGCAGTAATGGCAGTGCTTGTCCGATGGGGTTGGCACGAAAGGAGTATCACGGTCAAACAGGTTACGCAACTTGCTGTTGAGGGCCTCCATCACGGCATCATTGTGGATTATGTAGTCATACAGCGGTTCTCCTTCTATTTTAACCGGTTGCAGCCCGTCGGTAAATATTTTCTTCATAGCGTACAGCATGGGCCATATCGCTCCGGTGAAGTGACGGTCGCGGGCGTGCATGTTGCAGTACAGGAATAGCTGCAACACACCTTTGTTGTGCGATTTTGTCGCAGTACTTTCTGTAAGGTCGTTAAGGTCCATGACCTTTATCTCATCGTTGCCGGTTTTGTAGTCTACGATTCTTACACGGCCATCGGTCATTTCATCAATACGGTCTATGCTTCCACGTATGTTATAGCTGCGTGTATCATCAAGCGGAAGGTCAGTAAACACTTCGCGTTCGCCTTCAACGAAGTAAAACGGTACAAATGCTTTTTCCCGGTCAAACAGTGTTATTACAAATTCCCTGATTAGCTCACCGAGTATCTTTGTCTCACCTGTAAGAGGAGTGAGATTTTCATACTCTTCGTTGTCACCTGTCTGTGAAGGCAGATTGTTGTAGAGTTTATTTATTGATGAAGTTATGATGCTGTCAAGTTTTACGGTCTCGCTTTTAAGGCGTTCGATGACTTCAGCTGTTATTTCGACTTTGGCTGCAGGACCGCGCATGCGCTTGTAGGAAAACTCAAGTACTTCGTGAACTATGCGTCCGAAGCGGCTTTCGTCGACATAATCTTTCATTTCTTCCTCGGCCCGCACGTTTTCCACATATCCGAAATAAAATTTTAACGGACACTGCAGATATGTGTTAATGGCTGATGCCGAAAGATAGCGTTTGTTGTCGGATGTTGACAGATAGCAATTTATCCGCGACATTATCCGGTCATCCTTGGTTACTGAAAATGATTCGCCGGCATGTGTGGCCGGTACATTGAAGCATGCGTTTAGTCTCTTCAAATTGTCTGACGGAAACATATAGAGCAGCTGGTACAAGTAACGTGACATCTCGCCCCCTTTAAGCCCTGATGTGCGCCCGTCATATAGAAGCTTTACATTTGATGCTCGTGAGATAAGCCGATAAAAGTAGTAAGCATATATGCATTCCTGAAATTCCATGGTGGACAATCCATAGCATTGCCTCAGTACATTGGGTATGAATGAGCGGGAATAATGTTTACGTGGAAATATTCGCTCGTTCATTGACAGAAGTATGATGTTTTTGAAGTCAAGCGCACGGGTTTCGAGCACGCCCATGATCTGAAGTCCTGACAATGGCTCACCGACGAAATTGACAGTTTCGGTATTGACAGTACGTTCTATCAGATGAAAGAATGTGTTGTCGCGCATGGTGATGCCGTATTTTTCCGTAGCACGCTGGAGCTGTTCGACCGATTGTCGGTAGCGTGTCACAAAACCGGTTTCGAGTGCGTTGTTACTGTCTTTTGGCGCTTTTGCCAGTTCCGATAAAATATATTCGGTAAGTTCCGATACGTATCTGAATACGTTATTGCTCGACATCAGGTCCTCTACCGGGAAAAATACCGTTGTCAGATCGGGATAGTTTGCGGCGATGTAGTCTGACGGTATAAGGAACATGCGTCGGGTTTCAATATCGTTTTTCAGAGTTTCGCACGATTTTCCGGCAAATGAAATTATAAGGCTATGGGTGATAACGTATTTTACATCTTCATAGAAGAAGTGCCATAGTCCGCGCACTTTTTTTGCACGAAGATGCATTGACATTATATTGCGCATAAGCACCGCGACCGATGTCTGACGGAGCGGATAACCCATGGTTATGTTTATTGTCGAGATTTCAGGCGGCACCGAATGGAGCAGGTCGACAAACAGTTCTTCCGACGGCAATACTACCGCCGTATCTATTGCG
The DNA here is from genome assembly GCF_008728965.1 of Heminiphilus faecis. GTDB lineage: Bacteria > Bacteroidota > Bacteroidia > Bacteroidales > Muribaculaceae > Muribaculum > Muribaculum faecis. The sequence continues at coordinate 117,280 of NZ_VSMC01000003.1, read as the reverse complement.
TTGTCCGGGTTGACTATAACGCCGTCAACGGTCATTTGTCTGATTATGTCTCCTGCAAGTTTTACTTGCCCCACATTGGACGGCACGCTTACAATCTCTATATCTGGCAAAGACATGGATTCGTCCGATAAATCGTATCGAGAGGGAAACTCTTTTACATATTTGCGTATGAAGTGCGTAGCCGAGCAATTTTCTTTAATCTCTTTGGGTAGATTATAATCCCAATAAAAATCAGCTGTCCCGATATCGCGCAACCGGCTGAAAATATGTATTTCCGATGTGGAAAGAACATTGAACCCCACAAATATTATGCGTGAATAGGGCAGCTTGTCGGCGGTCATGCCGCTTAGTTTTTCAGCGACTTCGCGGTATTGCATGCCTGAGTAGCAGAGGCCTCTTGATGCAAGGCTATTTTTTACCGCATGATATAACGGGTCGAGTATCTCCCATAGTTGCACGAATGAGTCTCTGTTTACCCGAGGCTCTCCTTCTTTGGTGAGATGGGTCCAGAATTGTTCGGGGCTATAGGATTGCAGGTCGACATCCCAATATCGGGTTATGACCTCTTTTTGCTCTTCTGTAAGAAAATCGGTGGCTATTTCACGTACATTTTTTACGTTTCTGAACAGTTGGTGCGCATCGGCAAGATAACGGTCTACATCGTTGAAGTCATTGACAAGCATGTCGCCCCAGAATACAAATTTGTCGAAGTCCTCGGTTTCTTTCGACAATTTCGCATATTCGGTAAAAAGGGTGAACAGCAGGTCGTAACGCGATGCTTCCACATAATCGGAAAATGATGATATAAATTCGCTTATCGTTATTACCGCAGGCTCGAAGAAAGGGGTACCCGAAGGTGTGCATTGCGACAGATATTGACGAAAGAATGTTCCGCTACGTTTATTGGGGAATACGAAACAGTAGTCAATCAGTCTGTCTTTTTCCCGGTCATGGTATACCTCGGCTATACTTTGCAGAAAAGGCTTCATGACAGACTATGTTTTTAGCAATATAATCATTTTTACCGCCAAGTCAAACAATACTATTTTGCCGTTGCCGTTTCCTGCAATGTCGGTATATGCATTGTCGAGTTCCGCCATTATGTTCTGAACGTTGCGTTCGTTTATAAAACGGGCGAATTTTGAACTGAAAATCGCTTCTTCCCGGTTCATATAGTTCAGTTCCGGACGATTGATATTGTAGATGAAATTTTCACGGATAAGACGTTGGCAGTATTCAACGAATCGCAGCTCTTGTTCGCGTCCGAGTGCGGCTACTTCCGCAGACCACTCTTTTAATTCTTTTACATGTCGCTGGTAGGCCTGTCGCATAAGGGTCATGAACAGATCGAGAAACAGATGGTTCTCGCGACTTAGGTTCAGGCTGTTATGCGCTTTTATCATATTGCCTTCGGCAATGTGCGCCAATGCCATCGCGTCCGCCGGGTCTACCGAGAAATTTTTTGTCAGATCATCGGCTATTATATTATCGGCAAGGCGTTTTAACTCTATGCGTTGTGTGCGTGAGTATATGGTCGGCAATATTTTTTTTGCCTCGTTGCTGACAAGTATGAATATTGTATCTGAATACGGTTCTTCAATCTGTTTCAGCAGTTTATTGGCCGCGCTCTCATGGAGCCGTTCGGGAAGCCATATTAGGGCGACCTTATAGCGGGCCGCATGCGATGTATAGCTGAGCTTTCGTATTAGTGCGTCGCTCTCGTCTACATATATGGTCGGTTGAGAGGTCGGTGAGCCTAATGCTGTCATCCAGTTCTGGAAGTCCATATACGGATTTTGCGATAAATAGTCGCGCCACTCGTCGATATAATCGTCACACAAGGTAGTCTGTCCGCTCTTTTTCTTTACAATCGGAAATACAAAATGAGTGTCGATATGATTAAACGACTGATGCTGCACACATGACGGGCATACTCCGCAACTGTCACCATCGGTGCGGTTTTCGCAGTGTATGTATTGGGCAGTAGCGCGTGCAAGAGCGAATTTACCGATTCCGGCCGGACCCTCAAGCAGAACGGCGTGTGGTATACGGTCGTTGTCAATCATTGCCCGCAGACGTTCTTTGGCGGTCTGATGTGATGGTATGTCACTGAATTTCATGGAGAAAATAATTTAATCAATAAACGGCGCGGGCTACGGTCTCTACGCTTTTTGTGGCGTTTAATGAGTAAAAGTGTATACTTGGCACATTGTGGGCAATAAGGTCGGCGGCCTGTCCTTTGCACCATTCGATACCGATCTCCTTTGCCTGTGCGTCGTTTTCGCAGGCTATAAGTTCTTTGGCAAGTTCCATGGGGAGATCGACATGAAAGACTTTGGGCAGAAGGGTAAGTTGGCTTTTTGTCGTGATGGGTTTTAAACCCGGAATAACCGGAACATTTATGCCCGCCCTACGACACCTGTCGACAAAATTGTAGTACTTTTCGTTGTCAAAAAACATTTGGGTCACGATATATTCGGCCCCGTTATCGACCTTGTGTTTAAGATATTGCAGATCTATGTCTGGGTTGGGCGCTTCTTCATGCTTTTCCGGATAGCCGGCCACTCCATACGAAAACTGTTCTCCGGTGACGATGTCCATCTTTGTGCCGTCGATGAAGTAGCCCCTGTTAAACTCATTTACCTGCATCTGCAATTCCGATGCATGGGCATATCCGTTGTCGTTCGGTATGAACCGATTGTCGTGTTTCGCTTTATCACCGCGTAAAATGAGCAGGTTGGTTATGCCGAGAAAGTTGAGGTCTATGAGGGCATACTCGGTTTCTATTTTTGAGAAACCACTACATATTATATGAGGCACAGCCGGTATGCCGTACTTTTGCTGGATGGCGGCTGCCACAGCCACGGTACCGGGGCGGCTTCGTTCACTTACTTTCTGGTAAAGTCCGTCAGGAGTGTTTTTGTACACCATTTCACTGCGATGAGTGGTTATATTGATATACAGCGGATTGAATTCCTTAAGTGAATCTATGTTGCGAAACAATTGTGCTATACCGCGTCCTTTGAGCGGAGGCAGTACCTCAAATGAAAATCCGGTGCGGCCGTTGGCCGCTATGAAATCGGTTATTTTCATCGGTTATATTTTATGATTGGATTGTTTAAGCGGGTGTGACCGGTTAGAAAATCGATTTTGGTTTGGTAGCTTGAAACTCTTTCAGATACTGTGGAGTGGAGTAGGCGAGATCAAGAAAATCGCGGTTTCTGTAGGCACGTTCCGAAAGAGCCGTCATGTTGACAGCCAATGGATGTATCTCTGTTATGAAGTTGGCGTTTTTGTGCTTCTCAAGAAGAGGCTTGGCTTTGTCGCTTCCGTTTCCGAAGAATATTACAGGGCCGCGGTCAAGATACCGGTCATAGCTGTTTTCGTCAAGGATGAGCGGTGTTGGGGCGAGCAAGGTTTCCAACGCATAATTGTAGACGGCCGTATAAACTTCCATACGACGGGCATCAATCATCGGTGCAAACATTACGTCACTGTCAAAAAAATCGCTGAACATCACCGTCACTGCCATTATGGCCAATGTATCGACACCTATCAGGGGCACGTCAAGAGCATAGGCAAGTCCTTTGGCTTCCGAAAGCCCTATGCGCAGACCTGTATAGCTTCCCGGACCTATGCTTACCGCTATGGCGTCAAGTTTCAGGTTTTTGTTCTTTGCTTCATCCATGCAGTCCTTGATGTAACCGCTTAACAGTGTGGCGTGGTTATGTCCGCGATAATCCTCCCGTTGTGCCACTACTTGGCCGTCGTAGGTTAGCGCTACGGAGCATACGTCGGTCGATGTTTCGATATTTAAAATTGCCGCCATTTACTTTTATCATTGAATAATTTATTACAAAGTTACGATTTAATTCCGTTAATGTCGGGAGTTTTTTTTAATTTTGTGAGAAAATAACAGCCCATGATACTTTCCATGACAGGGTTTGGCAAGTCGATTGCCGCTATCCCGAATAAAAAAATAACAGTCGAGATAAAATCGCTTAACAGTAAGCAACTTGATATAACGTCGCGTGTGCCTGCGGCATTCCGCGAAAAAGAGCTGTCGTTCCGCAACATGATAGCGGCGCGACTTGAACGTGGTAAGGTAGACTTTCAGATTTATGCCGAGTCGATAGGAGCGGAGCCTACTGTGTCGCTCAATGTCCCGCTTATGGCCTCATACAAGGGTCAGGTGGAAGAGATGGCTCGTCAGCTTGGTATAGCTTGGCCTGATGATTGGTACAGCGTATTGCTCAGATTTCCCGAGACAATCAAAAGCGAACTTCCGGCAGCGATATCGGAAGAGGATGCCAATGTGCTTTTTGACGCGGTAAGCAACGCTATAGAGGCTCTTATGCAGTTTCGGGAGAAAGAGGGTCGTAAACTTTACGAGTTCTTTACAAAAAAGATTGATAATATAAGAGAACTTCTGACTGCGGTGGAGCCTTATGAAAAGGAGCGGGTGAACAAGATACGTGCTCGAATCATGGATAACCTGTCAAAACTTGATGGTGTGGCATTTGACAAGAACCGGCTTGAGCAGGAGATGATTTTTTATATAGAAAAGTTGGATGTAAACGAAGAGAAGCAGCGTCTTGCACAGCATCTCAATTATTTTATGGAGACTATGGAAAGCGGTTCGGGGCAAGGCAAGAAGTTAGGTTTCATAAGTCAGGAGATGGGGCGTGAAATCAATACATTGGGTTCTAAATCCAACCATGCCGAGATGCAGAAGATAGTCGTTAAGATGAAAGACGAGCTTGAGCAGATAAAGGAACAGGTGCTTAATGTAATGTGATGGAGAGTATGTCCGGTAAGATTATTATTGTATCGGCGCCGTCGGGCTGCGGTAAGTCGACCATTATAAACGCGTTGTTTGAAAAAGGCGATATAGACATGCGTTTCTCCGTATCGGCTACAAGCCGTGCGCCACGAGAAGGAGAGGAGCATGGTGTCCACTACTACTTCCTTACCGAAGACGAATTCAGGCGTAAGATTGATACCGGTGATTTTGTCGAATACGAAGAAGTCTATCAGGGCCGGTTTTATGGCACTTTGCGTAGCGAAATAGACCGGGTGATCAATAGCGGACATAATATCGTGCTTGACATTGACGTTAAAGGCGCCATGAACGTGAAGCGTATATATGGAGACAGGGCATTGTCTGTTTTTATAATGCCACCGTCTATTGATGAGTTGCGTACAAGACTGGAGAAGCGTGCTACAGATGCTCCGGAAGTAATCGAGGAGCGTGTTGGCAAAGCCGCATATGAATTGACATTTGCCCCTGAATATGATGTCACGGTGGTAAATGATGTCCTTTCCGAGGCTATAGCGGAAGTACACAAGGTCATAACCGATTTCTTATCCAAGTGAAAGAAGTTATAGGTGTATTGGGCGGGTCATTCAATCCTATTCATTCGGGGCACCTTATGCTTGCGTCCTACATCGCGCAATACGGTCCTGTCGACAGGGTATGGCTTGTATTGTCACCTCGTAGCCCGTTTAAGTCCGATAAGATGCTGGCCCTCGACAGTCACAGGTTTGCCATGCTTGAAATAGCTTGTGGACTCTCTTCCGTGATAGACAGTTGTGACATAGAGTTGTCGCTCCCGCGGCCATCTTATACTATAACTACTTTGCGAACTCTTGCAACTCGTTATCCAGATAAAAGTTTCAGACTGATTATAGGCAGCGATAATTGGGGCGGTTTCAGCGGATGGAGAGATAGTGAGGCTATCCTTGATGAATTCGGACTGATGATTTATCCGCGTCCCGGTTACGAACTTGGAGATATCGATGACCCGCGTGTGATTCAGATTAAAGCTCCTGTCATTGAGTTGTCATCGTCATTTGTCCGCGAAGGCATATCGGAGGGAAAGGACATGAACTTTTTCTTGCCTTCGCAGGTATATGAATATATCATAAACAACAAACTGTATATAAACAACGATGGACCGGAAATCGATAAATAATAATGCTCTTGCCTTTATTGCGCTTTGCAACGAGTATTGTCAGGCTCTTGAACGGGCTCGTGAAGCTGATCGTGACAATTTTGTGGCTTCGATGTTGAGGCTGTTGCCACGTATATACATTTCGGCGTCTGACCTTAAGATAGACAGTGTGCTCGAGGATGCATATATAGACGGAAAACTCGAAGAAGATTATTATGACGCGATTCGTCGCGGCGTTGAGAATCTGCTTGGTCCTGATGATACATATCTTGAAGTGTTTGAGGAGGATATGAAGTATTCCGACACACCCATAGCCGCATCTATTTCGGAGGGACTTGCCGACATATTTCAGGTGTTTTACAACTTTCTCGAAACCGTGAAGGATGTGCCTGAAGAACTTGTCATTCTCGGCCTTATCGCTGTAAAAGAAGACTTTGAGGTCTATTGGAGCCGTATTTTATGCAACGTATTAAGGGCTCTTAACCAATTGCGCTACTCTGACGTTTAGACAATACGATGTACTCGGCCATACCGTTAGCGTCCTGACTGCACCGTGATGCCGGCGTGTCTGTTGATAAGGCCGTCATGATGTATTTTTACATTGCCTCGTTATACAGTCTTGCCGAAAGGATTCAATGCAAGCCGGGCAAGTTTGAAGTGTTGTACTCCGAAAGGTATACCCACTATGGTGATGAAAAACAGCAGTCCGAAGCCTACATGTGTAAGCGCGATGGGTATGCCTCCGACAAACCACCAGATTACGTTGAGTATGGCGTTCAGGCATCCGTTGGAAGGAGACGACGGCAATACTTTGGTGCCAAACGGCACGAGAGCCACTGCCGCAAGTTTAAGTGTTTGCAGCCCGAAAGGTATGCCGATTATGGTACACATCATCGCCACACTTGATACTATATACTCTATGGCTATGGCGAAGCCGCCGAATACGATCCAGATGATATTTAAAAACAGATTCATTTTCTGATAACGTTGTATGCAAAGATATTGTTTTTAATCGGTATGTACAAATATTGATTTCTGTCGTCTTTTAATTAGTTGCGGCTAATAATGCCGGTTTGATAAAAAATTAGTAAATTGCGCAACAAATACAATAAGTACGAAAATGAAAGGAATAGTTCTTGCCGGTGGAAGCGGTACCCGGCTGTACCCGATTACAAAAGGTGTATCCAAACAGCTTCTGCCGGTCTATGACAAGCCAATGATATATTATCCGATATCGGTATTGATGCTTGCCGGAATTCGAGATATCCTGATCATATCGACTCCCGATGACCTTCCCGGCTTTAAAAGGTTGCTTGGAGATGGAGCAGCTATAGGAGTCAAGTTCAGTTATGCCGAGCAACCCAAGCCGGAAGGGCTCGCGCAGGCTTTTATTATCGGAGAGCGTTTTATCGGAGATGATGACGTATGTCTCGTACTTGGCGACAACATATTTTACGGACAAGGCTTTACCGGCATGCTTCTTGATGCCGCACGCATTACTGCACAACAGAGAAAGAGCGTTATATTTGCTTATAAGGTTAAAGATCCACAGCGTTACGGTGTAGTTGATTTTGACAAAGAGGGAAATGCGGTGGATATTCAGGAAAAACCGGAGTTCCCGGTATCGGACTATGCGGTTGTAGGCCTATATTTTTATCCCAACGATGTCGTGAAGATAGCCAAGGGAGTGAAGCCTTCGGCTCGGGGTGAGCTGGAAATAACTTCTGTAAACCTTGAATATCTTGAACGCAGATCATTGGCGGTTAAGCTGCTCGGGCGAGGATTCGCATGGCTTGATACTGGTACTGTGGACTCGCTGCAGGAAGCGTCGGCTTTTATAGAGTCGGTAGAGAAGCGTCAGGGTTTTCATGTTGCCGCGCTTGAGGAGATCGCATTCAGGAAAGGTTATATAACCGGCTCACAACTGCTTGCTCTTGCCGCACCTATGGCTAATAACGCTTACGGAGCATATCTTATGCAACTTGCTGAAAATGGATTGCAGTAAAAGCGTTCGTAAATATCCTTTTCTTGATCTCGGGCTGGTCAATGAACCCTATGCCGCCCGACTGCGCGATGTATGTTCACATGTTATAGCCGGTGGCCGCTATGTAGGCGGTCGTGAGGTCGAGGAGTTTGAATGTGAACTTGCCGCATTCTGCGGTTGCCGGTATGCTGTAGGCACAGCCAACGGGCTTGACGCATTACGTCTCATACTGCTGTCATATATCGCTCTCGGAGTTATGTCACCCGGTGACGAAGTTATTGTGCCGGCCAATACATATATCGCTACATTCCTTGCTGTGACTCATGCAGGGCTTGTGCCGGTTCCGGTAGAGTCCGACATGATGTCTTACAATATCGATGTTAATGCAATTGCCGATGCCGTGACTCCGCGCACTCGTGCCATAATGCCGGTACATCTCTATGGCAGACCGTGTGAAATGGAGGTCATACGCGAAATCGCCAATAATTACGGATTGAAAATTATAGAGGATAATGCTCAGGCCATAGGCGCCTTTGTCGGAGCAGAACGTACCGGCCATCTTGGCGATGCTGCGGCATTCAGTTTTTACCCTACGAAAAATCTCGGGGCGCTCGGCGATGCCGGTGCCGTGACCACCGATGACGCCGCGTTGGCCGATACGGTAAGGGCCTTGGGAAATTATGGCGGTAATGACCGGTATGACAAGATTTATTGCGGTTACAACAGTAGGCTCGACCCTATACAGGCTGCCATGCTCCGTATAAAACTTCAGGATATAGATGCTTTGAATGAAAGACGGAGAGCTATAGCCGCTATATACCGAAGTAGAATCGTAAATAAGCTTGTGATGCTCCCTGATTATGGCTCTGCCGGACATGTATGGCATCAATATGTCGTGCGTGTTGGCGATCGTGAGCATTTTCGTCGTTATATGTTGCGATGTGGAGTGGAGACAGACGTACACTATCCGGTGCCCCCTCACTTGCAGTCTTGTTATAAAAACGGCGTTTTTAGCCGTTATCCGATAACTGAGGCTCTTGCACGCGAGGTAGTGAGTCTTCCGGTCAATCCGGTATGTATCTCTTTGGCCGATGCCGGTGATATATCTGAAATAATCAATGATTATGCATGCTGATAAAGAACAAGACGATAGACGTATTGCCTCGATTGACAGTTGTCGGCTGATAACTCTTGACACTCACGGTGATTCATCGACCGGTACTATCGCTGTCATCGAAAATGGATCGATAGAAGGATTCGTAATAAAGCGGGTATATTTTATATATGATGTGCCGGCCGGTGTGTCGCGCGGACATCATTCTCATAAAAGCCTTGATCAGATAATAGTGGCTTTACATGGTAGTTTCGATATAACTGTCGATGACGGGTGTAATAAGCGCACTTACCATATGAGCGAGCCTGCCGAAGGACTTTTGGTAGTTTCGGGCATATGGCGTTCTATCGATAACTTTTCGCCCGGAGCCGTGTGTATGGTTCTTGCTTCCGACATATATGAAGAGGCGGACTATATCCGCCTCTACAGTGAGTTTTTAGATACAAAGTGTTAGTCTTGCGTCAGATCATTTTCAATGCTGCCTCATAATCTGGCTCGTGAGTTATCTCGTCGACCAGCTCGCGATATATGACATTGCGGTTCTCGTCTATGATTATGACTGCACGTGCGAGCAGCCCTTTCAACGGACCGTCAACGAGTTCAACGCCATATTCTTTGACAAACTCGGGCGAGCGGAATGCTGATGCAGGATATACGTCGGCTATATTCTCTACAGTGCAGAAGCGCTTGGCTGCAAACGGCAGGTCCATTGACACACATAGTACCACAGCTCCTTTTTTGCCTGCTGCTTTTTCGTTGAATTTTCGTACGCTCATGGCGCATACGGCTGTGTCGAGGCTGGGAAATATATTGAGAACTATCTTTTTGCCGGGAAACGACTCAAGATTGACCTCTTTAAGATCGGCATCAACAAGAGTGAAGTCGGGGGCTTTTGTTCCTACTTCGGGAAGATTGCATGATGTGTGACACGCGTTTCCGGTGAAATATACGGTTTCCATAATTACATAAAGTTTGTTAGATAATTTTTATTTTACGGCCAATGCCGCTTTTTGTATAACAACCGGAGTGAGGTCATTGTTGTATCCGATCACCACGTCGGCTACGGTACCGTCGGCACGTGTTATGACAGTAACCGGAAATGCGGCGGCTCCGCAATCGCGGGCAAGCGACTTGGCGCTGGTCAAGAGGTGTTCGCCCGGGCGCACCGACGGTATCACGCTTTCAATTTCGTCGGTATTGTTGCTTACAAATGCCCATATGACGTCGGCATTATATGGAAGTGAGTCTACGGCCGAACGTATGGCTTTGACTGTGGCTTCAGCAAAAGATGAGGTCGGATCAAGAAGCACAAGCAGGGTAGGGCAGCGAAATGAATCGCCGAGACGTCTTGAGTAACGTTCGCGTGTTGTGGTCGGTAGTGCGAAACCGGGCAGACGTTGTCCGGGAAGATTTTCTATCGCATAATTGCTTTCCCTGTATTTTTCGAAAATTTCAGGGTAAGTGTTTTTAAGGACATCTTCTCCAAGCGTCTGGCATCGTTCTGCTGTATTGCTGTAGGCTGCCGTTATGGTTTGTTCGGCAAGTGCCCCCGGATTATTCTCCAGTTCGATATATACCGGCATCATGGTCGTGTGGTCAAAAGCATACATGAATTCCTTGTATGTGACTCCGCTCATGACCATCTCTCCGTCAACAGCAACACATCGTATGTCATTCACCGTTGTGTCGGTGTGACATGTGTAGCGGAAATCTTCATTTTGTGCTATATTTGACAACTCTTCGGCTATAAACTGCGGAAGCAGTCCGGTAAATTGGGCCTGACGCTGTACTCCGGGCAAGGCGGCCGCCGACATTCCTCTGGGTTTAAACGGTATGGAATCCCATGAATAATGATATTCAAGCAACCGGTCGCCTCGAAAGTTGTAGGCATTGCCATCGAAGTAGGCCGAGAAGCCTGACGTGTTTCCAGATGGAGTCTCTAAGGTCCAATCGATCAGGTAATCGCAAGGCGCGAGAGTGTCGCCTTGCGCCTGCATTGAATTTAACCTGATTTTATAGGCCACATCGTCTTGAAGCGACATCAATACCTGATAGTCGACTGTCGCTTCATAACAATCGGCCGACTTTAAGGCAGCAATAATCTCATCTATCCCCTGAGCTGCCGACCCCAGAGGATAAATGATAAGTATTGCAATAAATATTTGCAATTTCCCGCTCATATCTAAAATCGTTGAAACATTCATTTAAATAACGCGGACTTTTACTGAAAAGTTTACACGTTGAAGCGGAAGTGCATTATGTCGCCGTCTTGGACTACATATTCTTTTCCTTCGATGCCGAGTTTACCGGCTTCTTTAACTCCGTTTTCGCCACCAAGTGTAACGTAGTCGTCATATTTGATGACTTCAGCCCGTATGAACCCTTTTTCAAAGTCGGTGTGTATTATGCCGGCACATTGAGGCGCTTTGGATCCACGCATGAAGGTCCAAGCTCTTACCTCGTCGGGACCTGCTGTAAAATATGTCTGCAGATTAAGCAGCGCATAAGCCGAGCGTATCAATCGGCTGACACCCGACTCTTCAAGGCCTATTTCATTTAGAAATTCCTGACGCTCCTCCCAAGTGTCGAGTTCCGCTATGTCCGCTTCGGTTTGTGCGGCTACTATAAGAAGCTGCGCGTTTTCATCTTTTATCGCCTCTTTTACCGCTTCCACGTAGCTGTTGCCTGTCGCAGCCGATGCGTCGTCTACATTACATACATATAATACCGGTTTGTTGGTAAGCAGAAACAAGTCGCGGGCGAAACGCTGCTCGTCCACGCTGTCAAATGTCACTGAGCGTGCTGGTTTTCCTTGGTCAAGTGACTCTTTGAACCGGCACAGTACTTCATATTGCATCTTGGCCGTTTTATCGCCGCCGGTCTGTGCCTGTTTCTGAGTTTTGGCTATACGCGCTTCTACAGTCTCAAGGTCCTTGAGTTGCAGTTCGTAGTCTATTATTTCTTTATCGCGTACGGGATCCACGTTTCCGTCTACATGTGTTATGTTGTCGTCGTCAAAGCAGCGCAGTACATGTATTATGGCATCGGTCTCTCGTATGTTGGCAAGAAATTTGTTGCCGAGACCCTCGCCTTTGCTTGCGCCCTTTACGAGGCCGGCTATATCCACTATCTCCACTGTCGCGGGTACCACGCTCTTCGGCTGACACATCTCCACAAGTTTTGTAAGACGTTCGTCAGGCACTGTTATCACGCCTACGTTTGGCTCGATGGTACAGAAAGGGAAATTGGCTGACTGAGCCTTTGCATTGGAGAGACAGTTGAATAGTGTAGACTTGCCTACGTTGGGCAGTCCTACTATGCCGCATTGAAGTGCCATAATCGTTATTGTTTCTTATTTTATTAATTCCGGTTGCAAAAGTACATAAAACTTGGGAGATTTTATACCGCTACGGACTGTGGAATAGTATTTTTACATGTTAGAGGTATTAAATGATTAGTTTTTTGTTTTTTATTATATTTAAAAGAAAATATTTCTCGGTTCTACATTGCCGGTTGAACAGACAAATTATAAAATTATGACGTTATGCCGGTTTTTAAATTATAAAATCAAGGATATAAGCAAAAAATGTGTTATATTTGCCGTTAGAATTCTAAAGATATTGTAAAATACAAAACCACTTGTCTACTCATGAAAGCAAAAGTCAAGCCCGACTTGAGTTTCTGGAAGTTATGGAACTTGAGTTTCGGATTTTTCGGCGTTCAGATAGCCTATGCGCTTCAGAGTGCCAACATCTCGCGTATTTTCGCCACTCTTGGTGCCGACCCGCACGAGCTTAGTTATTTCTGGATATTGCCTCCGCTTGCGGGGCTTGTCATCCAGCCTATAGTCGGTACACTGAGCGACCGTACATGGAACCGTTTCGGCCGCCGGTTGCCTTATCTGCTTTTCGGCTCGATATTGGCGGTTGTCGTAATGGCGCTATTGCCTAATGCCGGCAGTTTCCATCTTGCCGTAGGTGCGGCTCTTATATTCGGCGCGTTTGCGCTTATGTTTCTTGACCTGTCGATCAACATATCTATGCAACCTTTCAAGATGCTTGTCGGCGATATGGTGAACGAGCGGCAGAAAGGTCTCGCGTATTCAATACAGAGCTTTTTATGTAATGCCGGTTCGGTAGTCGGCTTTATCGTTCCTTTTGTTCTTGCTTGGATAGGTATCAGTAATGTGGCCGAAGGTAACAAAGTCCCTGACTCGGTAACATACTCCTTTTACGGCGGAGCTGCTATACTTATCGCTTGTGTCATATACACGTTCTGTAAGGTAAAAGAGATGCCGCCCAAAGAATATGCCGAATACCATGGCATAACTCAGAGTGATGACAACGAAAAGAGCGGTTTCATACACCTGCTCATCAAGGCTCCCAAAGTGTTCTGGACGGTGGGTCTCGTGCAGTTTTTCTGTTGGGCTGCGTTTATGTACATGTGGACCTACAATACTGGTGGAGTGGCTGAGCAGGCTTATGGCTGGGACGCCTCACAGGGCACGCAGACAGCCAACTATCAGGAGGCAGCTAACTGGAACGGCATACTGTTTGCTGTACAGGCCATAGGCTCTGTCGTATGGGCTGCCATATTGCCTAATTTCAAGAACCGGCGCATGGCTTATTGTATAAGTCTTGTAATTGGGGGCATCGGATTTATTTCCACTTTGTTTTTCCATGACAAGTGGTTGCTTTTCATCAGCTACTTCTTGGTCGGTACTGCATGGGCCGCTATGTTGGCTATGCCCTTTACCATACTTACCAATTCTATAAGCGGTAAGCATATGGGTGCTTATCTCGGCCTTTTCAACGGTACTATAACCATACCTCAGATTGTGGCTGCTGCTCTCGGAGGTATTGTGTTCGGACTGCTTGGCGGACACTCGCAGCTCAACATGATAGTGCTTGCAGGCGTACTTCTGTTAATAGGCGCGTTTTGTGTGTTCTTTATTAAGGAGACTTATGCGGAGAAGCATGATATAGCTGTCGATTCTTTTGCTGAAGAAGAGCCGTTTTAATACCAAAGATATATAAATAAAGGGGATAGCTGTTACAGCTATCCCCTTTATTTATATATTCAAATGATGATTATTTTGAAAAGACGAAATTGTTAAGCGTACATGTTGACTTACCTTTTGTCGGAGAGTCAAATACAAAGAACAACGCATGCTTGCCTTTGACGTTTTTGCCAATCTTGACAGGAGTGCTTAACTCTATAGCTTCCTGTGGTAGCGCACCGGAAATGTCAAGACGGCCTATTTCCTTGCCCTTTACCGGATCATCTATCATGATTCTGATTGATGAGTCAATGCCTCCCGGTGTAAGGCTTACAAGCAGTTTGGCATTACTATCTCCTGACAGAGCGTCAAAATTGAAGTACTTATATCCTACCGTTGATCCGGCTGTGTTGTTTACTACCGGAGCATGGTTGACACGCAGGTCATAAGGCTTGTCATAGCCCTCTATTTTAGGACGCAGTGCGTCGACATACGAGCCTGTGAACAGGAAGTTGGGGAACGACGCACGCGCAGGCTCAGGGCCTGTGTAGTAGCACGCTATACCTGCCGAGTGGCGTTCAAGCGGGTTCAGGCCGTTGAGCTCAAACCCTTCCGAAGTATATTCACCTTCCGATATCTCCACCTTGCCTCCCGGTCCTTCCGTGACTTTGACCTCTATGGGTGCCACCATGGCCTGACGTGAGAATTCATTTGTGCCGGTCTGACGATGATAGAATACATACCATTGTCCGTTTATTTCGACTATGCTGCCGTGCGTGTTGCCTCCCGGCGTCGCTGTGGCTATGGTCTTTCCGTCAGGGGTCGTGAGCCGTCCTCGTCCGTCTATTATTGTGCCGCCATAAGTGAAAGGTCCGAGAGGATTGTCGGAGTATGCGTAGGCGAGCGTGTAGTTGGATTGAGGTAGCCCGAATTCGCCGTCATTTGTCCAGCGGCTGTATACAAGTACATATTTGTCTTTGATTTTACGCATCGACGATGCTTCGAAAAAGCGGAAGAGTTCATCCTGCTTGTTGCTCGGTATCATGTTTTTGACCGCTTTGGTTCCGGCTTTTACCGTAGCCATATTTTCGGGATCCATCTCTGCTCCCCATGATTCCTCGAAGCCCCAGTAGCCGTATACTTTGCCGTCATCGTCTACAAACACGGCCGGGTCAAAGCGCAGGTCGCCAACTGCGAGCTTCGGGTCATCGCTGCTCCAGTTGCATACTTCAAACGGTCCGTCGGGCCGCGATGACTTCGCTATCATGCCCTGTCGCCCTCCGGCCTGATTGTTTGGATATAAATAATATGTCTTGTTGCCGTTCGCGTCGGTTTTCATAGTCACGTCGGGTGCATAGAGCACATCGCTTTGGCCGTTGGCGTACAACGGTTTGCCGTTCGCATCTCTGCGCGATTCAAATATTATGCCGTCGCAGCGCCAGTTGTTAAGATCCTCGACCGGGGCTGACCACACGACTTGGTCGCGTCCGCAGTATTCGGTCACGAGGTTGTCGTGTGAGCCGTAAAGATATACTCTGAACTTTCCGGGGTTGTCGGGGTCCTCGAATACGTAAGGCTCTCCGTCAGGTATATACTCCCACATAGGCAGAATAGGGTTGGCCGCCTGTGTTTCCATGATAACGCCCGAGGCACTGATCAGTATTACCGCGAGTGCCGCCGTTTTTAATTTACAGTTTGGATTCATTATAATTATATATGTGATGATTAAAATGTATAGTGACAAATTTACTAAATTAACATATACAATCCAAGCCTTAGGTAATCAGGTTGCTTTGTGCCGGATAAAATCGTTATCTTTGCAGCCTTAATAGTAATATATACTTCATTATGCCGGTCATAGAGATATCATCGTTATCGCAGGATGGTGTGGAGGTTTTCTCTGCACTAACCGAGGCGCAGCTGCGCAACCGACTTCATAGCGAGCAAGGGTTGTTTGTCGCTGAAAGTCCTAAAGTAATAGATGTGGCGCTCAATGCAGGCTATGTTCCGGTATCATTGCTTTGCGAGCGTCGTCACATAGCCGGTGACGCTGCCGCCATCATCGACCGGTGTGGTGACATCCCTATATATACCGGCGACCGTCAACTGCTCGCCTCGTTGACCGGTTATAAGCTTACACGTGGAGTATTGTGTGCCATGCGTAGACCAGAACTCCCCTCTGTAGAAGAAGTGTGTCGCGATGCACGGCGCATAGTTGTCATTGACGGCGTGGTCGATACGACCAATATCGGAGCCATATTCCGCTCGGCAGCCGCTCTCGGCATCGACAGCGTGCTGCTGACCCCGTCATCGTGCGACCCTCTTAACCGCAGAGCCGTCAGGGTGTCGATGGGTTCGGTGTTTCTTGTGCCATGGACATGGCTTGACCGACCCGTGGCCGATCTCGGCACTCTTGGGCTACGCACTGCCGCAATGGCTCTGTCCGATGACTCCGTTTCGCTTGATGACCCTGCACTTATGGCCGAGCCGCGGCTTGCTATAGTCATGGGCACTGAGGGCGACGGCCTTGCGGCTCATACCATAGCCTCGACCGATTATGTAGTGCGTATACCTATGGCCCACAATGTCGACTCGCTCAATGTGGCCGCTGCAGCCGCTGTCGCATTCTGGCAACTTCGGTACCGCAATCTCCGATAACCGCCGGTATTTCTGTCAGGATTTTTTATGTAGTGATGATAAAGAAAATTTGGAAATTTATCAGGCATTGGTTATATTTGCCGCATAATCGTCATTTCATGATATGGAATGACCGGTTTTAATTCTTTTTAGATCAACTAAAAACACAAGGTCAACACAATGACACGTAACTCCCTACAACATCTTAAGGTGCAGGATCCGCCTCCTGAGGCAGGTCTTGGATGGGCGTTGCGTTGACAACTCCCCTTAGACATTTTTAATCACCGAGGTCAAGGATGACAGGGTGTGCTGTGTCTGCACGGTTGCAGATGCCGGCGCATGGTCAGCCTCAAGGGAGTACTTTGACATTGTGGACTCGGGGTCTGCGGCAAAGGCGATGCAGGCATCGCGGCAGGACTCCGGTATGTGTGTTAACCGACTGTGACATGCCATGCGTGTCACAGCTCTTATATATTAATCTAAAAAGAAACAATTATGGATATAAATGATAAGATTTCAGTAGGTGACCTCAAGATACGTCCCTACGATTCAACAAGTAAAATCGCTTCCGAAATACCGGGAGCCGAACTGTTTGACAACCGCAATCACTTCATCCTGTTCGCTCACCAGACCCATGTGGCCGTCTATATGTCGATTATCAATAAATTGGCGTTGAAGAGTACCTCTCGCGGCGTAAAGGTAGGCATACTTGCGGTGACTCTCCGCGATATTGATGACGATGACCGCGCGGTGGGTGCACGCAATATCGTTAATTTCGCTATGTCACGCTCGGAGTTCATGCGCTATGAGCGTCTTGACGTTTATGTGCCCGCTACTGATATCAATCCCTACCATCGCTATCGGGTGACGGTAGAAGCCGGCCGCATGGAATTGGAGTCGCGCGAGATACGCTTCTTCGCCCTGAAGGAATTGCGTCTGCCCACCAAGTGGTACTCTCCGTTGAAGGGTAGCGTGCTTATTGGTTGGCCCGAGTACTATGGTGTCGCTTCTCCCGGCTCCGGACTCGGCAATGAGGCTGTTGTAGAGTTTCAGCTCGAAAACATGCTGCCTGTCGAGATCCATAGCCTTCCTGAAGTGGAGATAGCTCTGATACGACCTGACGGAGTGGAAGAGAGGCAGCTGCTCATACCCTCGCGGCTGTCGGCCGATGATGACGACAGGAAGTTATTGTCGGTGAGGTGGAGCTTTGATATAAATCATGAAGTGAAAGGCGTCTATTGTGCGTGTCTTCGTTGTATGACCTATGTTTTTGCCACTTTCCTGTTTTCCAATGAAGGGGCCGTTGTTGAGAATCCGTGGACTGCGGAAGAGCTGAAGCAGCGCACCGTGACCGATGCCTCAATGTTCGGGAGGGCCTTTGGCGATATGGTCGAGAAACACGGTTCCGTTCCTGATGAAATGCCTGACACTACTGAAGAAGCGCCCGATGGTAATAAGGCTCCGGGACTTGACGACCTTGTAGGGCTCGCATCGCTCAAGCAGCGCATGGCGCAGTACACGGCTCTCGTGCGTTTCAACAGACTACGCGAGGATGCCGGATTTTCAAGTCTGTCACTCCCGCTTCATTCCATGTTTCTCGGATCGCCGGGAACAGGTAAGACTACCGTAGCCAAGATACTCGGCAGTAAGCTTCGGGAGCTTGGTGTGCTGTCAAAGGGCCATGTCGTGGTGCGCGAACGGGCTACTCTTATAGGTAAATACTACAGTTCCGAATCGGAGAATACTCTGGCTGCCATCGAGGAAGCTGAAGGCGGCATACTGTTTATTGACGAGGCGTATCAGCTTTGCCAGCCCGATGACCCGAAAGATCCGGGACGTTTCGTCATCGAGACTCTTATGACGGCCCTTGCCGATGAGTCGAAACGCGACTGGATGCTTATATTGGCCGGCTATACCGAGCCGATGCAGCGGTTGTTTGACATTAATCCCGGACTGCGTTCACGCATACCTCAGAGCAATATCTTTACCTTCGAGGATTTTAATGGACCGGAGCTTATGGAGATTGCCGAGGGCTATCTGCGACGTAATCACTTCACTCTTGACGAGCAGGCGCGTCATCGGCTGTGCCGCCGCCTTTCCGCCGATTATGCCAATCGCGACGCCGATTTCGGCAACGCACGTCATGTCATCAATCTGATTACGACGTCGATTATCCCTGCCGTGGCCTCGCGTGTGTCGCAGTTGTCTGATCCTGACAAGGAGCAGCTGACTACTATATTGCCGGCCGACATCCCCGCCGATGTCCCGCAGCCTACATACCTCCGCGCCTACCGGCGCATCGGCTTTGCCGTGTGAGGCTGCCGCCGGTTATTTGATTTATTGAGCGGGTTTTATTAAATATGCATATTCCGTGTATTTACAAAAATATGGATTTATAAGACAATAGTAGCCTTATAGTATGCGAGTAATGTGACCTGATGGAGGTTTTCCTACGCAAAGTTGTGTTACGAATGGTCTTGTCAGGGTGTTTGCAAGGCTATTTGATAGTGTGGAGAGAGTCTGTTATGTCTCTGACATGTGGCGGGATGATAGTGAGTGTATCAGAGGCGCTTGATGTGTGTAGCTCCACGATAAGCGCGTTAGCGCGGTTCGTGGGATAGGTTGTCCGTCGGTCAATGACATCGCGTCGGGGACGCGAGACATGTCCGTAGGGGATTCGCCTGTGAGCCTGCAAAGGCTCCTGCCAAATGTAAGCCGGGGACAAGGCATACGTAGGATGCCGCAGTCTCCGGTTGTCAGGGTCTCATCGCATCAATGATGAGTCTGCAAAGACTCATGCCTGCATCGTGCAGTCAGTAGCCATAAGCACGAGTCTTGTCAGACTCGCAGCCATTTGACACCAAATTTCCAATCCGGACACTTCGTGCCCGGCTAACAAACAGCACGAGCCTTTACAGGCTCGCAGGATGAATAGGGCAATGTTGAATGAGTCAGTTGGTTGTTACTGCTAATGTAGGTAGGGACGCCAGTATCACGGCGTCCGGCTGCGACCGTATGGTCTTCTACAATTGCTCTGCCATAGGCCATCCGGATTTGCGGGCGCCACTATTGTATGTCGTGTTCCGGGTATGCGACCTGTATGGCCATCCGGATTTGCGGGCGCCGTACTACTGGCGCCCCTACCAATCTGCTGTATTTGACACTTCAACCGGTTTTTGCAGCTAATCCCTTATAACGCCCTGCTTGTATGGCCCTCCGGGTGTGCGGGGTGTACTCGCGGGGCCGACGTTGTGTGTAGACATAAAAAAGCAGCTTCCGGATACCGGAAACTGCTTTTTTTGTTGTCGTTGTTGAGCGCTTGGGCGTTATGCCTTTGCGTCGGGAGTGACATTGATGTACTGGCGGCCGCCTTTACCCTCGGTAAAGAGCACTACACCGTCAACAAGAGCGTAGATGGTATGATCCTTGCCCATGCCTACGTTTTCACCCGGATGGTGCACTGTACCGCGCTGGCGCTTGATGATGTTGCCTGCTTTAGCGTGCTGGCCACCAAAAATCTTAACTCCGAGTCGTTTGCTTTCCGACTCACGTCCGTTCTTCGAACTACCTACACCTTTCTTATGTGCCATTTCTTTAAGATTTTAATGGGGTTAAGCTACCAAATCTTTAATCACTATCTTGGTGAAGCACTGGCGATGGCCGTTTTTGCGGCGATAGCCTTTACGTCTTTTCTTCTTGAAGACGATTACTTTGTCACCTTTTACGAGCGGCTCGGCCACTTCGCATACTACTTTGGCTCCTTCAACGGTAGGAGCGCCAACTTTAACGTTACCGTCGGCATCAAGGAGGAGCACGCGGTCAAATTCTACTGCGTCGCCCGCTTTTTTGTCCTCGCCGAGAAAGTGAACATACAAGAACTTGCCGGCTTCTGCCTTGAACTGCTGTCCTTGGATTTCTACAATAGCGTACATTTTATTTGATAATGTTACTTGTTAACTCCGTCAGGCGAGCGGCTCGGGCCACTGCTTCTTCATGCCTGTGCGGAAAAATTGCCCACAAAGTTAAAAAAAATATTCCATATAGCCGCTATATGGAATAAAATTCCATGAAATTATTTTGCTGTTAAGAAAGTCTCAACCGCTTTTAACCGGCCCAAGTTCTTATTGGCGTCCGGTACCGTGGCAATTGAAGCAACGTCCTGTGCCGTGGCATGACGGGTAGTCTATCCAGCTCTTGGAGTCGCTGCCTGTATAGTAGCTGGTATATCTGACTCCATCAAAATGATGTTTTTGGAATCCGGCTTGACCGGCTGATATCCCGAAAGCAGAATTACAACAAGCAATAATACTTTTTTCCAGTGTGCCATAATTTGATTGTTTTATATAGGGCAAAAATACGGAATATTCTTTGTCGGACTGAAATATCGGCCCTGCTATTTGCCGGGTTCGGGTTGAATATCTAAATATTTAACGCTAAGGGAAGAGCATTTTTGCGGTCGGAATATTTTTTAGCGGTCAAACGGGCTATTATTGCGATTTATTGACTAAATTAGTTGGGCCGTTGTATACCGACGGTACGTTATTGATAATTATATAAACCAATCAATATGAATCGATTATTTGTAACATTTATGCTGACACTGTTGACTGTTACAGTGTCGGCAGCGCCGTCAAGAAAAGTCATCGATGACGGTGGAAGCGGCCCTTATAAGGCCGAAGCTGTTTCCGAGGCATCTCTGCCCGGTTTTGTTGTATATCGTCCTTGCGACATGTCTGCCGCAGTGACTCATGAAGGCCCTCTGCCGCTTTTTGTATTTGCCAACGGAGCGTGCAACGACACATCGTTGCCTTATGAACGTATGCTTAATGACCTTGCCTCCTACGGGTATTTTGTGATAGCTCTCGGGGAAATGCAAGATAGTATAAATGACCGCGAACTTCGTAAGTCACCTACCGAGGACATGAAGTTGGCTATGGATTGGGCCGAAGCGCAGAACGGTGATAAAAAGAGTCCGTATTATGGTTATATCGATATGGAGTTTGTTGCACTCGGCGGTCATAGTTGCGGAGGTGCGCAGACGCTTGCCAACTGTGCTGACAACCGGGTGAAAAGCTGTATTATGTTCAATGCCGGCATGGGCGACATGGAGATGGCCGGCGCGAGCCCCGAGTCGCTTAAAAATCTTCATGGCCCAATTTTATATCTTGTCGGGGGTGATAGCGATATGGCTTACCGCAATGCACTGTCGGATTATGACCGTATCGATAATGTGCCTGTGGCGTTTGCCAATCATCTCCGTGCCGGGCACGGAGGCACATTTCATGAACCTTACGGAGGCTCATTCTCCCGCATGCTGAGGGCGTGGCTTAGCTGGCAGTTCAAGGATCAGCGCGCTAATATAGACGTATTTTTGCGTAATCGCCTCAATGACTTTCCCGACTATACGATGAAGGCCAAGAATTTCCCTGACAGTAACGACCCGTTTACCGTCAGGGAAATAAACTGCAAGAGCCGCGACGGTAAAAACATATGGGGAAAGGCGTATATTCCCAATACCGCCGAGGCCAAAAAACCGTTGGTGATAATGGCCCACGGCTATAACAGCAGCCATTATGAGCCGCAGGACTACGCAGCTACTCTGGCCATGCGCGGAGTGGCAAGTTATGTATTTGACTTCTGCGGTGGCGGCAATAATAGCCGTAGTGATGGAAAGACTACCGAAATGACTGTGTTTGCCGAGCAGGAAAATGTGGAGGACATAGCACGTCAGGCCAAGACTTGGGATTTTGTCGACACTACCCGCATGGCTCTTCTCGGATGCAGTCAGGGCGGGCTCGTGGCAGGTCTTACTACGGCTGCCAATCCCGACCTTTTCAAGGCGCTTGTACTGGTCTATCCGGCATTGACAATCCCCGATACCGCTCCCATGATGCTCAAGCGCTTTGACGCCGACGGCGGACGTCCGCAGGATGTTATGGGCATGAAGCTCGGCCGTGTCTACTATGAGAAGATCAACGGCCTCGACATGCTCGATACGATAGGCGCGTTCAAGGGAAAGGTGTTTATTGTCTACGGCGACAAGGATATGATAGCCGTAGGCGGTACTATGGATAAGGCCAAGTCGCGTTACACCGACTGCGAGACGATGACAGTGAAAGACGGTACCCACGGCTTCCCTTCGTATGAGCATCACGAGCAGGCATGCGGAGGCATAGCTGATTTTCTTACTCGCGTGCTTGCCAAGCCCCGGGAGCGGGGGCGCTATGTATTTGACTCTAAGTACCCCGATGTCCATGACCCTGTCATGGCTTATGAGGACGGTAAGTACTACATGTTTACTACCGGATATGGTGTGGGCATGATGTCGTCGCCCGACATGATAGAGTGGAAGCAGGAGAAGGCTCCGCTCGACCCTATCCCCGAATGGCCTAAAAATCCGGTACCGGCCTATGGTGGTCACACTTGGGCTCCGGATATAATTAAGGTGGGTGACAAGTGGTATCTGTATTACAGCTGTTCTACATTCTACAAAAATATATCGGCTATAGGTGTGGCCGTAAACAACACTCTCAATCCCGATTCGCCCGATTACAAATGGGAGGATCTCGGCATGGTCATCATGTCGCAGCCCGGAGTAAATGACTGGAATGCCATCGACCCCAACATCATCATAGACAAAAAAGGCCGTCCGTGGTTCACATTCGGCTCTTTCTGGGATGGCATACAGCTCGTGCAGCTTAAAAAAGACATGAAGACCCCCGTTGGAGAGCCCAAGACTATAGCACGCCGACGCAATCCCGCATCGATGGCGCACTTGCAGCCCACGGCCAACAACAATGCCATCGAAGCGCCATTTATCACGTATCATGACGGTTACTATTACCTTTTTGCCAGCCACGATTTCTGCTGCAAGGGATTGAGCAGCAACTACAAGACGGTTGTGGGCCGAAGCAAAAACGTTACCGGCCCTTATCTTGACAAGGAGGGGAAGGACATGGCCGCTACAGGCGGCACACTGCTTGTTGGCGAAAGCGACAAATACAGTGGAGTAGGGCACTGCAGCGTCTATGAATTCGACGGCAAATGGTACATTGCCGCCCACGCCTACGACAAGAGCCGTAACGGTGCGAGCAAGCTCTTCCTCCGCGAGATACGTTGGGACGACGGCTGGCCCGTCATCCTCGACAAATAAAATTAAGCAGGAAAATATATATTTATAGCCGACAAAGAAACATGTCGCTATCGGCGGCGCGGCTGCGTTCTATCTGGGAGCGCAGTCTGCGCCGTCTGACGTAAAAATTGCCTTTTGACATGCCGGTGAACAAGCACACCGCTTTGGCCGAGAAGCCTGCATATAAGTATGTCAGAAATGCCACGTCGTCAGCATCAAGTTCAGGGAGTTGCGACTCAAGCCGGGCGATTATGCCATTCATATGTTCGTTTACAATATCTTTCAGCTTTGACAGTTCTGACGGGCATCGCAACTCCGTAAGCATCTTGACTATATTGTTATAAACCGACTTTTGTAGTTGTGGCGAAGGCGCATTTAGGGCCTCGTAATACTGGTCGCATAATCTGTTCAGTGTTCTGAACCGTTCGCGAAATAGTGTATCGACCCTGTCATGCAGTCGGGAGGTTTCAGTACGGGTGTCATTGAGCTGACGACTTATCTCGCGTATGTCATTGACATGCTTTCTTATTTCCGCATTTTTCATTGACAACTGTAGTCGCGCCACTGTTGCTACTCCTATTGTCAGCGCAAGCAGTCCGCATGCTATGATTATACCTGTTCGTCTTGCCCGTTTTGTATTGTCGGTCGCAGCTTCAGTCTGTATGTCGGCATACTCGAGTTCTGCCCCGGTCACGGTATGTCGCAGTGCTTCCGACAGTATTCTGTCTTGTCGGCTTACCATGCGCCGGTAGTCGGCTATCATGCTGTCGTGCCGGCCCTCCATGAGGTGCATCTTGTAGCGCGCCATATCCACCTGTATGGCTTCAGCGCTTGCCGTCGAGCCGCGTTCTATGCAGGCTTGGGCTTTTTCAAGATTACCGTTGTGCATATGTATTTCCGCAATGTTGGCATAGTCCTGCCCGGTAAGCGTGTATACCTGACGGTATTTGGCAAGCTCTGTCGCGGTCTCGGCTGCTCTTTGATAGTCATCGGTATATAGCAGTGGTCTTACAAGTGCACTTAGGCAATGGGCCCTGAAAAGAGAGTCGCCTGACGGCAATTCGAGCAGACTGTCGAGCAATGCTATGCTGCGTTGGTGTTGGCGGTCATTGTAGTATGCGATGGCAAGGTCAAGTTCCGCATAGGTGGTCTCGCGCGGCAGTCCCGCCTTGCGGTAATACTCACGGGCAAGGAGGCGATAACGTAGCGCGCGGCTTGCGCTGTAAGTGGCGTTATACAGGTCGGCCATCAGCTCATAGGCCCGTGCGGTCTCGCGGTCATCTGTTATGGCGAGCGCTATGCGCAGGGCTTCTGACGCGGCTTTCATGCTTGCCGCATAGTCACGTGAATTGCACTTTATGCAGGCAAGATAGTAGTACGACATCTCTTTATAGAGGTCATCATTACGGTCGGCATAGTAGTCTATGGATATATTTATGAGCGAGTCGTCGGTAACGTCGATATAGTTCTTGTCAAGTGCGCGGGAGTACATCAGAGCGTAGACGGCACGGTCTCTGTCATCGGTCAGGCTGGGGGAGTCTATACTGTCAAGTAGCGAAAGAGCCGCCTTCGGATTGTCATCCATCAGCCGATCCGCCTTGTCGAGTATTGCACGTTGGCTATCATGGCCTGTGCAACTGTATAGTAATAGCGAAAACAGAGTCAGTAACTTTGCGATATGTAGGTTCATGCCGCAAAGTTACTATATCCTGACGGCATAATCTACCAATATAATACCCTATTATTACATCACCCGATAAAAAATGCAGAAGGACGTTTGGCAACACCTCGGTTTTGTTTGTTGAGATAATTCAGTTAATCAGAAGTGAAGTTTAGAATTGAGTTGTAGTACAAATTTCTAATACACATTCGTGTTGGCGAGATAGAAATAATTTCGAGATTATTGATATAGTTTGCTTTATTGATAGTGACAATGTATTTACCCTGTGGGGTTTTACCGACTTTATTATAATCAAAGTTTGTCACGGGTGCATTTGACAAATAGAAGTTTACAATGCCTTCATGTCTTCCGTTTTCACTGTATATGAAAGATGTGACTTCTCCATTCTCAGAAAATCGCCACCCTTGTTTAGGTGGTATGGGATAGGTGTCAGTAGAAAATTCGGCATACCATTCTTTATTACTAAAATCGGATAAATTGAACGTTTTTGTTTGTGATGTTGCCGAAGTATAAAACCCTATTATTAGGGAAATAATAATTGTTGTAACCTGTTTCATAATTAATGGAAATTAAAGTTTAATGTTTTATGTATGGTGTTAGTTGCAGTTGCGTACTTAATTTCTTGGGATGTGCCAATAATAAGCTGTTGTCTGAAGTATTAAATACCTGATAAATGACTGTGATGTGTTCCCACGGGCTATCAACGGTCAGGCGTGTTTCTTTTTTTGACATTAGTTATTAATAATTTAAGTGATATATAATGTGAAAAAATGATTGATAATAGCTGAATATTCAGCTATTATTGGTGTCAATGAACTGCCGCATTTTCTTTTTTATTGAAAGCGTGTAGGTGCTTTCTATTTTTTCTTTCGTCGATATTATGTCGTGTGCCACTTTCAGCGCCTTTTCCGTCATACCGATGTCGGAATATAATTCCCACAATTTATAACGTGGAATTATCCTGTTTGGCAGCATTGCCGATGCTTGCTTAAAGTAATACTCTGCCGATACGAACTCCAGTTTTGCATAATGAAATGTTCCGATGGCGACAAAATTTTCACAAGAAGGAAATGCGTCGTTAATGCGCGGATTGGATATCATATTTTTATCTCGCGACAGTTGTGCCATATAATAATCATTAAAGTTGCGATTACCGACATATTTATTATATAAATCATCTTCAATGTCTTTTCCTGACTTATATAACTCGTTAACTGCATTGTTGAGTTTTAGTAGACTGTGGTATTCACCTGATGATACTATTATTGCAGAAAGTGATATAAATGTAATGCCGGCTTTTATTGGCATATTGAACTTAAATCTATATATCGAGGGTAATTCCAATCTTCCTGATAATACTGAAATGAGTATTAATAGCGGTAAAGATTCTGACGGGTAAGAAAAACCGGCAAATACCATAAATGCCACAATGCATGACAATAAAAAAGAGTTTTTCTGACCGGATGCTTTGAATGTCAATATAATAACTCCTGCCGTCAGCACTATTCCAAAAAGTCCGTATCCTACAATGATACCTATATATTCATTAAAAGGGTATATTATATTGTCGGCAACGGATATGTAGGGCGATTTCATATGCTCTGTAAAATATTGTGCCTGTACCAACATATATTCCCTGTGAAAGGCTCCTTCTCCAAGACCGAAGACTGGATTCCGGAGCATAAGGGGTATTGATATATCCCATATCATCATTCGGCCTTTAGCCGATGGACTATGGCTTCCGATTATTATAAGCAGCAAAATGCCGGCGCATATTAGCGTTGTTATCACCTTGCCTAATATGACAATTGATCCGACATGCATGTAAATGACGTATAAAATACCGGCTATCAGTGCTGCCCATGCTGCTGTGGAGCTAAGTATATATAACGCCGAGAGCTGTAACAGTATGCATATTGATGTTATGTGTCGATAATGCTTTATGAACAATAGGGAGGCAGTTATACCCAGAACGATATAGCATGCTGCGGGTGCGGGATTGTCAAATGATCCGGTACACGGATATACAATGTTGCCGCTCGGTATTAAGCCTGTGTGTTGTGCAAAAATTATCATTGATTGTAGCATGGATGAGATTAATACGCCGATTACAATTATATTTGTTGATGAACTCATTCGGGAAAATATGTAACACAATGCCACGGCTGAAATCAATAGAAATACGGTATAGTCAACATGCTCTCTGCCGGTCAGCAGTATTCTGATAACATAATAAATGATGCATACCGTAAGGCCTATATCTGTCACGGACAGTTTTATGACTCTGTTGTTATGCCGACTGAAGACCACCACAATCGCGATGCAACACAGTGCTGCTGTAGATATGTAAGCGGCTGCAATCTCCCTGTTCATCGGGGCATTGATATATCCGCATAACAATGGGCCTGTTATTACCATACAAGTGGTAAACAGAGAAATGAACACTCCGGTTTTATTTCTAATTACAGCCATATCTGTTTGCCGTTTCGGATTATAAAATAGCGGTAGCTTTCCATGTCGCGTACAGTATCGCGTATATATAGAGGCGTGTTGCCCGGTAACGATGCTTCTATACTTTGTCCGTGAGCTTTGAAGCGGCCTATCAGTTCATGCGAGCCGTTGATTAGACCGAATATTTCATAAGTACGTCCTTCAACCGGGCGGCAATCCTCTATTCTCGGATGATATGATATCTCTGCGATAGTGCTTTTATGCCCTAAATCAAGTCCGGCCCAAGCATAATCGCCATACCCTTGTGGTGCGTCAAAAGCCGTATATACGTCACCGTCAAAAACTTTGTCACATGTCGAGCCGGAGTTATACCATGAACCTGCCGTACCAATGCATTGCCCGCTCAGCTTATGGCCGGCATCGTCATAAAACATTATTTCGGCTACATTACCGTTGGCACCATTGGGTGCTACATAGCGTACGTAGCGATATTTATTGCAGTCAGGAATTCTTACTCTGCTGAAAGCGGCAGTCGGTATATCGGTTATCGTATATAATACTTTTCTGTCGCTGAAGTCGGCATTGTCAGCGCCTTCAAATACTCCTCCCTGCATCCTGAAAAGCATTGATTGTTCGAAGCCTATATCTTTTATTTCCAATAACTCGTATCCGTTATTGCCTGAAAGCACATTTATGCGACCCGATGCTTCCATCATAAATGGATGTCCGACGATATTGTATTGTCCGTTTATTAGAACCGCCGGAGCGTACAATATATCTTTACCTATATTCCGGAATCGTGCCGTATCATTCTCTGCATTGGTTATTGCTACGGAGGTTGTAGCTCGTTTGCCTGCGGAAAGTAAGTGTATCTCGCTATTACCGTATGATTTGTCTACCGGTACTGATGCCGAATAGCGGCAGTCGTTATATTCATCGGATACATCAGTTGTTGAGGCGAAATCATCACGGTAAACTTTTGCTTTCTTCAGTCGTGTGCCGAGATGCTCTTCCCCCGGAGCATACTCCGTACCCATAAAAGATGTGTGTTTGCCGTCACCGATGTAAACGCTGTTCCATGCGTGGCCTCCGGTACTGTTGGGCCATGCGGGAGTGAAATCGCGGGTAACCGGTATGGCAAGTGCACGCATGGCAAACATTGCCAATGCACACATTTCATCGCAAGTGCCCCGAGGAGTAGCCATGCACATGGAGTAGTTCATCGGCGGTACGGGGTACGTTACCCAAGTGAAGCGTGGAAGCAATCTGTTCACCATAGAGCATGCTTCGGCTATTGTTATGTCGGGATTGGTGTCGAAAAACTTCTGTAAATCGCTGAATGTCATTGTAGCTTTTTGACGCCAGTTTTCAAGAGGCTCATGACCTATGCGGTAGGGCAATATCTCTTCGCAGAATGTCTCGAAATCTATCTGCTCTTTCCACGGCGCTTTATCCCATGAATCAAATGAACGGTCGATGTTGTCAATCAGATATTTAGCTGATATATGCTTTACGTCCTCCTTAATATGCGGTTTCCCTATGCCATGACTGTGCAGCAATGAATCTTTATCCTTAATGTCATACCATCTGTATAGAGCAGCGGCGACATCTTCCCACGGAGCATCGTATTCTTCGGTATATTTACCCGGCATGTTTATGATAAGAAATTCGGCGGCACGCAGCTTCATACTGTCATCTTTGTTTGTCGAATAGTGGTTGAGCACAGTTTCAAGCTCAGTGCGGTTATCTCCCGCAAGCTCAAGAACATATTCGATTTCGGCGGAGTATCGGCCGCCTGAACAGCATGACAATATTGTGGCCAATGCGATAGCAAATATATATCGTAGCATATTTATAGGGCATTATAAGAGGCTGTGCCGTTAACCTTAATTACGACACAGTCTCTTGAGTATAATCAAATTACATGGTAGTCCATAAAAGATGATGATATAATGGATATAGAAATGGCTTGTACTATATCATGATAATTATTGACTCATCATTCTTCTTGACGTATTTTTAGTGTTTTGGGGTATCTTGGATTGTTTATATCAACAATTTGAAGGACAGTGTCATTTAGAACTATTATTTTAAAGACAACGGTAAGTCTTTTCCATGGGTCATTTGGCGTTGGCCTAAATCGTGGATTTGCTATTATGTACTTCCCGTTTTTTGATTTTCCTATTTTTGAATTGTCAAAAACTTTATCAATAGTATCCGATAGATAATATGGTGTAGTTGTCTCTCTTCGTCCATAATAATATGTGAAATATAATGATTCTGTTTCAGTGAAGTGTATTCCTTCTGATGGATGGTTCCCGCTACTGAATTGCAATTCCCAGTCTTTTCCTATAAGTTTGTCCATCGTTGTTTGTGCATTTGTCGGCAAAAACGACATTATGCCAAAGATAATGAAGACAGGCCATTTCATAATAAATGTAAATCAATGTCTAATTTTTAAAGTATGGTGTTAATCGCAGTTGCTGACTTAACTTCTTGGGATGTGCCAATAATAAACTATTGTCTGAAGCATCAAGTACCTGATAAATTACTGTGATGTGTTCCCACGGACTATCAACGGTCAGACGAGTTTCCCAATCGACAATTATATATTTACCTGATTTGTTTTTCCCTACCTTAGACTTGTCAAAAACTGTGTCAGGAGTGCCGGATAAATAATATGGTGCAGAAACTTCAGCACGACCGTCATAATCAACAAACGTATATATGTTTTTATCATCGAATCGGTAACCTTCGTAAAGATTTTCCGATGGTTTTTCAATGAATAGCCATTCATGTTTGGTGAGTTGGCTTGTAGTTATTATTGTCGTTTGAGCCGACATCATTGAGTAGCAAAACGAAATTGCAATTATTAAACAATGTATAGTTTTCATCTTTTTTTGACTTTAGTTATTGTAATGTTTAAATCGTAGAAGTAATCAGTAGGTGCAGTGTATATTTTTGCATCAGTTGGATCGACATATATTAAATGTTGTTTTTCTGTATAACCAATGATTAGTACGCAATGATAAGAATTATCTCCTCCTGATATGGTACCTAATATTGGTATGTTGTTGGTTAGTGCCTCATGAAATGTAAAGAATGGTCGCACCTCGAAGAAATGACTAACAAAATCACGTTCTCTTTCGAAAAAAGAAACCCCCGTTTGATTATAATATGTAGTAATTTTTATAGGTTCGCCATCTGGCCCTTTATAAAATTGTATATAAAATTTGTCTAATTTACCTTGATCCAGAGGGTCTTCTAAAAGTATTGATGCATTGACCATTGAAGTTGAAACGCATGTATTGCTTAGTTGGCTCTCAAATGTCATTGATTCAATATTGGGCCTTATTAGTTTGTCGGTAGAGGACTTTACATATGGCTTAGGCTTACTATCATCTGTCCCGTCATTGTTGTTACCACCGTTACCTATATTTCCGTTGCCGGGCCGATCGTATCCGGGAGGGAATACGGGTGGGGTGTTGTTGCCGCCGGGATATGAGGGTCCGGGAGGCTGATATGGAGGAGGAAGTGTCGGCACCCCACCGCCGGGGTTGGAGCCGCCACCGTTACCACCACCGTTGCCTACTACGTCTACATTGGGCAGTGTGATGCCGGAGCCGAACTCGCCGCCACTTCGGGAAGTGGCAACGAGTTGACGTGAAATGTTTTTTGCTCCGATCATACGCCTCATTTCATCAATAAGCGCGTTATAATCATCATAGGGCTCGTACAGCGACAGACGCCTTACCCCCTTCCCGTCGCGATACTGCTCGATCATGACGGTGTAGTTGGTTGTTACAGTCGCGTACGTTACGATGCCGGAGAAGCCCCGCTCACCATTGTCGCCGCACATGAACATGTCGCTGATTTTTTCGCGGTTCATCGTGGCGCAGTCGGCTGCCGGTATTATTGAAGCGAGGAAGCATGCATAGTATCCGGCGGGGTAGCGGCACACAATCAACCGTTGGTAAATGGCTGTCGAGTATGACTCCTCGCTTACTTCCGGGTCAATGTAGAACGAGCCTGAATACCGGGCCTCGGTAAACAGCGCGACATTGTAGACAGTCATGTCATCGCGCACCACGGTGGTAACGTCGGTCCAGTCGGCGGCGATTGCACCCGGGTGCATGCCGATGAGTTCATACTCGACCTCCTGTGATGCATACTCGTTGAAATACTCGCGCGCCGCCTCGATGTCGGGAGGCAGATGTTCGTCGACTGCCTCGGGCGGCCGCTCATCGGTGTCGCATGCCGTGAACAGCATCAGCGACAGGGCCAAAACAGGCCATAGCTTTTTTAAGTGATACATGATGTAAATAAATTAATGTATTAATAGGCCGCGAAGTGTCGAAAATGACCCTGTCGGACATAGGCAAAGTTATGGCCCGCGCAAGAAATACGACGAAAATCAACCCGATTCAATATTGAACAAGCTCCTTCGCAATTGTTTGAAATACAGAGCGATATGGCGGTGTGGATTTTTAATTTTTGAACAAAAAATAGCCTTTTGCGTAACAGGCTGATTATCAGCGCATTGCTTGCGATGTTATATGTGATGGTATAAGATGTTATGCATGATAAATGCTTCTCTTTGATTATCAATAAGTTAAACTAAGGAGCGGTCAGCCGCCGGCAATTGTTTGGCGCTTGCTGATTCAATGTGCTGATAAAAGTGATATTGTGAAAAATAAGTAGTAACTTTGCGGCGACTATAAACCGATTATTGTATGGACAGTCTGCTTCCGTTCGCATTTATTTGCTTGACGTCGTTTTTTACATTGACCAATCCGCTCGGCACCATGCCGGTATTTCTTTCGATGACCAAAGGCATTGACAATGAACAGCGTGCACGCATTGTCAAGCGTGCCACGATAGTGTCGTTTGTCATTCTCATCAGTTTTACCGTGTGCGGTCAGGTGCTGTTCAGTCTTTTCGGCATTTCGACCAACGGCTTCCGTATTGCCGCCGGCTTCATTATCATGAAGATTGGCTTTGACATGCTTCAGGCCAAGTATTCACATACGAAGCTGAAGGATGACGAGGTGAAAGTGTATGCCAACGACATATCGATAACACCGTTGTCGATACCGATGCTGTGCGGCCCCGGGGCCATAGCCAACGGCATCATGCTCATGGAGAATGCCGCCACATGGGAGATGAAGGCCACGCTTATAGGCAGCATCGCCATCATATATCTGCTGACATACCTCATACTTCGGGCGTCGACACGGCTTGTGCCTATACTCGGCGAGACGGGCAACAACGTCATGATGCGTCTTATGGGACTGATACTTATGGTGATAGCCGTGGAGTGCTTCGTGGGAGGCCTGAAACCTATAATGGTCGACATCATCAAGGCGGGCAACGGACTGTTATGATGCCAGTCATGCAGGTGTGACCTATGAAACTTACTGAAGGCACCGAACTGTTAGGGCTTATAAGGTCGGGTGGTGAACTTGACGGCCGCCGTAAACTGCTCCTTACCGTGAAGCTGAGCGCTCCCGCGATTGTGGCGCAACTGTCGTCGATAGTCATGCAGTTTATCGATGCTTCGATGGTGGGGCATCTCGGCGCCGAGGCATCGGCTTCGATAGGTATCGTGTCGACCACCACATGGCTCTTCTGGGGCATGCTCACTGCGCTTGCCACGGGATTTTCGGTTCAGGTGGCCCATGCCATAGGAGCCGGCGAGTTTTCACGCGCACGCTCCATATTTCGTCAGGCCATAACCTCAACGGTTGTGTTCAGTCTGTTGCTGGCCGCCGTAGGGTGCGGCATAAGCGGCGGTCTGCCGCGATGGCTCGGGGGCGCCGATGACATATGCCACGACGCGAGTCTGTACTTCTTTGTGTTTGCACTGTTTCTTCCCGCTCTGCAGCTCAACTTCTTGGGCGGGGCCATGCTGCGTTGCAGCGGCAACATGCACGTGCCGAGTCTGCTTAACATGCTCATGTGTGCGATGGATGTGGTATTTAACTTCTTTCTGATATTTCCAGCTCGTGACATAGATATATTCGGCGTGAGTATGTCTATGCCGGGAGCAGGTCTCGGAGTGCTTGGTGCCGCGCTCGGCACGGTACTTGCCGAGACTGTGACTGCAGTGCTGATGATGTGGTATGCTTGTGTACGTTCCAAGGACCTGAGCATTTTAGGGGTCAAGGGCGGTTTTCTGCCTACGCGCGACTGTCTGAGAAAGGCTGCGCGTATATCGCTTCCAATGGGTACCGAGCATGCCGTGCTGTGTGGCGCACAGATATTTCTTACAGTCATCGTGGCCCCGCTCGGCACCTTCGCTATCGCAGCCAATGCCTTTGCCATAACAGCCGAGAGTCTGTGTTACATGCCGGGCTACGGCATAGCCGACGCGGCCACCACGCTTGTGGGGCAGAGCCTCGGCGCCGGACGTCGTGAGCTCACCCGCAGTTTTGCGTGGATATCGGTGTGGCTCGGTATGGCGGTCATGACTGTCATGGGTGTAATTATGTATATTGCAGCTCCATCGATAATGGGTGTTATGACCGAGGTAGTGCCGATACGGGAGCTCGGTGCCGCCGCATTGAGGATAGAGGCTTTTGCCGAGCCTATGTTTGCGGCGTCGATAGTGGCTTACGGTGTTTTTGTCGGTGCAGGTGACACTCTTGTGCCGAGTGTGATGAACCTTGGCAGTATGTGGGTGGTACGTATCACTCTTGCCGCCATATTGGCTCCGGCCATGGGGCTTCAGGGTGTATGGCTGGCTATGTGTATCGAATTGTGTTTCCGAGGTGCCATATTTCTTATTCGTTTGCGCTACGGACGCTGGATGCGACGGATTTGACATAACCCTGCAAAAATGGTATGTACTTGAATAAAAATGGTAATCGTACATAGGACCGGAACTTGTAACTTTGTACCCTACGAAAAAATATACAATACTAAATGATATGGAACTTATAAAGGATAGAGAGTTTGGCGGCGAACGTCCGTTGTTCGCATCACACGGTCTGATGCTTGAGAATGTCACTGTACATGCCGGCGAGTCGGCTGTCAAGGAGTGCCGCGACATTACGGCTGTCAACTGCCGGTTTGAGGGCAAGTATCCGTTTTGGCATGTCGACGGTTTTGTTATAAAAAACTGTCTGTTCACTTCGGGCGCGCGTGCGGCGCTGTGGTACTCGCGCGGGCTTCAGATGAGCGATACTCTTGTCGAAGCGCCGAAAATGTTTCGCGAGATGGACGGTATAAGTCTCGAAAACGTGACTATTCCTGATGCGCAGGAGACTTTGTGGCACTGCCGTAATGTGAAATTACGCGACGTGCGTGTCGACAATGCCGATTATCTTTTTATGCATAGCGAGAATATCGATATAGACCGCTACGTACAGAACGGCAATTACTCCTTTCAATATTGCCGCAATGTCACCATACGCAATGCGGTTATAAACTCCAAAGATGCTTTCTGGGGAACTGAAAATGTCACGGTCTATGACTCGGAGATAAACGGGGAATACCTCGGCTGGCATTCGCGTAATCTGCGACTCGTAAACTGCCGCATATCAGGCACGCAGGCATTGTGCTATGCGAGCGGACTTGTTATGGAAAACTGTACGATGGATGCCGACGCCGACCTGTGTTTTGAGTACAGCACTGTAAATGCACGGCTTACCGGACACATTACAAGTATAAAGAATCCGACTTCAGGACACATTGTCGCCGATAGCATAGGCGATATAATAATAGATGGAAACGTCAAGGCTCCGGCCGATTGTATAATCGACATAAGGAAGTGATTATGCGATATGACTTTGACGAGATAGTGGACCGTCGCGGCTCAGGCTCCTACAAGTGGGATAGCGCGGCCGAACGTGACACGCTACCGATGTGGGTGGCCGACATGGACTTCCGTACCGCTCCTGCTGTCGTGGAAGCCTTGCGGAGGCGAGTGGAACACGGAGTATTCGGCTACACGCTGGTGTCTGAGGAGTACTACACGGCTGTCATAAACTGGTTTGGCCGGCGGCATGGACTGGAGTTGAAGCGTGAATGGTTTATCTACACGTCAGGTGTGGTGCCGGCTGTGTCGGCTATAATAAAGGCTTTGGCTTCACCGGGTGACGGTGTTCTTCTACTTACTCCTGTATACAATTGTTTCTTCTCATCGATAAGAAACAACGGTTGCCATGCGGTGGAAAGCGCATTGCTGTATAATGACGGAAAGTATACCGTAGACTTCGATGACTTCGAGCGCAAGGCTTCCGATAAGGCCGTAAAGCTGTTTGTATTATGTAACCCTCATAATCCCGGAGGCCGGGTATGGAGTGCCGACGAGTTGCGTCGGCTCGGTGATATATG
The DNA here is from genome assembly GCF_008728965.1 of Heminiphilus faecis. Taxonomy (GTDB): domain Bacteria; phylum Bacteroidota; class Bacteroidia; order Bacteroidales; family Muribaculaceae; genus Muribaculum; species Muribaculum faecis. The sequence goes on along the minus strand of NZ_VSMC01000003.1, from coordinate 80,991 downwards.
TAGCCGTCACGGAGTTATTGTCGTGGCCGACGAGATACACTGTGAACTCGTCTTTCCGGGATATCGCTATGTGCCTTTTGCTTCCTTAGGGCCGGAGTATCGTGACAACTCGGTGACATGTGTGTCGCCGAGCAAAGCGTTCAACACGGCAGGGCTTCAGATAGCCAATATAATAGTTTCCGATACTGCACGGCGTGCGCTTATAGACAGAGCCATAAATGATAATGAAGTGTGCGATGTCAATCCGTTTGGTGTTGTCGGTCTTATTGCGGCATATAACGAGGGTGAAGAGTGGTTGAGTCAGCTTTTGGAGTATCTTTACGACAACTATATGTACATGAAAGAATACATTGAAGCCCGTTTCCCTAAGCTTACCGTAACGCGTCTTGAAGGCACTTACCTCGCATGGATAGACTGCCGGGCACTTGGACTTACGTCTGTTTGCATAGAGGATAGTCTTATGGAGCAAGAGCATCTGTGGATAAACGGAGGCACTCATTACGGCGCAGCCGGTGAGGGCTTCGTCCGCATCAATTTCGCTTGCCCTCGCAGTACTCTCGCATCAGGCCTTGACCGTTTTGCCCGCTGGATCAGTAATCGCTGTCAGTGATGGCTATACTGACTACCACAGTATGTATATCATTAAAAACAAGAACGGAGCCACACGATATTGGTGCGGCTCCGTTCTTGTAAAGGTTATTGGTGTCAGTTTTGCATACGGTTGAGGGTCTGCAACAGCTCGGCGCTAAGAGTGTCGGGTAGATCATCGCGTTTGAGCATATGATTGCAGAAGTCTATGATTTCCTGACGACGTACCGAATGGTTGAACCATCCGAGTGCCTCGGCCATAGTCACGCGCACTGCGTCGGAGTTGGCGGAGTCCTCGATTATGCCAAGGTATAGGTCAAGGTAAGGATGATAAGGATTGTTGCGTACAAAACGTATTGACGATATGCGCTTGTCATCGCTCAGAGTTGTGTCGGCAATCTCGTCGTTGGTGCGCTTCACGAAGTTATTGTGAGTGCGTTTAAGTCCATTGATCACGCGCTCTTTTTCCGCTACCGCATTGTAGCGGTTTGACGAAGCATAGTAGTCCTCAACGGCTTTCACTACGTCGTCTATGGGGAAAAGCGACAGTGAATTGCTGGCGTTGTATGCCGCACGTGCGCGCTCGTTTCCGTCAATGTACAGAAGTATGAGAGCGGGAAGTAACGAAGGATCACCTATGTTTCCGGCATGGTCGGCACTCAGGCGTGCCACCAGTTCATAAGGATCATTGATGCCAAGCCGTACGGCCTCGGTGAAATCGGAGTTATTGTAACGGCTAAGCAGTTTTACAGCTTCCATGCGCACAGTGTTGAAGGGTGAGGTGCGGTAAACCTCAAGCAGCATGGGCGACAAGGTGCGGTCGGTGTCTGCGTCGGCAAGCATACGCAGCGCAAGTGACTGGACGTCGGCGTAGGGTGAGCCGAGCAGACCTTTCCAATAGTCGGTATCGGTCTTGCGCAGAGTGGCGTCGGCTGACATGGTGTTGGCTTCCACAGGAGCGAAGCGTAATGTCGGGTCACCCATCAGATGGCCTTCAAGTGTAGCTACAAGACGGTTATACTGTCCCACACGCATGCCATGAGAGAGCAATCCTATCATCTCGATTGTCCAGCGGTCCTGAAGTACATTGCGGGTGTTTCCCTGAGCGGCGAGGGTACCACCATCGTTGAACAGATATTCTCCGGCAATGTAATCGTCTTCGTGGAACGACCCATTGTAGCATGCGTCAAACATAACTATCTTGGGCCATGTAGTACGGTGGTGAAAGTCTTCGGCCTCGATGTTGATTTCGCTGCTCTCTATAGAGTCGCGGCGCCAGTATTCAGGATTATTCAAATCCTTGAAGAAGTCATCGGTTAGTGCATACTCCTTGGCAAAGGCTTCGACAACTTCGTTCTCCGGATTGCCTTTCTTTATGGCGCGCCGTACCCGTGAGTATATTGATTTTTTGAGCAGATCGTAACGGTCTTTGTCAGACATGGCCGGCTTACTGCCGTTTATGTACTGGGTAGTGGGAGCGCCGTGTTCATGAAACATGAACAGGTCTACTTCAGGACGTTGCAACTCATCAAATAGCTTGTATTTCATTGGGTGCATCATCCTGAAGTTCCAATGCTTGAAGTCGGTTGCGGTGTTGAATGCGAGAGGAAAATTCTCACGATAGGCTTTTTCCTCGTCCATCCATGCTATGAGGCAGTCTGAGTTGTAGCCATGACCGTTGAATGACACTACGCGGTCGAGTCTGTCATTCTTCATTGCTTCCTTGGCTTTGGCAGCCTTGTCAAGAAACCGGGCTACAGCTTCGTATTTGTCGCCTCCACGCAGTTTAGGATAACGTATACGCGCCGAGTAAAATGTAGGATTCAGCCTCTGTGGGGAGTCCTCGGTAAGTTCATAGTAGAACAGATGGGGCTGTTCCTCGTCCTGCTTTAGAAAACGGAAGTCCATGTCAAGACAGTCATAAAAGCGGTCGGAAGGTACCGATGACTCGATGAACGGAAACTTGTCTTCATTCATTTTGAATGCTGTGGTCATATGTTGGGCATTTCTTACCATAGCTACGGGCACATCGCCTACGAGCACTATGCCTTCAAGACCGGGAGCTTCGCTGTATACTTTCTTTATGGCATCCTTGACATCCTGCGGCGACTTCCAGTCGTCGCGTACTATGTAAGCGGCAAGACCGTCATTCTGTACGGCATCGCGGTAACGCATCATTGCGGGCCGTGTGGCTTGGTAAGTGGCGTTGTCGGTTATTATGGCAAACGCCACGGATATGTCTTGTCGGGTCGGTTTTTCCACCACGGGTGCTGCCATAGCGCCCAATGCGGCGCATCCGAGCAGCAGTGTATATATAAATTTCATATCGGTAATACGGTTTTATTTAAGTCGGAAATAAGTACGTCGCGCCTCATCTTTTATAGCTTTTGATGAGCCGGAGGATTTACGCAGACGATCACATGCCGCCATTATCTCGTTGCGGCGGTATGATTTGTCGTACCATGCGAGGGCTTTGATCATGGCTATGCGTACATCTTCGTCCTCGGCAGAATCTTCCATCAGTGCGATGTATTCTGGCAGCGAGGCATGGATGTTATTGTTGCGCAGACTGTTGGTAAAAGCTATGCGCCATGTCTTGTTCGCATTTTTGTCAAGTACGGTGGCGTCACTCTCGGCGCGGTAAGCATAGGCTTTGCGCAGTTTGGATGCAAGTTCTCCTGATTTTCCGTCAAGGGCTTTATCGACGGCTTCGTCACTGAAAGCGCGCAGTATCATTTCGATATTGAACGCCACACGAGCTGACTGATTGTCGGCGAAATATGCATCGACAAGCACAGGCACATACTCGTCATGACCGACGCGGCCCATCCAGTTGGCGGCTTTGCGGCGTATGAATTCATTAGGATCGTTAATGGCTTCGGCAAGTATTTGGTCAAAGTTGGCGTCGCCGAGTTTTTCAAGCAGGCTCATGGCTGTATAGCGCTCCATCGCTACAGGAGATGTGCGGTATATTTCAAGCAGTATGGGCGACAGGCCTTTGTAGCCGTGGCGCCACAGACGGTGCAAGGCCAGACTGCGTACGTCGGGGTGGGTGGTTCCGAGCAGTTCGAGCTCGGCATTCTCGTTATAGGGGCGGCTGAGTATTTCGGTTATGTCGATGTCGTCAGACGACGGTGCAAAACGAAATGTCGGGTCTCCTATTATGTGGCTTTCAAGGATATTTGTTTCCTGTGCCCAATGTCCTACGCGGCTGCCGAGCCATAGTAGTCCGAGCAACTCGTTGGCTTGTTTGTCCTGAAGTACATTGACGCTGTTGGCGAATGTGGCAACGCACTTGCCGTCAGAGAATATATAGCGGGCAGCTATGTTGTCAGGCTCGCGGAAGTCGCCGTTGTAGCAGGCATCAAATATGACCATGCGGCTGTTGGGAGCCGTTTCGGTTATGTCAGCCAGCACGAGACCGCGGCGCAAATCGCTCAGAGAGTCGGCTTTTATCATTTCCGGCTTGTCATATCCGGCCCACCAAGAGGAGTCAAATCCCATATCGGTGTACTTGCGGCTGAAGTCGGCGAGTTTGGCGGAGTCGCCATTGCAGCGTCGGGCCATGTCGCGCATCGATTCCTTTATGAGGTTTATGGCGTCGTCAGCATATTCAACTTCAGGAGTGCCTGACAGATATTGGCGTTCCGGCATGCCGTGTTCATGAAATATCGACAGGTCAAGATCATCGCGGCGAAGCATGCTCATGACATCTTCCTTCGGATACTCGCTGAAGTTGTAGCGCATAAAGCGTGCACGTCCGGGAGCGGTGGGCGAATCAAATGTTCCGGGCATCTGCTGGCGTATGGTTAGAGCCTCTTGTGTCCAAGCCGTAAGGGAATTGGAATAAGAGCCTTCACCGGTGTATGAGAAGAATTGATCAAGTTTATTGCCTGACTGATGCTCTTTTACTGCCTTGTTGAAAAATTTCTTAATCTGCTTATGCGGATCCTCTCCGTTCTTGACGGGTTTTACCCGGGCGGAATAGATATCACATTTTATCTGTTGCGGAGAGTCGGCCGCAAGTTCGTAATAGAAGAATGTCGGTTTTTCCGGGTCCTTCTTAAGAAAATCAAATTTCAGATTGAAGTCATCATAGAAGCGGTCAGAGGGTACTGAAGAGTCAACAAACGGATATTTTTCTTCATCCATTTTGAAAGCAGAGGTCATGTGCTGGGCCTTGCGTATCATGGGGACCGGTATGTCGCCTACCAGAACCACACCCTCAAGATTATGTTTCTTATGTAGATTCTTTATTGCTTTTTTTACTTCTTCCGGTGATTTCCAGTTGTGATGCACGATGAACGTAGGAAGTTCTTCTTCGGCAAGTACGTCGGCATAGTTTTGCAGCTCATCGGCACATGCCTGCCATGTAGGAGTGTCGGTGATTACAGCAAATGACGTTCTGGTTATTTTGGCGGCCGGCTTGACAATGGTCTGTGCCTGAATGCCCAGACACAGACTGCTTAAAGCCATACAACCTATTAATGATCTTAATTTCATTATCGGTAATTTGTGATTTAGATGGTTAGAAATTTATTCCAATGGAGAACAGCACGTTGTTACGGTGATTGAAGATGTCGCCTGAAGCTTTTGTGTAGCTGAACGCCGCGCGTGCAAAGAAATTCATATTCTGTGTGCTGCTGAACTGCTGCGAGTATTCAGCCGATGCTCCGAGACGGTAATAGTCGGTGGTCATATAGGCTTCATCCATACCGGTGAGGTCAGTGACGGTGGGATATTCGGGATTGGCTCCTCCGTATACGTATTGGCCTGACAGATTATTATTGTATCCTCCGTTGAGGCTCACAAGCATACGGCGGCGCAACTGATTGCCGAGTTTGGCGTTGTATCGTGCTGCAAGATGCATATACAGGTTTTCAGAATCCATTGATGATGCCGGCAGAATGTATTTATCGTCCTGCTTCACGTAGTCTATTCCGGCATCCACACGCCAAGCATATTCGGTGTCGCGGTTGCGCAGTAGCGAGTAGTCGGCTGACAAGCGGGTCGTCTTATAGGTCGAGCGTATGGAGCGGTATATGTCAACCCATCCCTGAAACGAATCGGAGTTGTCGTAGGTGCTCACATACTGTATGCCGTCCATGTCGCGGAATTTACCTTTTAATGTCAGGAAATTGCTCCAGTTTCTACCGGTAAGATGAGCTGTCAGGGCAGCGTCCCAGATATGGTCGTTGACTGAGGCATCTTTCTTTGGCACAGTGGGGTTACGGTCAAAATTCTCTACACGGCGAGAGTAGTCGACACTTGCGAGCAGGTTGAAGCCTTGGACACGGTAGTTGTACTGCAGACCTCCACCGAGTTTTGTGCCGTGATAATCAAGACGTTCACCGTCGCCTATCTGCTGCGAAGCCACTCCGAGCCCGTATAGTATGTAGTAGGTCTGTGCTACTGTCACGTTCACGTTTGTCATGCGTGAGTCTTCTTTAAGCGTACAGAACTGGAAGTCGGCTCCGACGCTGTTGTGGTTGTCAATCTTGTAAACCACACCGGGATTGATGTCGAGCTGGAAGTAGCGGGTGTCGACACGCGGGTCAAGCTGCTTGGCGGCGAGCGAAGCCTTGTATACACCCTCTATACCGATGGCGAGGCGGTCCCAATAGAAGGGAGTTCCTACACGGAATTTCATGTCATAATACTGGTTGCGCCAGTTGCTAAGATGAGTGTCGGCCATGAAGTACGGCATACCGCGGTATGGGTCGGTTATCGATGCGTTGAACGACGCATCGTTGATGTTGCGCTGCTCGAAGTTGAATTCGCCCCATGCATATGCGCTGTTCAGGTTGAGGAAGCCTTCGCAACCGACCGATAAGCTTTTCTCCTCGGCACCTTGCTGCGGGCGGTGGAAGTCGCCTTTTGTCATGCCGTAGCCTATGTTGACGAGTGAATAATTCTGCAGATTGTCGAGTGCCGCTCCGGCTGCGTTTGACGAATGAAACCACAGTTTCTGTTCTTTCAGCAACTCAAGCGAGGCCGAGGTGTAGCCTTGTGCCGATACATGTGCCGAAGTCGCGCCTATAAGTATAGCGAGCGCGCCCGCTTTATATATGAAGTTACTCATTTTATTCAGTGATTTAAACTAAGTTACTTATTTGAGAGTGTGATTCCATGCCGGCATCTTGGAGTGGCGGTGAAGCACCGGAGTGACACCTGCTTCGAAGTCGTCGGTTGTGTTGTTGCTGTCCTGATATAGTATGGCGCCGTTGGCTCCATGTCCGTCACCGTCGAGTTTGCGTGTTATGGACTTGCTCAGATAAGCGCCTTCTATGGTTGCAAAACCTGCGTCAAGTACAGCGGGTATATTTTTAGCGTCAACGTACGATGCATTGCGGATACATTCCACAGCATCCACTACATAAGAGACGGGGACTTTCGCCGATATGCCTGACCATTCATTGGCGGCGTTCTTGGCCTGAAGCGACATGTTGTTGACAGGATCCCATACCTCGTCCTCGGGAATACGGAAGATGACATATCCCGTGCCGAACACCGATGTAAGATACTGCATGCCGGTCATTGTAGAGTTGCCGTCGTAGAATACGTGAACCATATCTTCTGCCGGCTGGTCGGGATAGTTGACATTGTTCATGTTAAACTCAAATTCGGCGCTCGAGCAGTCAACAGGCGAAGTGGGATTGTAGATCTCCAACTTGTGGTTGGCGGCAAATTGGGCGATTACACATGACTCTCCGGGTTGCAGGGGATAGTCGGTGCCGTTGCCGGGCACTTTCCATACACGCTCGACATAGATATACTTGTCGCCGTCTTCGCTCGGCCATACGGGGCGCACTTTGTCGAAGTCGATAGTCTCGAGATGGGCAAAGTGAAGTCCGTCAAGATACTGCACCTCGGTGGTATTGTTGGCGATTTCGTAGAACTGGTCGCGGAAGTATGAGAATGCATTTTCAGGCTTGGAGCCGCAGTAATATATTTCCGAGAATACAAGACTGCCTTTTACCGACCCTTTTACGTCGATGATTATGGGCGAGTTTTCGATAAGCGATTTGTTGACGAGATTGCCTGCTACGATAAACTCCTGCCCATCGGCATCATAACCGTGACCTGATATAAGGATGGTATAGATACCGGGCACTACGTTCTCGATTTTGGTCGAGGAGCCGGTAAAGTTTTGCTCGTAATGCAGACCTTCAATATAGTTATCCATCTTGACGGTCATATCGCCGAACGTTATGCCGCCGTCAGCACGGCCGTCGGTGGCTATAAGCGAGTTTAGATCTATGTCTATGGTAAGTCCGTCGACTGTGGGTGAGTCAGACGCTTCATTGAACTGCCCGCATGAAGCAAGCGTCAATGTCAGAAATGCTGATGCTATATATTTTATAATCTTCATGATTCAATATTTTTAAAGAGTCAATGCAAGTTCTATACCGAAGTAGAAGCGATTATTAAGCAAGACGAAGGAACCGGGATATCGCTTTGATTCATGCCGGGGATAGCTGCGGAACATGTTGTTGGCGAAGAACGATACACGCATCATGTCGCCGATTTCCTTTGTTACATTGATGTTGAAGCAGAAGTAGGGACTGTAGCTCTCCTTTACTTCCAGCGGATGAGCCACGTTGGTTTTAAGCAGATGGTTGAGCCCGGCGTCCTTTACATCCTGCACGGTGTTGAAGAGGCCCTCTTCGAAGAATACGGGCTTGGCGTCCTGCAGGGACAGGTATCCGATGGGAATTGTGTCGTTGCCGTATTTACCCCAGTTGGCATCTTTCCATACGGTCTGGGCAGTGAGTGTCACTACGAAACCTATGCTCGGGATGTTGTGGGTGACGCGCAATGCTGTTGAGAAGCGGTCGCTGTAAGAGTGAAGCGTGCCCGGGGCATAGATGGCCACATCGGTTCGCTTGTCGGCTGTTTTATCATTATTAGGCTCATAGAAGGTATATGAACTGTTATTGCTCTTATCGCGTATATATAAACCGTTAAGCGATATGCTGGTGTTGATTTTTTCGATACGTCCGAAGTTGAAGTCAAATTCTATACCTTTTGATGTGTAGTTTATGCAGTTGTCAGGCGTGAACCACGAAGACAATACTGAGTTACTTGACTTGAGTTCGAGTTGGCCGTCGGCATTGCGCTTGTACTCATCCCACATAAACGGCATGAATGTATCTAAAGTCTTGTTGAGTGAATAGCCGTTTTTAAGCTGTTCACGGAATGCGGTGACAGAGAATGTCATCTGGCCTAATTTCATGTCGATACCCGCTTCTGCTTTTCGGTTGGAGGCTATTTTCAGATTTTTGTTTGATACATCGTATACTTTGGTAGTTGTGATGAAGAGTTGTTCTTCTTCAGGTATTTTTGAACTTCCGATTTCATCAAGATTCTTGTACTCGAAGTAGGCCTGTTCAGGATGCAGGTATAACAGTGTCGGCATTTTGGCGGTCACACCGTAACCACCGCGTATCCATAGTTTATTAGGTATCAATTCAAACGAACCGTTGAAGCGGGGCGATACAATGCCGCCTACCTCCGATGCATGGTCGTAACGTACACCGGCCTGAAGGCGCAGTTCGCGTAGTCCGAGCTGCCATGTGAAGTTTTCTTCGGCAAATACACCGACCTGATTTATAAACGGTATGTCGCTGTAATCGCGCGGACGGTATGAGCCGTTGGCAGAAGTAACTTCACGCTCGGGCGGTGCCGTGGGATCCCAAATTTTACCGTGACCTACATTGCCGTCGGTACGGAAGTCGGCGCCGAAAAGTATGCGGTTGTTGACCATACCTGTCTGCTTGAACAGTGTACCTACCACTTTGGCAAATACGTTTACTTCACGTGAATCGATATTATAGCGTGAGAAGTAGTTGGCAGGTAGCTTATAGCTGAATTTGTCTTTGTCTATATCGGAGAAATTCGTGATTTTGTTGCCTTCGGCATCGAAGATATCCTGACCGGCGAAATTGGACAGAACGGTGCCGTCGGTGGTGGTCATTGAGTATGGTGTATTGTTGGACACCATCATTTCCTGATGGAATGATTTCTTCAAGGCGTAGGTACCTGACACTACATAACGGAGTGATTTCAGCCAACCTTTGTTGATGTTCCACGTACCGTTGGTGTTGAGGTTGAAATTATATTCCTCTCCGCGGGACGCGCGTTTGGAAGCCTCGTCATCGGGGTTTAGGTCGCGGGCATCCTTTCCGTAATAGAAGTTGAACGATGTGTTGCTGTTGAAATTGCGCCATAATTGCTTGGAGTACATCGTTCTGGCCGATATGCGCTGATATGTCCTGTAGGACTCCACAGGATCGTTGGTATTGTGAGCGTAGTCGGCGTTGACGTTGAGCGCTCCGCGGTTTTCACCGAGGAGAAAGCCGGTGCCGATCGAACCCATATATACTTTCGGATTGGCCTTGGCCGTAATGCGTAGAGGTTCGCGTCCGGCTTTGGAATTTATAATTACAGCACCGGATGTAAGATCGCCGTGCTCTACCGAGGGTATGCCCCGGATAACTTCGATCGACTCGATATTGTCGGTGGAGACAGTACGCATGTCAATACCGGTAGTTGCCGAAACACCTCCGCCTGTAGCTGTCGTTTTGCCTGCTATGGTGGGGTTTATGGTCGACAGGTTGGCATTGTTGGATAGCGGTGCGCCGTCGCGTATAATAGCGGTACCGAGTGAGTTCATTGAGCCTGAACCGCGTATGTTAGCGGTTTTGGCTGCGCTGAGGTTCGGTTCCGTTGACAATTGCCCCGGCAACAGCGACATGACATCGCTGAGGCTTGTAGCCTGCATGTGGTCCATGGCTGTGCGGCCGATGATTGATGATGTTGACTGCCCTGCTTTTGATGCCTGAGCCGTAACTGTCACTTCCTTGATGCGGAAGTTCTCGTTTTCAAGGGTGAAGTCGAGGACAGTGTTGGCGGTCAGATTGACAGTCTTTTCTACCGGAAGTTTACCTACATAGGTGATTGTGAGCAGTGTCTTGCCCTTGGGTACTCCGCTGAACTCGTAGTATCCACCGATGCGTGATGCCGTGGACATGCCGTAGTCTGGCAGTGCTATTACTGCATACTCTAAGGGTATGGAGTCGGAATTATCTCTTTCGAAGATTGTTCCCGACAGCTTCACCGTGTTGTGATGGGCGTGCTGATGTTGCGCTGTCACTGTCAACACGGAAAAAGCGATTGCAATTAGTAATGAAAGCAGCTTTTTCATACGTTAATGAAATGTGAATGGTTGATAAATTTGCAATTTGTTGTGGTTTGCCAACATTTGCTAACAAAATATTATATAATCTGTCGTAAAGATATAATAAATGTATTAATACTTATTAACTATCTCATTCGTTTTAGCGTTTTTTAACACAAACGGACGTAATTAACTTAATACAGATATCTTCTTTTATAAATACATTATAAAATAATTGTCATTTTGTTGTCACCAAACAATGATATGCAAAATTAGGAATTAGCAACTGCGATGGCAATAGCATCAATCAAGTAAAATGACGAGGTGTCAGTTATGTTTTCTAATTGGTATTAGGTATTATATGGATAGGCTACTTGACGCGTCCGGGATTTTTTGCAATAAATTCTTTCCATGAACGGGGCCCTTTCGCTATGTCGGGCTTGGACGACTCGTAGAAGTGACACAAAGCTGCGCCGAGGGCGTCGGTGGCATCAAGTTCGGGCAATAGATTTTCGCGAGGTATATCAAGTATGCGGCGTAACATTTCCTGTACCTGCTCCTTGGCGGCACCTCCGTTGCCTGTTATTGCCATCTTTATTTTGCGGGGTTCGTATTCGGTGATTGATATGTCGCGGTTTATGGCAGCCGCCATAGCCACTCCTTGCGCACGTCCGAGTTTAAGCATGGACTGTACATTCTTTCCGAAGAATGGGGCTTCGATGGCCATCTCGTCGGGAAGGTATTGTTCCAATATGCCGGTGACGCGTTTGAATATATGACCGAGCCGCAGGTAATGCGACTCAAATTTGTTTAGTTTTATTACCCCCATGGTTATCATGGCCGGCTTGCCGCGTTTTACACCGAGCACACCGTAGCCCATGACATTGGTGCCGGGATCGATGCCGATGATTATGCGTTCCCAATCGCGGAGCGATTCGTTACGAAAGGCGCTCACGGAGCTACCTCCTCCATGATTGTAGTGAAGTACATGACTTTGTCGGCCCATATGGAGGACATTTCGGCCAGCTTGACGGGTTGTTGACATTCAAGCCACTGTTCGGTTGCCTCCACGGAAGCACTTTTAAGTTGTACGGCATAGCCCGTCCCTCCTTCCATATCGGCGAGTATGCGCATGAAAAGAGGGTCGGATAGGCCGCAGTCGACATTGGCGTACGGTATGTAAGTGTTTAATATCCACTTCTTGAAGTCGGGTTCAACTTCGTACGCCACATGAAAAGTAGTATTTATAATCATTCCAAATTGCCTGATACGGCTGCAAATACCATTAAGCCGATATAAATTATGCCTACAACGAATCCGGATATGGCTCCGATTATGGTCCAGCGTTTGGCGTTTGCCGATGATTTTTCAGCTTCATCATAGCGTCCGGCGCTCCACTGACTGTTGACATTGGCAGCGTTAATTATACCTACTATACCGAACGGCAGACAGCACAGCAAGGTGACGAGGATAGACTCGACGAGCCAGCTTTTAGGAGGAGCCATGTAGTTTTGCTGGGGTTGCTGAAGGGGTTGCTGATACGGCTGCTGGTAGGGAGGGGGAGGAGGACATAACGAAGTCGTATTTTCGTTAGGTAGCTGTGGTATGGCCGTTTCGCGATATGCGTCGGCCTGTGTGGTAGGTGCTGCAAGAGCTTCTTTTATTTCATACACACTGTCAGCACGGACCCAAGTTTCATATCCTTCAGCCCATACAAGGTCAGAGCCTTTAAGACCGCGGGCCACGAGTTGGCTTATCTCGAAAGGCCCCACCGGTTTTTCGTTTTCTGCTACGTAAAATTTCATAATACAATGTATTTTGTTTAATTATATAATTATTGTCTTAATGAAGAATGTCATTCAAGGCTGTTCAGCGCGGAGCGCTCTTTACGACGCTGTCTGATGAAGCGTGGAATAAATGCGACATGCCTCGCTATTGTCGGTATCCATCCGTAGTAGTAGCCCATGATGCGCATGCGCTCTATCAGCGAGGCACGGCGGTTGGCTGTCGTAGTGCCTTCGTTGAGGTAGTCGATGATGGTGGCTGGTATATAGACGTTGCGGCGTGAACGCTGCAGACATCTGATGCACCACTCGTAGTCGGCCGAGTACCGGTATTTCAAGTCATAATGCTGGGCCAGTCTGCGATTGACGATGAATGCCTGATGGCATACTACCATACCGTCGGCAAAACTTTTGAGTGTAAGCCGGTCGGGTGCGGTGAGATGACGCGGAGCTATATAGCGACGTTGGCTGTCCACAAGGTCGGTCTGACCATATACTATGCCGGGGAAGTCATAGTCCATTATGGTTTTTGCTATTTTATCCAGAGTGTCGGCGCTATGGAATGTGTCGCCCGCATTAAGAAATATCAGGTATTCGCCGGTAGCAATGTCTATAGCCTTGTTCATGGCGTCATATATGCCCGTGTCCTTGCTTGAGGATATCTTGGCTTGCGGTATGCCTGCATCGATAGCAAGTTTCAGGGTCTTGTCTTTTGACACGCCGTCCATCACGATGTACTCATACAAGCTACATGTCTGCTCCCGCACGCTTTCAAGCGTCGGTGGCAATGTCGATTCGGCATTGTACGTGACAGTTATTATGGAAAACAACGGAGACATTACTGCTTAAGCGATAGATGTTCTTAATGCAAATATACATACAATTCGACTAAAAAACCAAAGACCGTGCAAAATTTAGCGAAATATTTTACATATATAAATTAATACCGATTGAATTTGCATAAATAATAATGCTTGCATATATTTGCAAATGCGGAAGGTATTCTTCTGCGTAGGCCATAAAAACGCATAGTCATAAAAAAAGAAAGAGGGCTTTAGGCCCCCGTTCCAAATGTTTTCACAACGGAATAATCCTTATTGTGATTTGCTTACTTTTATGATGCAAATATAAGGAAAAAATATAAACTTGCAAATTTTTTCATATGGAAAAAGCGCTGAATAATAATATTAGAGTTATTTTGGGATTGGATCTCGGAGTAGGGTCGATTGGATGGGCACTTATCGAAGTGGATGACGCCGACAAGCCTGTACGTATTGTTGATACTGGAGTAAGGGTCATACCATTGACAACCGAGCAATCGGACGGTTTTGTCAAAGGCAACGGTAAAAGTGTGAATCAGGGCCGTACCGAGTGCAGGACAATACGCAAAGGCTACGACCGCTATCAGTCGCGGCGAGCCGATTTAAAAGAGGATATTTCCGGACTGGGTATGGACTATGGTACCGAACTGGTGGCTTTGCCTCCGTTGACGTTATGGAAATTGAGAGCTGATGCGGCTACTCCCGGATGTCGTCTTGCCTTGCCTGAAATAGGGCGTGTGTTGATGCACATAAATCAGAAAAGAGGGTATAAACATGCCAAATCGGACTTGGGCGACCGCAAGCAGACTGAATATGTGGCTTCCGTCAATAAGCGGTATAAAGACATACAGGATGCCGGAATGACTGTCGGGCAGGCTATATATGCACGTCTTGAGGCATCGGCTGTGACGGGTGAGAACGGTAAGGTGCAGTGCACTTACAAGGCTAAGGGTGAGGTGTTTCCTCGCGCGGCTTATGAAGCGGAGTTCGATGCTGTGATGAAGGCACAGCAGCCGTTTTATGAAGATGTGCTGACCGATGAGGCGATAGCGCGGTTGCGCAATATAATCTTCTATCAGCGGCCGCTGAAGTCGTGCAAGCATCTTGTGTCTATATGCGATTTTGAAAAGCGACCTTATGTCGGCGCACAGGGCAGTATCGTTTATTCCGGTCCTAAAGTGGCGCCGCGCACCTCTCCTTTGGCGCAACTATGTGCCATATGGGAGTCGGTCAATAATATCGTTCTGAAAAGTCGTCGTAATACATCTACCGGTGCGCTGTTTGATACCGAGGCTGAAGGACGCTATGAACTGTCGATTGACGAAAAACGCGATATCGTGGCGTTTATGAACACTCATGAAAAGTTGACCGTGACCGAGCTGTTGAAAATACTCGGATTGAGTAAAAAACATGGCTTCTCGGCCGGAGAGGCGGTAGGGAAAGGGCTCAAAGGCAATACTACTTACTGCCGGCTGAAGAAAGCGCTCGGCAATTATAGCGGTGCTGAAGACTTGCTGAGGTTTGAAGTCCATAATGTCGATACCGGCAATGTCGATGAGGAAACCGGCGAGATAATACTCGAGACGAGCAATGACCTCATGGAGCAGCCTCTGTATAAACTGTGGCATACGGTATATTCTATCAACGACAAGGAGGAGTTGCGTTCTGCACTTGCCAAGAAGTTTGGCATAGATGACGATGAGGTAGTGGAGCGGTTGTATGCCATTGACTTTACCAAAGACGGCTTTGCCAATAAGTCGGCGCGATTCATGCGCAGGTTGTTGCCTTATCTTCAGCAGGGACGTATGTACAGCGAGGCATGTACATATATTAATGTGAATCACTCCAATAGCCTTACGTCGGAGGAGAAGCTGCGACGCGAGCTTAAAAACCGTCTTGAGCCGCTGAAGAAGAATGAACTTCGTCAGCCTGTTGTGGAAAAGATATTGAACCAGATGATAAATCTGGTCAATGCCGTGTTTGACCGTTACGGACATGTAGATGAAGTAAGGGTGGAACTCGCTCGCGAGCTGAAGCGAAGCAAGGATGAGCGAAACAAAATGTGGTCTGATAACACCAAGCGAGAGCGTGAAAATAAACAGTATGCTGAACGGATATTGGAAAATAGTATCGCTCCCTCGAAGAACAGGATCAAGAAGTATCGCATGTGGGAGGAGTCGGGCAAGCTGTGTATGTATTGCGGACAGCCTGTCAACTTCAAGGAGTTTGGAGAGGGCAACGGCGCCGAGATTGAGCATATATTGCCGAAGTCGGTATTTTTCGACAACAGTTTCTCCAATTTGGTGTGTGCGTGCCGCAAGTGCAATCAGGACAAGGGCAACATGACTGCATTTGATTACGTAAAGAAGATGCTGCCCGATAAGTTCGACAGTTACGTGGAGAAAGTCGAGGAACTGTATGAGAATCATAAAATATCCAAGACGAAGCACGACCGTCTGCTTATGTCGCATACCGATATACCGGAGGATTTCCTTAACCGCGATCTGCGCGAGACACAATACATATCCAAGAAGGCTAAGGAATTGCTGTTTTCGGTCGTGCGCGATGTCACTGTAACCACCGGTTCGGTTACAGACTTTTTCAGACATGTCTGGGGCTATGATGAAATACTGCATAATCTCAATCTGGAAATATATAAAAGGAGTGACCGCACTCAGATGATGGAATATATCCACAACGGTCAGCGACATGTCGAGGAGCGTATAACTGATTGGTCAAAGCGTCTTGATCATCGTCATCATGCCATTGACGCGTTGACTGTGGCTTTGATGAAGCCTGCCTATATAAACCGGCTGAACCGTCTTAATACTGAACGTGACAGGATGTATGAGGAACTGAAAGAACAGTCGCCGGAGTATCGGCGTAAACATTCGCTACTTGAGGACTGGAGTGCGCGGCAACCTCATTTTTCAGTCAATGAAGTAATGGAAGCGGTCAAGCGCATAGCTGTGTCGTTAAAGGCAGGTAAGAAAGTCGTCACGCCGGGCAAGCGGTTGGTTTATAAAAACGGTAAACGCGTGGTAAAGCAGACCGGTATTCTTGTGCCGCGTGGTGCGTTGACAAAAGAGAGCGTATATGGTAAAATAAAGGTGCTTGAACGAAACAGGCCATTGAAGCAGTTACTCATTTCGCCTGAAGAGATTGTGGATGCTGCTGTACGAGATATCATTATTGATGCGCTCAAACAGAACGGCAATGACCAGAAAAAGACGCTTAATTATTTGAAAAAGCATCCTGTCGTGGTCAATGGCCGGGAAGTTAAGGCTGCTGATTGTTATACCGAACGTTTTGTTATAAAGACCGATATAAAGACTCTTAAATGCAAGGATGTCGAGTCGATAGTAGATGAAGGAGTTAAGCGTGCCGTGCGCCGACGCATGGAGGAGTGTGGCAACAATGATTCTGCGTTTCAGAAAAGTCTTGTCGACCGGCCTGTATATGTAGATAAAAACAACAGATATCCGGTGTATACGGTGAGATTGTTTGACAGTTGGAGAGCCGATGCTGTTGCTCCGGTAAGAAAAGACCTGTCGGGCCGTCCTATCGGTTATGCCGCTAAACGGAATAATCATCATGTGGCCCTTTATAAGTCTTCCGGTGGAGAGATTCACGAAATCGTTGTGCCGTTTTGGGATGCTGTATTGCGGTGCCGTTACAACTTGCCTATAGTCATTGAGACCCCTGATGATGTATGGGATGACATTGCAGGGCGTAGTGACGAGATACCTGAAGAGGTCCTTGCCACTTTGCCGCAGCCCGGTTGGAAGTTGTTTATGTCGATGCAACAAAATGAGATGTTTATTCTTGGGCTTACAGATGAGGAGTTTATGGACGCTATATCGGAGGATAATAAAGCGTTGCTTACGGCCCATTTGTACCGGGTGCAGAAGCTTGCTACAGTAAACTATTATTTCAGACTTCATACACAGACTACTGTCGATGCAAAAAATGAATTAGTTGATAAGGAATCTCGAATGTTGTATGTCGTACAAAGCATGAAGACACTGTCTCTATTAAACCCTATAAAGGTGAGAATTAATTACTTAGGCGAAATTATTCCGATATAAATATGATAAAGCGTACGTTATATTTCGGCAACAGGGCTTACCTGTCGTTGGAGAACCGGCAGATGGTTATCTCTAAATTTGATGATGACAATAAGCCGGTGAAGGTGACGCGCCCGATCGAGGACATTGGAGTTGTCGTTATTGACTGCCCTATGGTGACTATAACCTCGGGATTGATGGAAGCCCTGTTGGAAAATAACTGCGCTGTCATAACTTGTGACAAAAGCCATATGCCGGTAGGGTTGATGTTGCCATTGTACGGCAACTCGACCCAAAACGAGCGTTTTAGAGACCAGCTTGATGCGAGCCTCCCGTTGAAGAAGCAGCTGTGGCAGCAGACTGTATCGCAGAAAATAGCCAATCAGTCGGCTATATTAAAGCACATCGGCATCGAATGCGGCAATATGATGGCATGGTCACGTTCGGTGAAAAGCGGCGATATCGACAATCTGGAAGGTCGGGCGGCGGCATATTATTGGCGTAACATATTTCCCGATTATCCCGACTTTACCCGAGGTCGTGAGGGGGCGCCTCCTAATGCCTTGCTCAATTACGGGTATGCCATACTGCGTGCCGTCGTGGCACGTGCATTGGTGTCGAGCGGCATGCTTCCTACGCTCGGTATTCATCATCATAATCGCTACAATGCCTATTGCCTTGCCGATGACATTATGGAGCCGTATCGGCCTTATGTGGACGAGCTTGTCCTTGACATGCT
Source organism: Heminiphilus faecis (assembly GCF_008728965.1). Lineage (GTDB taxonomy): Bacteria > Bacteroidota > Bacteroidia > Bacteroidales > Muribaculaceae > Muribaculum > Muribaculum faecis. The sequence continues at coordinate 62,812 of NZ_VSMC01000003.1, read as the reverse complement.
TAAATCGGGTTATAACGACTTTCTTGATAAAGAGGCAAAAGCCCGGTTGCTGTCAGTCCCCACGCTGGATGTGGTAATCGGGGGACGCCGTAGGCCGTTGATGATAGCGGTCACCGAAACGACGGCTTCATTATATAAGTGTTTTAGCGGTGAATGTCGTAAGATATCTTATCCCGAACGTTGATTGTGGATCGTCTTAGTGAATATCGCATCATGTGGGTATTGGTGTTTTTTGATCTGCCTACCGAGACGAAACGTCAGCGCAAAGAATATGCTAAATTCCGTAAGCTGTTGATATGCGACGGATTCACCATGTTTCAGTTTTCAATATATTTGCGTCACTGTCCGTCGAAAGAAAATGCCGATGTTCATATACGCAGGGTCAAGAGTTTCTTGCCCCCGCATGGAAAAGTCGGAATACTTTGTATAACCGATAAGCAGTTCGGCAACATTGAGCTTTTTCAAAGCGCTGCTCCTTATGATGCCGACTCTCCAACACAGCAGTTGGAGCTGTTCTGATGACAAAAAGTCTGTAAGAATAAAAAACAAGCTCTTTTTAAGAGCTTGTTTTTTATTTCTAAATAGCTGTGCTAAACCTTGACCATTAGGTATTTGCGCCGATTGTGCTGTATCCTATAGTACAAAAGTAATAAAAAGTAAGCAAATTACAACCTGAACCTTCATGGTGTAACGAAGTTCCTGGCTGTATCCTATAGTACAAAAGTAATAAAAAGTAAGCAAATTACAACTAATTGTTATGATGAACATAAATCCCGATTGCTGTATCCTATAGTACAAAAGTAATAAAAAGTAAGCAAATTACAACTGTTACGTTTGACAACGGCCTGGAAGTCGGGCTGTATCCTATAGTACAAAAGTAATAAAAAGTAAGCAAATTACAACTAGACAACTATTTTTAATGTTTCACTTTAAGCTGTATCCTATAGTACAAAAGTAATAAAAAGTAAGCAAATTACAACCCGCCACCTTATGTATTAACCCTCACCATCGCTGTATCCTATAGTACAAAAGTAATAAAAAGTAAGCAAATTACAACGCAGGAACTTTTTTAATCTTTCGCACGAGCGCTGTATCCTATAGTACAAAAGTAATAAAAAGTAAGCAAATTACAACTCAAGCGACCTCTGTTCTGCTAAGCCGGAAGCTGTATCCTATAGTACAAAAGTAATAAAAAGTAAGCAAATTACAACCAGAACGACTACAACACCCCGAAAAAACAGGCTGTATCCTATAGTACAAAAGTAATAAAAAGTAAGCAAATTACAACAAGCAGAAATATTAAACGCTTCCGAAAATGGCTGTATCCTATAGTACAAAAGTAATAAAAAGTAAGCAAATTACAACACAAGCGACCTCTGTTCTGCTAAGCCGGAAGCTGTATCCTATAGTACAAAAGTAATAAAAAGTAAGCAAATTACAACGACGAGGAACAATTCGACGCTCTGACCGCCGCTGTATCCTATAGTACAAAAGTAATAAAAAGTAAGCAAATTACAACTTCGCCGGTATCGTCATAAGACGGCAGCGAGCTGTATCCTATAGTACAAAAGTAATAAAAAGTAAGCAAATTACAACTGCATGATAGGCGCGACGGTCGCCTGCATGGCTGTATCCTATAGTACAAAAGTAATAAAAAGTAAGCAAATTACAACTTTCTTTCTAGTCTTTTTCGTGTTCAAAATGCTGTATCCTATAGTACAAAAGTAATAAAAAGTAAGCAAATTACAACACACCAACTGCCAGCTCGCGCAGCACCCGTGCTGTATCCTATAGTACAAAAGTAATAAAAAGTAAGCAAATTACAACATTTCAATCAATCCCATTGAGGCCACCTCGGCTGTATCCTATAGTACAAAAGTAATAAAAAGTAAGTAAATTGCAACTAATATATACATTTTACCATATGTCCGTCATTGCCTTGAATACATTAACAATCTTGCTCCTGACTGTGACAGCGCAACGTTGTCATTACAAGAATGTCTTAGAATCGAAATCTATAGATATGCAGTGAGATTTTTTATATCTTTGCAATATGAAAATATCAGACAACTTTATACGCAATCTTTTTACTGCTTGGGCAATTTTTTGCGCATTAGTTGTTTTTGTTTTTATTTTTATCGTCGCTTTGATTTGTTTCGGCATTATATGCTAAAAGTTGATAGATAGTGCATATTAACCTAATATGGGTCTTGAGAAATAATGCTGTAGTCTATAGTTCCGAGTAACAAAAATTAAGCAAATTACAACAGCTATACGACATTTGAATACTGGCTTAAGGGCTTGGAAATGTACAATAAAGTGGAACTGAATCCGTTGAATACCAAGAGCGTAAAATTCGAAATAATACCAAACGATCTGAAATTCTTTTATGACAAGGCTCACGGATGGATTGATGAACTGAGAGAATTCAAGGTTTATATCGGCTCGTCAAATACCGACATGAAATCGGCAGTAATTAGGTTGCAGTTATATTATAAACTGATTCATACAAAAGGGCAAAGGCTTGATTAGATTTGTTATGCCACTAATAAACCGTCAATGTCTATGGAAAGCTTCTCTGCCTTTCTTGGCCACCTTCAAGTAGACAGAAGTATTGTCGCCGGGAGGAGTATCTTCTTCAAGTGTAACTGTATAATAGACATAATCGTCTATATTGTGTTTCTCATGCCATTTCCGAGGTTCTACCCCTGAATCGCGCAGCCCGCAATACCAAATCATAGTGTCAATTTCACTGCCAATCTTAATTCCCGAAGAGTAAGCTATGATTGGAAATTCCTCATCACCGCCAGCAGTATAGGTTTCCAGAAGTATTTTATTTTTGTCGATATCCAATGTGTCGGAGAACATCGGCTGACCGGTAGCGGAATGTACACATTCCAATATCATTTTGCCGTCATTAGTAGGTACGGCCATGAAATCAAGCGTTTCCACGCTGTCGACCAGTACGAAATGAATAAAATCCTCCAGCATTTCCTTTTCGGCAAACTCCCCGTTGTGACAAGAAATTCGCTTAATTTTACCCCGTTTACCGTTAAATTCCCCCTTCATAGTGGCACTTATGCTCTGGACTCCCTTTATTCTAAGGTATTGCCGCATAATCTCTGGTAGCGACAGTGTCTTGTCGTTATATTCCATCTTAATCTGCTGGGCACGCACATCAACAATGCAGATAAACGCAATTAAAAATGCGATGAATGACTTCTTCATATTTCTATATATAAATTTTCACGAGGCTATTTCAAGCTATACAAAGATACGGAATATTTCGCTTTATCGCTTCTTTATAAAATCATAATTACTACTTGCCTAACTGGGCGTAAAATACTATTTTTACAAAAAAAAGTACATATGAATAATCTTGCGAAAATAACAATATTATTGATTGTTGTTCTAAGCAGTTCCGCTTTTTTTGCTCAGACAACAAGTAATAAGATAATCAGCAGTGTAGATACATTAGATATAAATGTATCACAGGATTCTTTACCTATGGACACAATAAAGCAATACACATTGGCCGTAAATGGAAATATAGATTCATTTAAAGCTGAACATAGTGCTATCGATACTGCCTTATATCGGTCAATAATGTTATGTCGGGACAGTATTTGCGATAATTTAAAGAAACCATATAATAACGATGTTTTTAAATTGAAATATAATCCATTCAAGGAAAAGATGAAAGAACCATGGATAGGTGAGGTTTTTAAAGAAATTTTTTTGAGATAATTAAGTCATATATTTGTCACTTTTATTATGTCAGACATCTTAATCGAAACATGTTCTTAAGAACATGTTATGTATAATATATAAACATGTCATGAGAAAAATTAGTATTTAATGCCATCGTTGCGGTATCGTTTATGTCGGTTGAGGTGCAATAAAAATTTGTCGCGATTTTGTGCCGGTTCCAATAATTGTTATTAGCTTTGTGCCCTGTTAACAAAAAAGAATGTTTAACTTATATAAAACACAATTAAAGATGAAACAAATTCTTACTGTCGTCGCAGCTACGGCGCTTACGCTTTCTTCATGCGGGAGCAAAAACAATTCACAAAGTGCAGATACAGTAAACGATACAATTGCGGAAGCAGAAGTTGTCTATTCATTGCTCGGCAAGTGGAATATAGAAAATATCGTGGTTAACGATGCTGTTTCGGTAAGGCCTGACTCAATCGACGCATATTTTGATTTTAAAAACGATTCGGCCTATGTCGTAGCGACCGGTTGCAATTCCATTCAGGGCGGCTACGCTCTTGTAGGCGACTCGATCAAGTGGGGCAATTCGCTCAAGACTACAATGCTTTGCCCCGACAATATGGCTGTTGAGGATATTTTGACACAGGTACTTCCCAATGTTGTTGTCGTTGATTTTGAAAATGATACTGTAGCACGGTTAAATACCTCTGTTCCCAATCAATACATAGTGCTGTCCAAAGAGCAGTCAAAGCAATAAGCAACTAACTGCTTATCGCTATCGCTTGTCGTGGAAGCGGTAGCCGAAACCGATCATTAGATTATTGGGATTCTTGAAGCTGTTTAGCTGATAGCCTATATGCAGAAATGCCTGTGGCATTATATGTACTTTCAACGCAAGTATCTGATAGAAATTACGGTTTTCATGACATGCTATGAAGTTGCGTCCTATGCCCATGTTGATTGAAAATATGGGCATTACAAGTTCACCGCGTATCGAGACTCCGGCGCTGATACAATCCTTGAACGGTTGCCGGCGAAATTTTATATTTTCGTCATGGGTTCCTTCAATCCAGTATTTGGAGAGATTGGAACCCTCGTCATATTGTATGTCGGCCGACAGACCCGCACGGAAGTAGCGGTTGAAGTTGTACATAGGTGCGAAGTTTATGCCGGCCACAGCGAAGTGTCCCGGCACCATTTCTGTCTCATACGTTTCTACCGCACGCTTGCGGGCTGCTCCGTATACGACCATGTCATAGCTTATATGGGGCTTCATGCATGCGGCTGTATCGGGCATGGCATAGTTCCTGCGTTCAGGTACTGTGTTGAGTGTGTAAACGACACCGACTCTACCTCCGATTGAATTTACTCCGGGGTTGGGCCACGATGTGTTGCCGTTGGAGTAGTGCGACATGTCTATGCCTGCCGTCAGGTTAATCCGTTTCGATATTCGATATTTAAGCATGAGGCCGAGATTGATGTAGGCATTTACTTTAGAGCCTACCACCAGATTTACGTGAGGGAGTTCGGGATCATATTTCTTCCACCCGAATGTCGCTCCGAAATTCCATTCGTAGTTTAACGACAGTCTGTCAGATAGATGCACTATAGGAGCGCCCTGAAATATATAAAGGCCAATGGGATTTCCTATACGGTCGCTGTTGAAAAATGAAGTATAACCGATGCCTATGCCTTGATATGCCTCAGGATACATGCGGCCGAGTTTGGTTGCGTCCGAGAAACTGAACGACCACTTCATGTGGGCCGACAGTGCGGTGTGCATTTCGCCGGGACGTTCGCCGTCGTCGTAACTGTATGTCGTCGCATTTCGCGATGATGCCACATATGACGGACGCACGTCTGCTCCGATGTGGTGTATTAGCTTTGGCGATACCGTGCATGTGTCATTTTGTGCGGCATATGACGTTATCGCTGAAAAAATCAGTATTGACGCTATAATTTTTCGGCACATAGATGCCAAAACACGCGGTATGTTATTCTTCTTCATAAGGTATATCTATCCATTTAAGATTAAACAAGAAAGGCTGAGATACCCCCACTGTAAACGCGATGTCTATTTCCCTTCCCGACAAGGTGTTGACTGCGCGTATATTGCCGTAGGCCCGGGCTATGCCGAAGTCGGTCCTAAGTATGGCCTGCTTTGAGGAATACGGCTCTACTTCCGTGCTATAAGTCTTGTTGAATTCGGGGTCAAGCGGGTCCATTTTTATCGTTTCAGTAGAAAACCTGACCTTTATACCGTGAAACCCCGGCATGTATATGCCGTCTACTTCGTCTATAAGCGGATAGGTGGGAATTTCTACCTCCGGCATTTCTTCGGTAAATTCTATCGAGCGTTTGTCAATATTAAATAGCACTTGCATGGGCCTGTTTTTACCCGGGGTCACTTTCGTGTATGAAGTGTTGGGAGTGCTGTTTATATACGTAAGTACAGGCGACGTTATAGACCGGGTCTCAAAGTCAATGCCTCTGTCGGAATTGTAGGTTATATCGGTTATGCGGTATAATGACGGTTGGGCCGGACTGATGCTGAATGTGATGTCATCTATCTTGTATTCATATTCAAGTTCTATATGTCCGGTCATACTAATGCCGTATGGATTGTCAAGTTCTGTCAGTGTTATCTCATTGCCGTTCAGTTCCACTTTAAACGACAGGTCATCCTCAGTGGTGACCTCGACATATTTAGTCTGAATATAAGATGCTGTCCTATCTATTATGGGTATGGTATAACCTTCGCTCTCACGCACTACTTTTCCGTCGGCGCTATAATATACCTGATGTGTAAAATCATATGGCGTATTTACATTAAGAGCGGTAAGAAGGTCGGTCTGAAACGTTAACGATGCCGTGGCTCCGCTGCCGTCAAGCGTGAGCTTTTCGGCCGAAGGCTTGGTGTCATCGATAAATACATCGTCGTTGCATGCTGCAATGACTGTCGATAATGCGCAGAGCAACAAGAACTTGAATGGTGCGTGTACTATATTCATGTCAAGGCAATAATGAATGGTTTATGCCTCACAAAGATAGTCAATAGAATTACCTTGTTTATCGTATTTGTTTTATTTTGATTTTTTTTTAACAAATATTTTGATTTAAGCCTGCAATTAGCCTACCGATATACCGGCAAAGCCCATGAATGCCATTGCGAGAAGCCCGGCGCAGATAAGGGCTATGGGGATGCCACGCATCGGTGACGGTACTTCGGTAAGTGCGAGCCGTTCGCGTATACCGGCAAAAAGTACCAGTGCAAGTGTGAAGCCCAAAGCGGTAGCTACCGCATAGACCAGTGACTCACCCAGCGAAAGGCCTTTCTGCGTCACAAGTATGGCTACTCCGAGTACGGCGCAGTTGGTAGTTATAAGCGGCAAAAAAACGCCGAGCGCACTATACAGTGCTGGCGCTATTTTCTTGAGTATTATCTCGAGCATCTGTACAAGTGCGGCTATTACAAGTATAAACAATATGGTTTGCATGTAGCCAAGTCCGAATACATCAAGCACATACTTCTGAAGCAACCATGTCACACAGGTCGCGAGGGCCATGACAAAAGTTACGGCGGCTCCCATACCGGCCGCTGAACTTAGTTTTTTCGACACTCCAAGAAACGGACATATGCCGAGAAACTGGGCAAAAACAATATTATTGACAAATATTGCGGTTATTATTATGGATATGTATGTGATCATGACTTATTGCGGTTACGTACATGGTTTATTATGGCGATGAGAAACCCCAGCGCTATGAAAGCTCCCGGTGCGAGTACGAATACGAGCGACCCGTATGTTTCGGGAAATATGCGTGCGCCAAACACAGTGCCGGTGCCGAGCAGTTCGCGTATGCTGCCGAGCAGTGTCAGCGCTACGGTGAAGCCGCATCCTATGCCTATGCCGTCAAAGACCGAGTCGATGACCGAGTGGCGCGAGGCATAAGCCTCGGCGCGTCCGAGAAGTATGCAGTTAACGACGATGAGCGGTATGAATATGCCGAGGCTTTCGTTGAGAGAGGGCAGGTAGGCCTGCATGAACATCTGAAGCAGAGTGACAAAGGTGGCTATGACCACTATGTAGGCCGGTATGCGTACCTTGTCGGGCACCATATTCTTTATTGCTGATATAGCGGCGTTTGAGCACACAAGCACTCCCGAGGTGGCCAGACCCATGGAGAGTCCAGTTATGGCGGAGCCTGTTGTGCCGAGTGTGGGACACATGCCGAGCAACAGCACAAATGTCGGATTTTCGGTAACAAGACCGTTGTATATGATGCGCAGTTTATTCATTAGATACCGTTTTTTCAGTTTTGTAATATACAAAAGCGTCATAACATTCGCGCAGGGTAGACAGAAATGCCCGCGACGAAATTGTGGCGGCTGTTATGGCATCGATTTCTCCACCGGGGTCCTTGGTGACATACATTGATGTCCTTGCGGGATTCTTGCCTATGACTGACCTGCGGCCCATATCCGTGCGAAACCATTCGTTCATTTTAGCGCCGAGACCCGGTGTCTCGGCATGTGACAGCACTTCGTAACCGGTGATATCGCCAGCTGCATTGAAGCCGTACATAATGCGTACTTCACCAGAGAATCCGTTAAGCGAATAACCTTCTACTGCCGCACCTGCAAAGGTGTTGCCTTTGTATGCCGGAAATATCATAAAAGGCTCCGAGCCGGCCATAGGAGTCCACGTGACCTTTTGTGAGGTGGGGTCGTTGTCAAATTCCGGCAATACCGCCCGTATGGCTTCGACTTGCTTGCGTTGCGCCGCTTCTGCTATAGGTGCGGCGGTTATCTCATGCACCCAAGCGAGCAATGCCCCGGCCACTATCGTGATAACTCCGAGCGATACAGTCATGTATGTAAGGGTTGAGGGTAGCTTTTTCATGACTTCGACCTCCTTTCTCCGAATTTACGTGGTTTTATATATCGGTCTATGAGCGGTACGAAACCGTTCATGAGCAGTATGGCAAAAGATACTCCTTCCGGGTAAGCCCCCCAGCGGCGTATTATGACTGTTATCAGGCCTATCATGACGCCGAATATAAGCATGCCCTTTTTCGACATGGGTGAGGTGACATAATCGGTTGCCATAAAGCACGCCCCGAGCATCAGACCGCCTGAGAGGAGTTCTACCGCGAGATTGCCTCCTATACAGAGGGTAAACAGGGCAACAGTGCCGAGTATTGATACCGGTATATGCCAAGTTATGACTTTCATGCACAACAGATATATGAAGCCTATGAGCAGTGCTATCGCACTCACTTCGCCAAGTGAGCCGCCTATGGCACCGGTTGCGCTGGCCAATATGTCAATTGACGCGGAGTCTGCCTCGCCGAGTTTCAGTATGCCCAGTGTGGTGGCTCCTGTGACTGCGTCGAAGTATTCGCTGCGGTTTACCAACGGCAGTGGCCAAGATGTCATCTGTACGGGAAAAGATATGAGCAGAAATACGCGTCCAACAAGAGCCGGGTTCCATATATTGCAGCCGAGGCCTCCGAATGCCATTTTTCCGATGCCGATAGCCACGACCGAACCGATGATTACCGCCCATACCGGCAGATTGGACGGCAGATTGAACGCGAGCAGGAGTCCTGTCAGTATGGCGCTGCCGTCAGCGAGTGTCGACGGTCGCCGAAGCATCCATCGGTTTATTATGTATTCTGTGGCTGCACATGCCGCTATTGATGTGGCTATGACTATTAACGCGCCTATTCCGAAGAAATACAGTGCGCATGCGGCGGCCGGGAGCAGTGCTATCGTCACATGGCGCATGCAGCCCGCGACGGTGCGCTTTGTATGAATATGCGGCGATGCCGAAACGGTAAGCAGTTGTGCCATACATTTATTTTTTTGACTGTCGGTCTCGTATTATGCTGCCGACGGTGGTTTTACCTAATCTTATATAATCTAGTATGGGACGGGACGATGGACATGAATAGCTGCAGCATCCACACTCGATACAGTTGATGATTTTGTCGTCTTCCGCTTCATCCCACATTTTATGACGTGATAATGTGGCGAGTCGATAGGGTTCAAGCCCCATCGGGCATGCGTCGACACAGGCTGCACACCGTATGCAGGGCTGTACGGCATCACGATGCGATTTGTCATAGGGCAACATAAGTATGCCTGACACACCTTTTATGGTAGGGGCGTCGAGCGATACCACCGCGCGGCCCATCATGGGGCCGCCGAGTATTATTTTACCTGTGTCGGCCGGTACTCCGCCGGCTATGTCCACGAGGTCCGCTATATTCATACCTATAGGTACGTTATAATTGCCCGGTCGTTTTACCGATGGTCCTGTTACGGTTATTATACGTTCGATGAGCGGTTTGCCGAGATACACGGCTTCGTATACGGCATATGCCGTAGCCACGTTATGTACTATGACTCCGGCGGCTATCGGCAGGGCTCCTGATGGTACTTCCCGGCCTGTTACAGCCTTGATAAGTTGTTTTTCACTTCCTTGAGGATATTTTACATCAAGGGCTGCAACCGATATTGAGGGATCGCCGGTTGTAAGCTTTTCGAAAAGCTTTATGGCGTCATCCTTGTTGCGTTCTATACCTATCACGGCTCGGTCTGTTCCGGCCGCTTTCATAAGCAGTTTTATTCCGTCGAGTATCTTTTGGGGAGCGGCTAGCATCAGAGCATGGTCGTTGGTTAGATACGGTTCGCACTCCACACCGTTGATAAGAAGCATGTCGGCGTTCATTCCGGATGGAGGCGACAGCTTCACTTTTGTGGGAAATGCCGCCCCGCCGAGGCCCACTATTCCGGCATTGTCTATTATTTCCACAATATCTTTATCAGACAGTGATGCCACTTCTTTGGCCGTACGCAGCGTTTCTCTTCCGGCTATGGATGCCATGTCACCGGCATGGTCTTCGTCATCAGCTACTATGGTTACTGTGTCGGCAGCATAGCCAAATGCCGTTTTCCATTTGTCCAAGCGTGTCACTGTACCCGATATCGGTGTGTGCACGTTGGCCGATACAAAGCCTGATGCCTTTGCTATCAGATCGCCGCGTTTCACATGCTCGCCTTTGCTACGGCAACAAACGGCCATGGCTCCGATATGTTGTGAGAATGTCACTACAACCTCTCTCGGGAGCTCTACTTCTATTATATGGCACGAAGCTGTAATCTTATTTTCGGGAGGATGCACGCCTCCTTTATGAAATGTATGTGACATGCCGGCTTATTTTTGTTGATGTCGTGTCGCTGCGAGTGCTTCCATCTCCTTTAGCGTGAGCGGGAAGCCGCTGTCTATTATGGAGCCTGTAGGACATACAGCCTCGCACTTTCGGCACAATTTACACTTTGAGGAATCAATATATGACAGATTGTTTTCGACCGTTATTGCATCATGTGGACATATCTTGCGGCATTTCGAACATCCGATACAAGCGGCCTTACACTCTTTAAGGGCAAGGGCTCCGCGTTCTTTGTTGGCACAGGCTACCCATACGCGTCGGCCTTTAGGCCCTTTGTCGCGCAACTCTATTATATGACGGGGACATACGGCGGTGCAAGCTCCGCAACCGGTACACAATTCGGAGTCAATAACCGGCAGACCCGTCAGCGGATCCATGTGTATGGCATTCCATCGGCATGAAGCCACACAGTCGCCTTGTCCGAGACATCCGTATGCGCAGTCGCTTGCCCCGATATAAAGGTTTCCGAGTATCGCACATGATTTGGCGCCGTCATATGTTGAAGTTACCGGACGGTTTGCACAAGAACCGTTGCAATGTAGTACGGCTATCTTTGCTTTGGCTGTCGAGGGAGCGAGTCCTACGATGTCGCCGATTTTTGTCATGACTTCCGTTCCCGCTCCGGGGCATACGAGGTTGTCAAGTGATGAGGCCGCCGCACATGCACATGCGAAATCATGGCATCCGGAACGCCCGCATCCCCCGCAATTGGCTCCCGGCAGCAGTTCTTCTATAAGTGCTATTCTCGGGTCTTCATTTACATAAAACTTTTTGGCCACCGCATATAATATGACTGCTCCTGCTATGCCGGTGGTTCCAAGTACTATAATGGCTATGATAACCGGTGACATATCTTCATTCTGTTGAATCTTTTCCTTAGCTTACGGCGAAAGGCATATAGCAGAGCATAATACGCTACTGTCACTGCGAGTCCGCAACAAGCTGACTTGCCTTCACTGATATCTGCCGCAAGTGCTGTCAGCACTGCCGCTACGAGCAATAGACACGGCAACGCCAATGACAGAATCATGGCTGCCGTCTGTTGCCGTTCGGAACAATATACCGTCACTTCATCACCGATGCTGAACTTATCGGTTGCCGATATAGTAACGTCAATAATATTCCGATTATCTTTATCGTGCTCGTGCGGTTTGCAAAACGATTTTATCGAACATGAGCTGCATTGCCCGCTGTCTTCGTGAAGCGCTATCTTCAATCCATGTAGTGTGATGTCTGCGACAGTGCCGTTATGAACCATGCTGCTGTCCGACATACAGTCAGTCGTCGAGCTTGTGTATGACAAGGCCCGATCTCAACTTAGGTTCAAACCATGTAGTTTTGGGTGGCATGATATTGCCAGTATCGGCAATGTTCATAAGCTGAGCCATTGACACAGGATAGAGCGCGAGCGCCATTTTCATCTCGCCGGAGTCCACTCTGCGTTTAAGTTCTCCGAGACCTCTAATGCCACCTACGAAGTCTATGCGCTTGTCGCTTCTTAAATCATGTATGCCGAGAATATCACGCAGTATCAGGTCGCTTGATATTGTCACATCAAGTTGTCCGATAGGATCGTTGTCATCATAGGTGCCTTCGCGTGCGGTCATGCTGTACCACTTGCCGTCGACATAAAGCGAGAAGTTATGAAGTCTTTCGGGACGATATTCGGTTTCGCCTTTTTCTTCAACGATAAAGTCTTTGTCAAGCGCTTTGATAAATTCAGACGGTGTCAATCCGTTAAGATCTTTGACTACCCTGTTGTAATCTATAATCTTTAGATGCGAAGCCGGAAACGCTACTGCAAGAAAGTAATTATACTCTTCGCTTCCGGTGTGAACGGGATTTTGACGGGCCTTTTCATTGCCCACAAGAGCCGCTGCGGCAGTGCGGTGATGACCGTCGGCTATATACAATGCGGGTATGGCGTCAAACAATTCGGTTATGCGGTTTATCAGCACGTCGTCATTAATGACCCAGAAGTGATGGCCGAAGCCGTCGGGTGCAGTGAAGTCATATTCAGCTTCTCCGGAAGTGACATCGCGTATTATTTTCTCGAGTTCGTCGTTGTCGGGAAAAGCGAAGAATACCGGCTCTATATTGGCGTTGTTGATGCGAACGTGTTTCATTCGGTCTTCTTCTTTGTCACGACGGGTAAGCTCGTGCTTCTTGATACGCCATTCCATATAGTCGTCAACGTTGGCCGCTATGACGAAACCGTACTGAGTGCGTCCGTCCATAGTCTGGGCGTAAATGTAGTAAAGGGGTTTTTCGTCCTGAACAAGCCATCCTTTTTGTTGAAAGGCGTTGAAGTTGTCTACAGCTTTGTTGTATACTTTCGGATCATGTTCGTCAGTGCCGGGTTCGAAATCTATCTCGGGCTTTATGATATGATAGAGCGATTTTTCATTTCCCTCGGCTTCAGCCCGGGCTTCTTCGGAATTCAGTACGTCATAGGGCCGGGAAGCTACTTCAGTCACAAATTTGCGTGGAGGGCGTACTCCTCTGAACGGTCTTACTTTTGCCATATGTCAAGCGATGGTTTAGCGTTTGCGTATTATTGTCTGTTCGCGGTCCGGGCCTATCGACACGATGGTTATGGGTGTCTCAAGCTCTTTTTCAAGAAATTCGATATAATCCTTGAACTGACGGGGAAATTCGTCTTCGCTCTTAAATGCGGTCATGTCGGTTTTCCAGCCGGGCATAGTCACATATACCGGAGTGATTGTGTCATCTTCGATGGAGAAAGGAAAGTCATCCACGCGATTGCCGTTTATTTCATATGCCACGCATGCTTTTATCTCGTCAAAGTCATCAAGTACGTCGCTTTTCATCATGATGAGTTGGGTTACGCCATTGATCATGATGGCATACTTCAGAGCCACGAGGTCAATCCATCCGCAGCGGCGTTCGCGGCCGGTGACAGCTCCGTATTCATGACCGAGATCGCGTATGCGCTTGCCTGTCTCGTCAAAAAGTTCGGTGGGGAAGGGGCCTGATCCTACACGCGTACAATATGCTTTGAAAATACCGAATACCTCACCGATTCTGTTAGGAGCCACTCCAAGACCCGTACATGCGCCGGCACATACCGTATTGCTTGATGTGACAAACGGATAGCTTCCGAAGTCTACGTCAAGCAGAGTGCCTTGTGCACCCTCGCACAGCACGCTCTTGCCATCTTTCAAAGCTTTGTTTATGAAGTGTTCGCTGTCGATTATGTCGTAGCTTTTGAGGTATTCCACCGCGTCAAGCCATTTAGCTTCGAGCTCACTGAAGTCGGGGTTCTCTCCCATGGAGTTAAGCATGGCCACATGACGGTTGCGCGCGGAGTTGTATTTTTGGTCAAAGTTATGGCATACGTCGCCGAGTCGCAGACCGTTGCGGCTCACTTTATCGGTGTAAGTCGGGCCTATGCCTTTGCCTGTGGTGCCTATTTTGGCTCCTCCTTTGGCTTTTTCGTTAGCTGCGTCAAGAAGGCGGTGTGTAGGCATGATCAGATGGGCTTTCTTGGACAGTTTGAGCACTTCTTTCAGTTTAATACCGCTCTTTTCGAGAGCTTCAGCTTCTTCGCGGAAGAGAACTGGGTCAAGTACCACGCCGTTGCCTATTATGTTGGTCTGTCCGTGTTGAAATATTCCCGACGGTATTGAACGGAGTACGTATTTCTTACCTTCAAACTCAAGGGTGTGACCTGCGTTTGGACCGCCCTGAAAACGGGCCACTACGTCATAACGCGGTGTAAGTACGTCAACTACTTTTCCTTTCCCTTCATCGCCCCACTGGAGCCCGAGCAAAACGTCAACTTTCATTTCTAAGATTATTTAATTTTTATTTTTACACAAACGTTTGTTACGGCGGGCACATGCCGCGCATGTACCGTAGACATAAAGGCAAAACCAAGCGTTGTGAAATGCCGAATATTTGCGTGAGTTCATGAACTTTACAAGTTCGGGGTCCTTGGCCTCCTTTATTTTGCCACATTGCTGACAGATGAGATGCAGGTGATTGGATAATCCGGCTACGCGTTCATACTGCATTGGCTGGTTGCCGAACTGATGTCTGCGCACAATGCCGCAGTCGGTAAACAGCTCCATAGTATTATATAGTGTAGCGCGGCTTACATGAAACCCGTCTTCTTCGATAATATCGTACAACATGTCGATGTCAAAGTGGCGGTTCATTTCGCACACTTTGTCAAGTATAGCGTATCGCTCCGGGGTCTTGCGCAGTTTTTTTATGCGAAGATATTCGGTAAGCGCCGCTTTAGCCGTTGTCCGCGATTTCTCGTCTATCATAGCAGTGCAAAGATACGAATAAGTAGAGTGCAAAACAAATATTTGAGTTTTGCCAAGCGAAAGTATCTAAAACATAGTCAAAGATATGAATAATGAATTTAGGCTATGGCCTCTTGTATGGCTATTTTACGGCCGGTCGGAGTCTTCTTCCTTTATGATGAGCAGCGAATCGCCCTTCTTTAATATAAGTGCTCCGTTTGGTACCATGTATTTTTCACCGCGACGTACCATCATCACAAGTGAGCCTTCGGGCAGGTTCATGTCGCGGAGGGTATTGCCGGACGATAGTTCGCTGTCGGTAAGTGTCAGGGTGGTGAGCGATGTAGGTAGTTCTTCCGGCAATTCAACTCCGAAATCGGTAAAATCGGTTGTAGGAGAGATAAGGCCGAGACGCCGTGCACTGGTAATTACAGTTGTGCCCTGAATGAGCAATGACAGCAGGGTCACGAAAAATACGATGTTGAATATCTGTGACGCTCCGTCAATGTCGGCTATGACCGGATATGTGGCGAAGATTATAGGTACGGCTCCACGCAGTCCTACCCATGACACGAAGCTCTTGGCCTTTAGGGATATGCCACGAAGGGGCGCAAGGCATGCAAATACGCTTAAAGGTCGTCCGATAGCAATCATGAATGCGCCTATCAGCAGCGACACAGGTGCTACTTCGAGCATTTCGTGGGGATTGACAAGAAGGCCAAGCATAAGAAAGACCACTATCTGTGCGAGCCACGTCATGCCGCTCATGAACTTGCTTATGCCGCGGTTGCTTATGCCGCGGGCATTGCCAAGCATGATGCCGCATATGTATACGGCGAGATATCCGTTGCCTTTAAATGCGGTTGTAAGTGCGAATGTTAAAAAAACCGATGCGAGCATGAGTATGGAAATCATGGATGATGCCTGATCGACATCCTCTTTTGTCGATGCGCCGCGTCCTATGTTTTTGTACATCTTTATTAACCATATGGTGGCGCGTCCCATGAGAAGTCCCATGGCGGTGCCTATGCCGAATTGAAGCGAGAGGTCAAGCAGCAGTCGTCCGGCAGAAAGATGGCCTCCCATGACGATGGTCTCGATAAGTATTATGGTAAGCATATAGGCCATCGGGTCGTTGGAGCCGCTTTCGAGTTCCAGCATGGGGCGCAGATTTTGTTTTAGATTAACTTTCTGTGTCCCGAGTATGCCGAATACCGATGCCGAGTCGGTAGATGACATTGTGGCGGCAAGTAAAAGAGAGGGTAAAAAAGCAAAATGTATATTTGTCCATGACATGCCCGAGAGCCACCATACAAAAAGTCCTGTAAGCAGAGCTGTCAGCATGACACCTGCGGTTGAAAGTATCAGTCCCGGTACTATTACCGGCTTTATGGCTGATAGCTTGGTGTCCATACCGCCCGCAAATAGAATTATACATAGTGCTATCATGCCAATGAATTGTGCGGTATGCATGTCGTTGAACTGTATGCCCAGACCGTCGGAACCAAATAGCATACCCACAATGAGGAATATCAACAGCAGCGGGAGTCCCATACGGTAGCTTGTCTTGCCTATAAGCACTCCGGCAATAAGCACTGTCGAGCCTACAAGAAGTATGTTTTCAGATGTGATAAAGTCCATAAATATAAATTGGTGTTACAAATATACGAATAAGTCGAGTGCAATGACAAATTATTTGATAATTTACAAGCTGAAGTATGCAGCATTTAAACATGACTTTTTATATGGGGGTTCAGTTTTTTGAACTGAATTTGGGCTTTTCACATATAAAATTTGTTATTTTGCAAAACGGTTTTAATCCACAGGTGATGAAAAAGGATAATACATCGACCCCTTCACGGTTCACCCGGTACGTATCGTCCCGGGTCGAGCGGCTGCGTGCGTTGTGGCTTTACTGCAGTGAAGGTGTGTGGAACGATACTCGCCGTACATGGAAAGTAAACACGATAAAGACTATAAACCTTTCGGTGAAGTCATTTCTTAACAGTGACCTGCAGAATCGCGCGTCGGCACTTACTTACAATACATTGCTGGCTATCGTGCCGGCGTTGGCGCTATTGTTTGCCATCGGGCGAGGATTCGGATTTCAGAACCTTTTACAATCGCAACTATTTACGTTCTTTCCTTCGCAGGAAAATGCTTTGCGTGCTGCTCTCGGTTTTGTCGACCATTATCTCGCTCAGGCGTCGCAAGGTGTATTTGTTGGAGTAGGTCTTGTGTTTTTATTGTGGACTATGATATCGCTTATGGGCAATATCGAGTCGGCGTTCAATACAGTATGGGGAGTCAGAAGTGACCGCACCATGACCCGAAAGGTTATAGATTATACGGCCATATTGTTTATGCTGCCGATATTGATGGTATGCTCAAGCGGAATATCGTTACTGATGTCGACGGCGATAGTTGACAATCCGCATTTCAGTCTGTTTTCTCCGGCGGTAAAGGTCGTGCTTGATTGTGTGCCTTTTGTACTTACATGGCTTTCGTTTACCGGTATGTATATGCTTTTCCCAAACACCAAAGTAAAGTTCAGAAATGCGTTGTATTGCGGTATATTTGCCGGTACCGCATTTCAGATACTTCAATATCTGTTTGTATCGGGACAACTGTATGTGTCAAAGTACAATGCCATATACGGTAGCTTTGCATTTCTGCCGTTGCTGCTCATATGGCTTCAGCTTGTATGGATAATAACCCTTGCCGGTGCCGTGTTGTGTTACTCCTCGCAGAATATATTTCAGTTTAGTTTCAATGGCAACATAAACAATATATCGCTCGATTACAAGCGCAAGGTAGCTATAGTGATCATGACTATTATAGTGAAGCGTTTTGAGCAGCAGAGTCCGCCGCTTACTCTCCCTGATTTTGCCGCGTTGTATCATATGCCGTCAAGACTTGTCACGGAGCTTATATCTGAAATGTCCGAGGCGGGGCTTGTGTCAATAGTTTATTCCGAGACAGACAAGGACCAGCATGCGTATCAGCCGGCGATGGATATAAATAAAATTTCGGTGGGTCTGGTGCTTGATCGTCTTAATAAGTTGGGGACAACTGAGTTTATACCTAACTTTAAGACGGAGTTTGCTCCTGTTATAAAAGTTGTGGCCGATGCCGTTAAGGATATTATCGATAAAGAATCGGAGATTCTACTCATGAATCTGCCGGTAAATATTGACGGAACTCCAACAAAAATAAAATAGTATAAACCAATTAAAAAGTAAAGAGGATCAAAACGATGAAAAATCCAGTTTCAACTACCGCGGCTCCGGGTGCCATAGGGCCATATAGCCAAGCTATCGATACCGGTTCAATGTTGTATGCGTCAGGACAGATACCCATCAATCCTATCGACGGTACCATTCCCGAAGGGATAAAGGCTCAGACTGCACAGTCGCTTGCCAATGTCAAGGCTATTCTTGATGCGGCCGGTCTTACTCTTAACAATGTGGTGAAGACCACTGTATTTCTTGCCGATATGAATGATTTTGCCGCAATGAACGAGGTGTATGCCGAGGCCTTCAAGGCTCCTTATCCTGCACGTTCGGCTGTGGCTGTACGTGAATTGCCCAAAAAAGTACTTGTAGAGATCGAGGTCATAGCAGTTCGCTGACATATATCGGCTCTCTTAATTAATATAGCAGACATCCTTACGGGGCGGTCTGCTATATTATTATGTCTGTATTATTGCATATATGTAAGAAAGTCGGCTACGACAAAAGTGCTGCCGCCTATGAATATGGTGTCATCGGACGTGGCATGTTTTAGAGCCGCTTTATAGGCTCCTTCAACGGAGTCATATGTTTTGCCGTGCAATCCGGCGGCTTGGGCGAGACGTGCGAGTTCTTCAGCGGGAAGCGCTCTGCTGACCGATGCCTGAGTGAAGTAATACAGGGCGTTGTGCGGCATCATGTCAAGAATGTGACTTACGTCTTTATCATTGACGAAGCCGATTACCATGTGTTTCTCTCCGGGTGTTTTGGCGAGTTGACTTGAAAGGTAGCTCCATCCGCCTTCGTTGTGACCTGTGTCGCACACTGTAAACGGTTTTTCATACAGTTTCATCCAACGGCCGGCAAGACCTGTTGTCTCGCATACCCCGGCGAATCCTCTTTTTATTGCTTCAGGCGTTATGTGCATGCCTGTTTTTTTTAGTTCCGACACAGCGGCAAGTATTGTAGCGGTGTTTTTTAACTGACACTCGCCGGTAAGTTGTCCGGTTATGTTGCCGTACAGTGTGCCACTATAAAGTATGCCATCAGGAGAAAGTGTTGCAGACGAAAATGCCATGTTATCGTCGGCATATACTATCGGCGATGACATTTCAGCCGCTTTTTCCGCAAATACACGTCTTACAGCTCCTTCCGACTCGCCTATGACGACAGGGACACCATGTTTTATTATGCCTGCTTTTTCCGATGCTATTTCAGGGAGCGTGTTGCCTAAAAATTGCATGTGATCGCGCGATATATTGGTTATCACACTTAGAGCGGGGGTGATTATGTTGGTGCTGTCAAGACGCCCGCCAAGTCCAACTTCTATTACTGCTACATCGACGTGCTCCTTGGCAAAAAAATCAAAGGCCATGACCATAGTCAGTTCAAAGAACGACGGTGCTATAGATAGATTTTTATATCTGAACCGCCTGACAAAATCCACAACGTCATCTTTGGGTATCATTTTGCCGTTGACTCGTATGCGTTCACGGAAATCCACAAGGTGAGGCGATGTATAAAGTCCGGTTTTGTAACCTGCTTCCTGAAGTATGGCTGCGAGTGTATGTGCCGTCGAGCCTTTTCCATTTGTACCTCCTATATGTACGGTAGGGTAGTTGTTTTGCGGATTGCCGAAAGCGGCGGCCAAGGCTTCAGATGTATCCAGTCCCGGTTTGTAGGCCGGGGCGCCTACTCGCTGAAACATGGGAAGTTGAGTATATAGAAAATCGAGAGTTGCGTTATAGTCCATAATAGAATCAATATACTATGAGGCCGACCAATCCGGCAAGACAGATTATAAATATCGGGTGTATTTTGGTAAAATAAACTAGGCAGAATGATGCCGCACATATAGCTATGCTTATTGTGTAATCGGGAAAATTCTGCTTGTTCATCAAAAGGAGAGCGGCCGATGCTATAAGGCCTATCACCACCGGTCGAAGACCTGCGAATATGCCTTTTATCACGGTCGACTCACGATGACGCCTTATATAGTGGCTGGCATAAAGGACAAGCAGAAAGGATGGCAGTGTCACGGTTAGTGTGGTGATGATTGAACCTAACACACTGCCGGTCACCACATAGCCTATATAAGTGGCGCTGTTGATGCCTATCGGTCCCGGTGTCATCTGCGATATGGCCACGATGTCGGTAAACATCTGCTTGGTTATCCAGCCCGGAGCCACGACTTCGCGTTCGATTAGAGCAAGCATGGCATAGCCTCCGCCGAAGCCGAAAAGGCCTATTTTCAGGTAGGCCCATATGAGTTTCAGATATACTGTCATTGTCGGTCGTTGTCGTTATTTCGTTTGTTTAGCTCGTCGTGTGCGAGTTTCTGTTTGTGGCTCAGCCACAGATATCCCCCGAGTCCGCCGATAATTATGAATACAATAGGGCTGCAGCCGACATATATGAGTACCGCCACAGCTATAGGTATCCATACTGTCTTCCATGTTATTTTGGCCGCGCGGGCCGAAGATAGTACCGGAGCTATTATCAGTGCTACAACGCAGGGACGTATGCCCATGAATATCTTGGATACGACAGGATTGTTTTTTATTATGTCGGGCGTAAGAAATACGGCTATGGCCAGTATTATCAGAAACGACGGTAGGATAGTGCCTAATGCAGCTACTATGCTTCCTTTAAGGCCTCGGAGCCTGTCGCCTATCGACACTGATATGTTTACGGCAAGGATGCCCGGCAGAGACTGTGACACCGCAAGCAGGTCGAGAAACTCTTCTTTGTTGATCCACCGGTGTTTGTCTACAATCTCCCGTTCGATAATGGATATCATGGCCCATCCTCCGCCGAAAGTGAAAGCTCCGATTTTCAAGAATGTCCAAAATAGTTTAAAATACAGATTGTTCATCACGAATATGCTGATTTTTTGAGTTGCAAATTTACTAAAAAACGTTTAATGCTGAAACTATGTTGTAGCAGTTGATATTGATATTGCCGTAAATTTCGTTATATTAAGAAAAAATGGTAACTTCGGGTAATAATTGTATATGAAAGAGATGAATGAACAGATGTCGTGGGACCGGCTTATCAATGACAAGCGGTTTGGACTTGAGGATTTTCATGACGCCCGACGTGGTTCACGCAGCGATTTCCAACGCGATTTCGACAGGCTTGTGTTTTCGTCGCCGTTTCGTCGTCTGCAAAACAAGACGCAGGTGTTTCCGCTGCCGGGCAGTGTGTTTGTTCACAATAGACTGACACACTCGATGGAGGTCGCGTCGGTAGGCCGATCGCTTGCTAACGAAATAAGTTCGGCTCTTTCGGCAAAGTATGCCGACGAGCCGTGGCGCGGCAAACTCGATGCTCTTGACGAGATAGTCGGAGCTGCATGTCTTGCCCATGATTTGGGCAATCCTCCTTTCGGTCACTCGGGAGAAAAAGCCATATCTACTTTTTTCAGCGAAGGTGCCGGAGCTGTGCTGCAGAAGGATATGACCGAAGCGCAATGGGCCGATTTTACGCATTTCGAAGGAAATGCCAATTCGTTTCGACTTCTGACGCATCAGTTCAAAGGACGCCGTCAGGGTGGATTCGCTATGACTTATTCAATGCTTGCATCCATAGTCAAGTATCCTTATGAGTCGCGTCTTGCCGGTAAGAAAAACAAATTCGGTTTTTTTAGCTCCGAGACCGATACGTTCAAGCGCATAGCCGATGAGCTTGGTTTGTTGCCTCGTTACGGAGCCGGCGGAGAAATATGTTATGCACGACATCCGCTTGTATATATCGTGGAAGCTGCCGATGACATATGCTATCAGGTCATGGATATTGAAGATGCCCATAAATTGCGGGTGCTTCTTACCGATGAGGTGATCGGGCTTTTCATGTCGTTTTTCGACGTGGCAAAGCGTGACCATATGCACCGTGCCATGAGTCATGTCGATGACCCGAATGAAAAGATAGCTTATCTGCGCAGTTGCGTCATCGGTACTCTGGTAAAACAGTGTGCCAAGGCTTTTGTTGAAAATGAACAGACTATACTGTCAGGCGATTTTGCCGGAACACTACTCGACCATGTCGACGAGACGGAGCGTAGAGGTTATGCGTGTTGTTCGGCCAAGGCTTGGGAGAAGATATATTGT
Source organism: Heminiphilus faecis (assembly GCF_008728965.1). Taxonomy (GTDB): domain Bacteria; phylum Bacteroidota; class Bacteroidia; order Bacteroidales; family Muribaculaceae; genus Muribaculum; species Muribaculum faecis. Next base: position 40,243 of record NZ_VSMC01000003.1, on the reverse strand, counting down.
GCAAGTGACGTGGTCGATGTGGAACTCGCCGGTAATCGTATAATATCGTTTCTTATGGAAAAACTTATTCATGCCGTGCGTTATCCTGAACTTAACTATTCGGCCTTGTTGTTAAATAAAGTACCGAAACAGTACGATATCGCGGCACCCGACCTTTATGGAAAGGTACAGGCCGTTCTCGATCATGTTTCGGGTATGACTGATGTGTATGCCCTTGATTTGTACCGTAAATTGTATGGTATGAGTCTGCCGGCGGTTTAATAATGAAAATACTGGATGATGAAACGAATAAAACTATTGTTGCTCTTATTATTGTCAGTCGCGTTACAGATGTCGGCTTCGTTATATCGGCCTTCCGATGTGCCCAATGTTCACGTTGCCGATCGTACCAAGTATGTGTCCAATCCTGACGGCATACTTTCGCAGGAGGCTGTGACGCGGATTGACTCAATGCTTGCCGATGTCTGGCGCAAGACTTCTGCCGAAGTGGTCGTGGTTGTCGTCGGGAGTGTTGACGGAGATATCGATGACTTCGCTACCCGGCTGTTTACTGACTGGGGTGTGGGAAAGAAGGATAAAAACAACGGACTTCTGTATGTGATAGCCAGCGATGACCGTAGAGCTGCCATACGTACCGGTTATGGCATGGAGGGTGTGGTGCCCGATATACTTGCCGGACGAATTATCAGGAATATTGCCGGTCCGCGGTTCAAAGCTATGGATTATGACGGAGGGGTCATGGCATCGGTAGGGGAGATAGCGCGCCTTGCCACAACCCCCGGTGCGACGGAAGAACTGATGTCTAAGTATCGCAACGACAGCAATCGCGATACTTCGGGTGCCGACCACCTATTTTCGGCATGGTTGTACATTGGCTGTGTGCTTGTGGCATTTATGGCTCTTATATACATCGTCAATATGTTCAAGACCCGACGTCTTGACCGCTACGACCGCTATCAGTCATTGAAAAAACTTCTTATACCATCGGTGATTGTCGGTTTCATAGGACTTGGAGTGCCGTTTGTGATGGCGTTGGTGATATGGCTTACAATGCGATATATGCGTTTACGCCGAAGAAAGTGTCCTAACTGTCATCACAAGATGCGTCGTCTCGACGAAAAGTCTGACAATGCATACCTTACTCCACAGCAGGATGTCGAGGAGAAGATTGATTCTGTGGACTACGATGTATGGCTTTGCGACACATGCGGGGAGACCGATGTATTGCCGTTTGTAAATACGGCATCGACTTATAAAGTGTGTCCACATTGCGGAGCGCGTGCGAGTTCGTTGCGAAGCGACCGCATAATAGCTAATCCCACAACGACCCGTGAGGGGCAGGGAGTGAAAGACTATATGTGTCGCAATTGCGGTTATCAGACCCACGTGCCGTATAATATTGCCAAGCTCCCTCCTGTCATTGTTGTCCCCGGGCGATTTGGCGGGGGTGGAGGCAATGGATTCGGCGGTGGTTTTGGAGGAGGCTCCTTCGGAGGAGGTATGACCGGTGGAGGCGGCGCTTCCGGAGGGTGGTAATTTATAGGGGATTATTCAGATCCGTTCCGAAGCCTGATAAGATGTATTGGAATTGTGTTATATTTTTAGAGCCATCTATAATACGATGGCTCTAAAAATAAGTGCGATTCTAATAATTTGTTTATAAGACGGCCGGTCTATGGAATGTTCGGTAGACGGCGGGTGAATGTTATTTTTGTTCAGGATTGTCCCATGGGTAGGTGCGTCGCGGGTTACGAGGAAACCAGCCTTTGCGCACTCTCTCCTGCTGTTCGAATATCTCCTTTATTGTCCAGTATGACGAGAAGCCGGCCACTCCAAGTATTGATGACCATAGTACGTCATATAGCATTATGGATAGTGCGAGGCATATCGTGCCGAGGACGAGAAACCACCACCAGCATCTTACTCCGAAATGATATTCGCACTTGATTACCACCGGATGAAACAGGCCGATGATAATAAATGTGCTCAAGCCTATGACAAGCCCCAAGGTGTGGCTCTCTTCAAGTAATTGTGTAAGTGTCGACATCATGCATGTTATTAAATTATAAAGGCTGTGCCAATTTTGTTGACACAGCCTTTGCCTTTGCTATTGAATTGATTTCTCTTTAGAATTAATTCTTGCCTGAAAGTTTTTCTTTCAGAGCTGCGAGTTCCTCAAGGTCACCGAGAGTAGTGCGCTCAATGGTTGTATTGAGTACGGGCTGCTCTTCTTTCTTGTTCTGACGACGGGCTTTGCGAGCTTCGTTCTTTTCTGCCTTTGCTTCGTCCTCGAAGATGCGGCTGTGAGAAAGGAATATGCGCTTGTTGTCTTTGTTGAACTCTATTACCTTGAAGTCAAGTTCTTCATTGACCTGAGCCTGAGTGCCGTCTTCCTTGACGAGGTGTTTGGGGGTTGCGAAACCTTCAACACCGTAGGGGAGAGCCACTACACCGCCCTTGTCCTGCATTTCGATGATCTTGCCTTTGTGGATGCTGCCTACGGTAAATACCGATTCGAGTTCATCCCAAGGATTGTCTTCGAGTTGCTTGTGGCCGAGGCTGAGACGACGGTTGTCCTTGTCTATTTCGAGAACCTGAACATCGATGTCAGCACCTACGTGGGTGAATTCCGACGGATGTTTGATTTTCTTGGTCCAAGAGAGGTCGCTGATGTGGATAAGACCGTCTACGCCCTCTTCAATCTCAACGAATACTCCAAAGTTGGTGAAGTTGCGCACTTTGGCGGTGTGCTTGCTTCCGATGGGGTATTTGGTTTCGATGTTTTCCCACGGGTCGTTTTTGAGCTGCTTGATGCCGAGTGACATTTTGCGCTCGTCGCGGTCGAGGGTAAGGATTACAGCTTCTACCTCGTCGCCTACCTTCATGAAGTCCTGAGCCGAGCGAAGGTGCTGTGACCAAGACATTTCCGATACATGGATGAGGCCTTCTACACCCGGAGCGATTTCAACAAATGCGCCGTAGTCAGCCATAACGACAACTTTGCCTTTTACTTTGTCGCCCACTTTGAGATCGGCGTCAAGAGCATCCCACGGATGGGGCTGAAGTTGCTTCAGACCAAGGGCTATGCGCTTGCGTTCGTCATCGAAGTCGATGATAACGACGTCAAGTTCCTGATCAAGTTTAACCACTTCTTCGGGATGGCTTACGCGGCCCCAAGAGAGGTCTGTGATATGGATAAGACCGTCAACACCGCCAAGGTCGATGAATACACCGTAAGTGGTGATGTTCTTGACAACACCTTTGAGTACCTGACCGCGCTCAAGCTTGGAAATGATCTCTTTCTTCTGCTGCTCAAGCTCGGCTTCGATAAGAGCCTTGTGCGATACAACAACGTTCTTGAATTCCTGATTGATCTTCACGACCTTGAACTCCATAGTCTTGCCTACAAAGATGTCGTAGTCGCGGATGGGTTTTACATCGATCTGAGAGCCGGGGAGGAATGCCTCGATACCGAACACGTCAACAATCATACCGCCCTTGGTTCGGCACTTGATGTAACCCTTGATGATTTCATCGTTTTCAAGAGCCTGATTTACGCGCTCCCATGAGCGTGACATGCGGGCCTTGCGGTGCGACAGGATAAGTTGTCCTTTCTTGTCTTCCTGATTCTCGATGAATACTTCCACTACGTCACCTATTTTGATGTCGGGGTTGTAGCGGAATTCGTTGACGGGGATTATACCGTCGCTTTTGTAGCCGATGTTAACCACCGCTTCGCGCTTGTTGAGGGCGATGATGGTACCTTCGATTACTTCTTTGTCTTTTACGGTGTTGAGCGACTCATCATAAGTTTTGGTGAGTTCTTCGCGGCTCTTTTCACCGACGGCGTCGCCTTTTTCATAGGCGTCCCAATCGAAGTCTTCGATGGGAGAATTCTTTAATTCTTCGTTCATTTAACGGGTTAATAAATAAGTTAATTAATTATGAGCGCCGACACAGCGGCTCTCAATCGTGCAAATTTACAATATAATTTTCATTCTCACAAGATTAGCATGAAAAATCGTTCTGCAAATTAATATTGTATGTTTGTATTTAATGAAACCGTTGTATACAGTTTGCGCTTCGGATACGCCTCTATTATTTATTGAGTACATGGTAAAAAGGTTAGCGGTTATTTTGCACAAATATAATATATAAAGTTGTCGTTTTTATGTAGAATCCGGCATAGGTAATTTGTTTTTGTCCTAAGAAGTTGTTGTTGTGGGTATTATGTCGCCTATTTGTGTTTGTTGATGTGAAAAATATTTGAAATTTATATGAAATTGTTTAAATTTGTAATAATAACCTTAATAACCAACTAACTAACATTCAATCATGATTAATCCGTTATTACGAATTTCAACGAGTGCTCTGTCTGTTTTATTAGGCGCGGCACTAATGGCACAAGACTCTGTTAAAGAGGATTTTGTGCCGTCAAGTAAAAACCAGCCCGGTAAGGAGTACCCTATGGTAAACTCTCAAGGTTACGCCCGCTTCCGTGTGGAGGCACCCGAAGCCAAGTCTGTAACTGTAACTCTCGGTCTTGGCGGTCGGGGAGGTACAAAACTTGAAAAACAATCTGACGGCTCTTGGATGGGGACTACCGAGGGGCCTATGGACGAAGGTTTCCATTACTATCACCTGATTGTTGATGACGGGGCGTTCAATGATCCCGGAGCACTTAACTATTATGGCTCGTGCCGATGGGAGAGTGGTATTGAGATACCCGCTCATGACAAGGATTTCTATGCCCTTAAGGATGTGCCTCACGGCAATGTGCAGCAGGTGCTGTTCAGTTCACCGAGTACCGGCGTAGAGCGCAGGGCGTTTGTTTACACTCCTCCTGAATATGGAAAGACCGATAAGAAGTATCCTGTTCTTTATCTGCAGCACGGATGGGGTGAGGATGAGACCGCATGGTCAAACCAAGGTCATGCCAATCTTATTATGGACAATCTTATTGCCGAAGGCAAAATCGAGCCGTTTATAATCGTGATGACTTACGGTATGACCAATAACGTGAAGTTCGGTACGATAAATCAATTTGATGCAAAGGAGTTTGAGACTGTTCTCGTAGACGAACTCGTACCTTACATTGACAAAAATTTCAATACCGTTCCTGACAAAAAACATCGCGCTATGGCAGGATTGTCAATGGGTGGTGTGGAGACTAAACTTATAACTATGCGCCGTCCGGAGACATTCGGATATTACGGACTCCTAAGTGGGGGCACTTATGCGCCCGACGATCTTAAAGACAGTGGAGTTGGGCTTGTGTTTATCAGTTGTGGAAGCAAAGAAAATCCTGACAGGGTTACGTCGGCTGTCGAAGCTTTGAAAAATGCAGGTTATAACGCGGTGTCATATGTTTCTCCCGATACGGCTCACGAGTTTCTGACTTGGCGTCGCAGTCTGTATCGGTTGGCTCCATTGCTTTTCAGATGATAGCATTTTATAAAATTAATAGAGGAGACCCAGCTGGGTCTCCTCTATTAATTTTATAAAGCTGTTGTGTTATATTATGCTTTATCCTTGCTGCCAAGCACGTTTTCGATTTTGTGCTTGTAGAGTTTTTCCATTTCGTCGCGGGCCGGACCGAGATATTTGCGGGGGTCAAATTCTGCGGGTTTCTCAGAGAGGACCTTGCGGACGGCAGCAGTCATGGCAAGACGACTGTCAGAGTCGATGTTGATCTTGCATACGGCGCTCTTGGCTGCTTTGCGGAGCTCTTCTTCGGGTATACCGATAGCGTCGGGCAATTTGCCACCGTAGTGGTTGATCATGTCTACATACTCCTGAGGAACTGATGATGAACCGTGGAGAACGATGGGGAAGCCGGGGAGTTTCTCCATAACGGCGTCGAGCACTTCAAATGCCAAAGGCGGGGGAACGAGTTTACCCTCGGCGTTGCGGGTGCACTGCTCGGGAGTGAACTTGTAAGCTCCGTGAGAAGTACCGATTGATATAGCGAGGCTGTCGCAACCTGTACGAGTAGCGAAGTCGATAACTTCTTCGGGGTCGGTATAGGTGTGGTGGTCGGAAGAAACTTCGTCCTCAACACCGGCAAGTACGCCAAGTTCGCCTTCTACAGTAACATCAAACTGATGAGCGTATTCAACGACTTTCTTTGTAAGAGCTACGTTTTCTTCATAGGGGAGATGTGAACCGTCAATCATAACCGATGAGAAGCCGTGGTCGATGCAGTCTTTGCAAATCTCGTAGCTGTCACCGTGGTCGAGGTGAAGGCATATCTGGGGATTTTCCCATCCGAGGCTCTTTGCATATTCTACGGCACCCTGTGCCATGTAGCGGAGCAGAATGGGGTTGGCGTAGTTGCGTGCGCCCTTAGATACCTGAAGGATAACTGGTGAACGGTCTTCAGCAGCAGCCTTGATGATGGCCTGAAGCTGTTCCATGTTGTTGAAGTTGAAAGCGGGAACGGCATATCCGCCCTTGATGGCTTTAGCAAACATCTCACGAGTGTTGACCAAGCCGAGGTCTTTGTAACTTACCATGAATTTTTTAGTATTTTGGTGAATAAATCTATGTATGCCTCTTAATGCCTTTAGGGCATTTTACGGGTGCAAATATACATAAATTCCGTAAGATATTTGTCAGTATCGCGGGAAAATATTTATTTCGCATCTGTGGATTAAGCTTATCATAAAACGATAGTTATGGAAAAGCAGAAATTTCGTCTTGAGTTTGCCATGCGCAGTGTGCCGGTAAGCCTTTTGTGGAGTTATATATCTTCGGCTACAGGGCTTAAGGAATGGTTTGCCGACGCTGTGAGTGTCGCAGGTAAGAAATACGTGTTTGAGTGGAACGGACAGGAGCAGTGTGCTACTGTCATAGGCAGACGCGACGGTTTGTCTATACGTTTCAGGTGGGATGACGAGACGTCGCGTGCATATTTCGAGATGAGCATCAGTGTCAACGAGATGACCGATGATACCACTTTGATTGTCACCGATTATGCCGAACCTGATGAACTCGATGACAGCAAGGAGCTGTGGGAGACTCAGGTGGACACTCTCCGCCGTGCTATAGGTTGTTGATCTTATCGGGTTTTACTCTTACTTCTATGGTTGAAAAACTATTGGGCGCTGCGATTGTTATAGATTTAAAGTGTCAGGCTTTCGGCCGGCACTTTAATCGACTATTTAATTGTGGTAACTATGAAGAGAGAAAAGCAAGATCGCGTGGCCGTTTGGCTTTGGATAGGGGTAAGCATACTGATTGCTCTGCTGCTGGTGTGGCTCACCATATTTGAGTACTGGAGCGCTTGATATCATGTGAGAAATTAAAAAAACAGAGTTATGGCCGGATCACTTTGGATTGTATGGACAATCATCGGTATTATAGGCGGTTTCATGGTAGGCCGTCTGGTGCCTAAGATAAGAAGCACCGCCTTTGCGGTGTGTGTAGGTATATGTGGTGCATTGTTAGGCGGGTGGGTGTTTATTTTGATTGGCGACTCGTCTGCCATGCAGGCCGTATCGCTTGGTGCCGCGGCTGTCATGTGTGCGTTTTTCTTATGGATATTGTATGTCGTATCGCCTCGTCGCGATGATGATGACGATGATATCGAGTAATATGCTTTTAAAGTATATAACAATGCCCGACTTTATGAGCCGGGCATTGTTATATGTGATTTGGCAATGTCGTTGATTACTTTATGCGACGCTCTTTGATACGAGCTTTCTTGCCGGTAAGGTTGCGGAGATAGTAAAGTTTAGCACGACGTACTTTACCGTATTTGTTTACGGTTATAGAGTCGATAAACGGAGATTCGATAGGGAATATACGCTCTACGCCGATGTTGTCGCTCATCTTACGTACAGTGAAACGCTTCTTTTCTCCGTCGCCTGAGATGCGGATTACTACGCCGCGGTATTGCTGGATACGCTCCTTGTTACCCTCTTTGATACGGTAAGCTACGGTGATGGTATCGCCGGGACCGAATTCCGGATGCTGCTTGCCGGTGGCAAATGCTTCTTCAGCAACTTTGATTAAATCCATTTTTGATTGAATGTTAAAATGTTAATAATACGCAATATAGCAAGCTGCATGTCTTGCCAGAGATTACGAAAAGCGGTGCAAAGGTAGTGATAATTTACTTAATGGCAAAGGTTTCGCCGAAAAAAACTTAAACAAATCGTTTATTGTTAGGAATTTCCATAGCTATTTAATGTGTTGTGACGGTGTCGGTTCAAAATTATTAGGCTGATGCCGTGAACAAGTTTAAATGTAGGGTCGTTTCGATATAGAACATTGCCGGGTGCGGGGGCGCCTTACTGACAGACCGGAACCGGCCTTAAAAATTTAGAGAATATGAATTTTATCTGGTACATTCTTATTGGAATAGTCTCCGGCTTCGTTGCTGGCAAGTTAATGCGTGGAGGCGGATTTGGCCTTATAGTGAATCTTATAGTGGGTATAATAGGCGGTGTGCTCGGCGGATGGCTGTTCAGCCTTATTGGCATTACCGCAGGCGGCATTATCGGTAGCCTCATAACATCGGTGATAGGTGCTATAGTGCTACTGTGGATTGTCGGGCTTATAAGCCGATCGTCGTCACGTTAGCGTCTATTGTCATAAAGTATACTGACATCGGCCTGCCGGAGTATTGATTCTTTCTTCCGGCAGGCTGCCTTATATTATATCCCGGCGCAGGTTACGGATTGTAAAGATCCGTGTTATAGAAGTTCATGATTGACATGGAAAGGCGCAGGGCTTCGCGGGCCGGACTGGCAGAATCTATGTCGACTGCACGGTGGTAGTCGTTTATGGCCTCGCGACGGTGGCCTGCCTGCCAGTGGAGTTTGCCACGCTGAAAATAGGCCTCGGCTGAGTCGCCCGATTCCTCGATAAACCTGTCTAGCGAAACAATAGCTTCGTCGACAGCGTTATTCTCTATGAGATTTAATATATGAGAGGGTATGCTCATGGATGCAGACTTTTTTGCAAATTTAAAAACAATGAAGAGTATAACTGTACTGTTTGCGGCAATAATTTCGGTTACTTCAGTTTTTGCCGGTGATTTTAACTATACTATGACGGAGTATGCAGGAAGTGCCATGCCATATTCTATACCGTCGGCAAGAGCGGCATATCCCGACACATTGAAGCCTGTTATGATCAGTCATGTAGGTCGTCATGGTGCACGGTATCCTTCTTCAGACGCACGTGCCATGAAATTGAAGAGTGCTCTTTTAAAAGCCGACTCGCTCGGAAGTATAACGCCTGTAGGCCGTAAGTTGCTGTCGATAGTCGATGATGTGCTGACCATGTGCGAAGGCCGATGGGGCATGCTTGATTCTCTGGGTATGGCGGAGCAGGAGGGTATAGCCCGCCGTATGTACCGCAGCTTTCCCGAACTTTTTGTACGCGGTCGCGTCACAGCTATGGCTTCTTATGTGCCCCGCTGTGTGATGAGCATGGATGCGTTTACCCATCAATTGGCTATAGAGCACCGCCGTATGAATATATACACCGAGTCGGGACCTGTGACTTCGCGGCTGTTAAGGCCTTTTGAAGTCGACAGCAGTTATGTGCGCTATCGTGAGAGGGAGCCGTATCATGACATATATGAACGCTTTTTTGATGATAATGCTCCTGTGACTCCGGCTGTACGGGCGCTTGGTGACGGATGTTGCGCTACCGAAAAACAGCTTCGCGACTTCGCGCTGACCGAATACGGTTTTTTGTCATCGCTCGGCGCTATGAGTTACAATGTGGACATTGCCGAGTTCATGACAGAGGAGGAGTATAGCCGTCTATGGTCATGCAATAATCTGAGTCAGTATCTTACGCGTACGGCGTCGACCGTGTCCAAGTTGCCGGCCGACATCGCGTCTCCGCTTCTTGGCGAGATTATAAACAGTATTGATAGCGTTATTACCGGACACAATGATGCGTATGTGCAACTGCGGTTCGGACATGCCGAGACTCTGATGCCTTTGTTGTCGCTTATGCACTTGCCGGGATGTTACTATATGACCGATGATTTTTCGCTTGTGTCACGTCATTGGTGTAACTTCCGTGTTGTACCGATGGCTTCTAATCTGCAGCTTATTCTGTTTCGTTCCGACAGCGGGCGTATGTACCTCCGCACCGACCTCAACGAGGTACCTGTAGACTTGTTGGTCGGCTCGGAAGAAATATACGTACCATGGGAAAAAGCCCGGAAGTATCTTGTCGATTGTCTTCCGGGCCGTATGTTGGGCGATTGATGCTATGTAGTGCTACATCATAGCCTTTATGGCGCAATATAGGAGTGCGGCGATGACTCCGCCAAGAAGCGGTCCCACTATGGGAATCCAGCTATAACTCCATTGACTTGAGCCTTTTCCTTTTATGGGGAGCAATGCATGGGCTATTCGCGGTCCGAGGTCACGTGCCGGATTTATCGCATATCCGGTAGTGCCGCCGAGCGACATGCCGATAGCCACGACAAGTAGAGCCACAGGCAGGGCGCCGATACTGCCGAGCCCGACCTGCGAGGAGTTGCCTTCATCGCCTATGAACAATATGACGAGTACGAGTACAAATGTACCGATGATTTCGCTTATAAGATTGCGGCTGTGGTTACGTATGGCCGGAATGGTGGAGAATACTCCGAGTTTTGACTCCGCATCTTCGGTGGCGTCGAAATGGTCTTTGTAAAATACATATACCAACATGGCGCCTAGCATGCCTCCGAGTATCTGAGCCACTATAAACGGTATGACATAAGTCCACGGAAATTTTCCCGCGGCCGCCAGTCCGAGTGTGACAGCTGGATTAAGGTGTGCTCCTGAATAAGGACCGGCAATGAGCACTCCGCACATTACGGCAAGGCCCCACGCGAGTGTGACTACAATCCATCCTGCACTTTCGCCTTTTGATTTTCGCAGGCTTACACAAGCCACTACACCGCATCCGAGAACAACAAGTATGAGTGTGCCTAAAAATTCAAATACACATTGTATAAACAGTGGTACTTCCATGACTGCTCCTTTTGTTATTTCTGTGAATACTCTGAGAGTACGCGGTTAACTGCATTGTGCCAGCCGTTGATTTTCGATGTCACCTTGGCCTCGTCACCCGACGGGTCAAACGTGCGTTCTACCTGCCATTGGGCCTTTATTTCGTCAAGGCTCGGCCAGAACCCGATGGCAAGACCCGCAAGATATGCGGCTCCGAGAGCGGTGGTCTCAGTAATGCGTGGACGCAGTACCTCGGTAGCGAGAATATTGCTTTGGAACTGCATGAGTAGATTGTTGCGCGATGCGCCGCCGTCGACTTTGAGGTTGGTTATGGGCAATCCGCAGTCTCTCTCCATAGCCTTTACAATATCATAGGTCTGGTATGCTATGCCTTCGAGTGCCGCGCGTGCTATATGGGCGGTAGTGGTGCCTCGGCTTATGCCGCTTATGGCTCCACGGGCATATTGGTCCCAATATGGAGCGCCAAGTCCGGTGAGAGCTGGTACGAAATATACACCGTCTGTATCATCAACCGATGCGGCAAGAGCTTCGACATCGGCTGAACTGCTTATGCACTTGAGCCCGTCGCGGAGCCATTGTACTACGGAGCCTCCGACAAATATGGATCCTTCAAGGGCATACGAAACTTTGTCGCCTATCTTCCACGCGATTGTGGTCAGGAGCTTGTTTTTTGACTCTATGGGGCGGTTGCCTGTATTCATAAGCAGGAAGCATCCGGTGCCGTAGGTGTTTTTTACAGAGCCGGGCTCGATACACATCTGCCCGAAAAGCGCGGCCTGCTGATCGCCTGCGATGCCTGCAATAGGTACTTTGTGGGCGAAAATGGTTGTGGTAGTATAACCGTATACTTCACTTGACGATTTTACTTCTGGCATCATTGACAGCGGTATGTCGAAGAGTTCCAGAAGTTCTTTGTCCCATTCAAGCGAGTGTATGTTGAAAAGCATAGTACGTGATGCGTTGGTTACGTCTGTCACGTGTACCTCGCCGCGCGTAAGTCGCCATATGAGCCATGAGTCGACGGTGCCGAACATCAGTTTGCCCTGTTCGGCACGTTTACGGGCTCCCGGCACATTGTCAAGAATCCATTTTATCTTGGTGGCGCTGAAATAGGCGTCAAGGATAAGACCAGTTTTTGAACGTATCATCTCGACGAGGCCCTCCTCGCGCAGCTGGTCGCAGTAATCGGCTGTGCGTCGGTCCTGCCATACGATAGCGTTGTATATCGGTTCGTCTGTGTCACAGTCCCATACTATGGTGGTCTCGCGTTGGTTGGTTATACCTATCGCCGCAATGTTTTTGCCGTTGATGTCTATCTTCGAAATGGCTTCGGCGATGACAGAAGCTTGTGAAGCCCATATCTGGTGGGGATCATGCTCCACCCACCCCGATTGGGGAAATATTTGTTCAAATTCACGCTGGGCCACGGAGCAGATTGAGCCCGAGCGGTCAAATACGATAGCGCGGGAACTGCTTGTCCCCTGATCGAGGGACAGTATGTATTGCCCCTTTGTGTTATCAAGTGTCATAATGATATGAAATGATTTAAAGTAACTAAATGTGTTTACGTTATGAAGTTATAACGGGGCCGGTGTGGGTTTTGTTTTATGGCAAATTGTTATATGTTGTTATATTTAGTGTTTTAATTGGTTGAAATATCGTTTTCTATATAAAAAGTAGTCTCGGATTATATTAGGACGCGATGGCAACAGATTTTTATCAGGATGTGACCGATAGTTTTTTGACATCTTTCTGAAATCGCGGTGGGCCCGCAGTATGGCTCCGGCATTGGCAAAATCAAGGGTAAGTACGTACTTGCCCCATGCCAAGGTGTCGTATAGTCTGCGTATGACAAGTCGGCGGCGTCTGCATGAATCGGGGAGGTTTTTATGCAACAGGAGGAGGTTATTTCGGAAGTTGAGGTATGTTTTGTGCGGATTGGATGCCGGCAGGGTTCCTCCTCCGAGGTGGTATACGGTAGATGCCGGTATGGCCGCTATGTCGTGGCCGGCGAGTTTTATACGCCAGCACAGATCTATCTCTTCCATATGGGCAAAGAATTCAGGATCAAGCCCCCCGGTGGATTCATATACATCGGTACGTACCATCAATGCGGCTCCGGTAGCCCAGAAAACCGATACTGTGCTATCGTATTGTCCTATGTCTTTCTCTACAGTTTCAAAGAGTCGTCCGCGGCAATATGGATAGCCGTTGCAGTCTATATATCCACCGGCTGCACCAGCATATTCAAATGTATCTTGTCGTATATAAGATAGAATCTTGGGTTGTACGGCGGCAGTCTCGGTTTTTTCTTCAAGGTAGTCATACAACGGACGAAGCCAGCCGGGTGCTGGTGCCACGTCGCTGTTCAGCAATACGGTATAGCGGTAACGCGTGGCGGCTATGGCGCGATTGTAACCCTCAGCAAATCCATAGTTCCTGTCAAGTTTGACGGTTTTGATATCAGGAAACGTTGTTTCAAGCATGGAGAGCGATGCGTCGGTACTGCCGTTGTCGGCGACTATTATGTCGGCTATGTCGGTCGGGGTCGTCAGTATCACAGCCGGAAGAAACGTGCGCAGCATCGCTTCACCGTTCCAATTAAGTATTATTACGGCAATCGGTTTTTTCATCGTGGCATGTCGGCAGGGTATTCTACTTTGTTTTTCCATCTCTTGTGGGTCCACAGCCATATGGACGGCTGACGTGTAATGGTGTCCTGCAGCATCCTGACATAGGTGTCGGTTATGGCGTATTCAGGCATTTCCGAAGCATTGTCGGTTATGACGCGGGCATTTAAACGATAGTGTCCGCGCCCGGTCTTTTCCATATCCCAGTATACAGCCACCATGTCAAGTTTACGTACTACGGTTTCGGTGCCTGTTATTACGGCAGTGGGATGGTTGAGAAATTTGACTATGTGCACCGGATCATTATGACTCGGTTTCTGATCGCTCATGAAGCCGGTTATGCTCTGTATATTGTCGCGGCGCAACATAATCAGATGGCGAAATACCATTCGTTTGTCATATGATACCGAGCCGAAGCGGCTTCTTAGTTTAAGAAAATATGAGTCAAACCATTTGTTGGTCAACGGACGATATACTTGAGCATATACCAAGTCAGATGATGGTTTATGGCGCATCCAGAGGGTCAGGGACGTAGCCCACTCCCAATTGCCGCAGTGCGAGAAGTAAACCACCATAGAGCGTCCTTGGTCGAAATACTTGTCGAGAATTTCGCAGCCAGTAAATTCTATGTGGCGTTTTATTTCGTCGTCCGATATATGTCCGAGTTTTACTGTCTCTACGATATAATCCGAGAAATGACGGAAAAAGTCACGACATATTTTTCTGCATTCTTCAGGTGACTTGTCGGGAAACGATTCCGTTATATTGGTCATCGCGACGTTACGCCGGTATCTGACAATATGGTACATGACTACAAACAGTATGTCGCTGAATATATATAGTACTTTCAGCGGCATACGGGCAAGTGCGTTTAACAACCACCCAAGCGGTATGTAACTACGGTATCCTTTCATTGTACTATGTCACCTTTGATTAATCCCGGGTCGTTATCTGTCATCTTATCCAGCATAACCGGTATGATAGTGTTGGCAATCGAGTCTTCGGGTGCGATTTCTACTTTCAGATAATTGTCGGTGAAACCGGTCATCGGACGGTTGCCACGCCGGTGTTCGACGAGTACGGGCCGTACTGTGCCGATGAATCGTGAAGTGAAATCGGAGAGTTTTTTTTCCGAAACTTTGAGCATGATGTTGGTGCGGCGATGTTTTTCGGCTTGTGTGACTACGTGGTCGATTTCAAGTGCACGTGTGCCGGGACGTTCTGAGTAGGGGAACACATGCAATCGTGATATATCGAGCGACTCGACGAAATCAAACGATCGGTCAAATAGTTCATCGGTTTCACCACGTGCGCCTACAATAATATCTACTCCGATAAAAGCGTGAGGCATCACGTCTCTTATTTTCTCCATGCGATGACGGAACAGTGTCGTGTCATAATGACGGTGCATTAATGACAGTACTTTGTCGCTTCCGGCTTGTAACGGTACATGAAAGTGGGGCATGAAGCGGCGTGAAGCGGCGACGAATTCTATTATATCATCGGTAAGAAGATTGGGCTCAATCGACGAAATACGATAACGTTCTATGCCGTCCACCTTGTCAAGCTCCTTTATAAGATCGAGGAATGTGTCATCGCGCCCTTTGCCGAAATCACCTATATTGACTCCGGTTATCACTATCTCCTTACCGCCTTCTTCAGCTACGCCTCGGGCTTGGGCCACGAGATTGTCAATAGTGCCGGACCGGCTACGTCCGCGAGCCTTGGGGATAGTACAGTAGGTGCACCAATAGTCGCAGCCGTCCTGCACTTTGAGAAAGTAGCGTGTGCGGTCGCCTCGTGAACAGGAAGGGCTGAATTCTCTTATGTCCTTGGTGGGGGTCACCATGCTGCTCGGCTGTCTTGACTTCATCCAGTCTTCAAGATACTCTGTGAGCCGGAGTTTACGGTCAGTTCCTGCCACAATGTCTACGCCGGGCATTGCTATTATCTCGTCGCTTTTAAGCTGGGCATAGCAACCGGTCACTATTATGGCGGCTTGTGGATAGCGTGATGAAAAACGGTGTATGGCCTGACGACATTTTTTGTCGGCCATGTCAGTCACGCTACATGTGTTTACTACTATGACGTCTGGAATTTCTCCGGCTTGAATGCGACGTATGCCTTTTTCGGCAAAAATACGGGCTATGGTGGAAGTCTCGGCAAAGTTCAATTTGCAGCCCAATGTGTGAAACAGGGCTTTCGCATTGCCAAATGTCATCTCGTCAATCATTCTGCAAAATTACTACAGATAATTTATTTATCATAACCATAAACTGACTATAATTGATTGTAAAAACAAATTATAGCATTTAATTGTACTAAGTAAGTACAAAATATTGTAATTTTGTCAAAATGACATGATTTTTATGAGTGCTTCCAACGACCTGAATGAAATATATGCATCGAGTTTTCGTGATAATTGGACATTGCCGGCTATTACCGACTATGGCACTGGCAAAACATATCTGTACTCCGACCTGTCTTATGAGATAGCCAAGATACACATGACTTATGAGCTGGCTGGAATAACTCCCGGCGATAAAGTGGCTCTTATCGGTAAGAATTCGCCCGGATGGATAATGGTGTTTATCGCCACGATAACTTATGGCGCCACTATAGTGCCTATACTGCAGGAATTTAATCCCACCGATGCCCAGCATATAGTAAATCACTCCGGGAGTGTGATGTTGTTTGTCGAAAATAACATATGGGAGACCTTTGAGTTTGAGAAGATGCCGCGTCTGCGCGGTGTCATATCATTGACTGACGGTAAGATTCTTGCCGAGCATCCGCTTAACGACGGGCGCATGCAGAAACAACTTAAAAATATAAACCGCAAATTCAGCCGCCGTTATAGGGGAGGGCTTAAGCCTGATGATGTCAGGTATCCTGTGCCTGACCCTGATAATGTGGCTGTGCTTAATTATACTTCTGGAACGACCGGATTTTCAAAAGGAGTCATGCTGACTTACCGTAATCTGTGGGGCAATGTCACTTTCGGTATACATTCGCGTCTGCATTATCAAGGTTCGCGTTGTCTGTCGTTTTTGCCGCTGGCTCACGCCTATGGCTGCGCTTTTGACATGCTGGTGCCGCTCGCCGTGGGTACGCACATAACCGTGTTCGGCAAGCTTCCTTCGCCTAATCTTCTTCTGAAGGCTCTCCATGAAGTCAGACCCAATCTTGTCATATGTGTGCCGCTTATACTTGAGAAGATATATCGTAAGCAGATACTGCCTATGATTACCAAGAAGGGCATACGGTGGGTCCTCTCCATGCCGGGTATTGACAAGGCGTTGTACGCTCTTATAAGGCGCAAGCTGGTCGATGCGTTTGGCGGGGAGTTTGAGGAGGTTATTGTGGGCGGCGCTCCGCTTAACCATGAGGTGGAGGAATTTCTGCACCGCATACGCTTCCCGTTTACGGTGGGATACGGCATGACCGAGTGCGGGCCACTTATCAGCTACACTCCATGGCGTCAGTTTATTTCCGGCTCCTCGGGCCGTACTCTGCCTGTCATAATGCACAGTAAGGTCCTGAGCGACGATCCGGAAAACATACCCGGAGAGATATGTGTCAAGGGCGTCAATGTCATGAAGGGCTATTACAACAATCCCGATGCTACGGAGGCTGTGCTCGATGCCGACGGCTGGCTTCACACCGGCGACATGGGTACACGTAGCGCCGATGGCACGATATTTATTAAAGGGCGTTATAAGACCATGATATTGTCTTCCAACGGTCAGAACATATATCCGGAGGAGATAGAGGCCAAACTGAACAATATGCCGTATGTGGCCGAGAGTCTTGTTATAGAACGTAACGGGCGGCTTGTAGCCCTTGTGTATCCCGATTATGAGGCTATGGATAAATTTGGAGTCACCAACGAGGAGTTGCCTAAGGAGATGGAGCAGGTGCTTGTCGAACTTAACAAACTTGTGGCTCCTTACGAAAAGGTAGATAAGATACAGCTTATAGCCAACGAATTTGAAAAGACCCCCAAGCGCTCTATCAAGCGTTATCTCTACAATGCCTGATCTTCGAGACTGTCTAAACAGGCTTGTGCCTCTTTTCGCATCAAGGCCATGCTTTCGTTGTTGACATCCGGATTAAGCATCATTATCGTCTTGGCTTCCAATCTCATTAAGTTTATATTGTTGTATCCCGGTGTGCCATATAATTTCATTAGTAAATAGTGTGGATATAATAATTTGGGCATTCGATGAGATGCTCTTATATAGTATTTTTCAGCTAAATGGTATTGTTTTAAATCTTCATAGTTCCGACCTATTATGTTTAATGGCATAGGGTCGCTACTTATTTCTGTCGTTTTGAGCATTATGATATTGGATTCGTATAGTCGTTTATTTTTCCGTAATATCATCCCATAATCAAACAAAAACCGTGGATTGGATGCCATATGTGAAAATAGATTCTCATATTCAGAAATTTCAGTGCATATGAAATTGTTATATTTTCTAATATTTGAATTACGGGTGTATGTATTGTATATTCCTGTAATGCCAATTATACAAATAATGATAATTGATAAGTAATAATACGTCTGTGCTTTTCTGGGCGATAGCAGGACTAATGACGATAATATACATATAAGTATTATGAATTGAATAAATTGGAGTGGATATGAAGCAAATGCAAATATTGCAAATGTAACAATGCTTCCGGCTATTCCGTAATTTTTGTCCTTTAATGCGGATTTAATTAGAAATATTATACTTGCTAATACCGCTATAGCTGTCGGAATACCCCATGAAATAGCTATATGTATATATTCATTGAATGCATATTGTGGTATTCCGATGGCATTGTATTCTGATACGGATTCAATATTATTTCTGAAAAATTCTTCTTGAGCATTACCTAATGCTCCTGCAACATGATTCCAGCCAACACCTGCAAAGGGTGCGTTTAATACAGCAGATATACCAATACGCCATAAAAATATTCTACCTGCAGCAGATACCGGTTTTAAATACCATAAAAGATATAATAATAAAGGAAACAAAAGGGCACCGATAAATATATAGAGCGAATTTTGCTTTTTCTTTAAATTAAAATTATAGATGTGCGATAATACTAACGCACTTCCGGTGATTGCAGATATCCAGCCAATTCTACTCGAAAGAAACGGTAAGATTATAATTGCGATGATGATATATGTTTTAGCCAGATGACGTATGTACGGTTTATCGGCAGAAAATGACAACCATAATGCTGTCGGTATAATTGTGGATAGAAAACCACAATAAGGTCCCGGATTAAAAAATGATCCGGTGACCTTGTATAAAAAATTATTGTTTTTGATGAATCCGAATAACTGGAGATAACCTATAAAAAGTTTGAAGAGCCCCACAAAATTAAGCAGATTAAAAGATTTTTATAGATTATTTGCCTGTTTACTTTGTGCAATGCATTAATCAACATTGTTCACTATAAACCAAAAGTAAGGTTCTTGAACGATGACAATGGCTAGCCCGATTATGATAAAGCTGCCTAATACCAGTAATCTTTTACGATAGGATGATTTATAGAAAAGAAATGCGGCGATTATAGCTGCCCATCTACATAAAAAATCGAGCATTGACACCAACGACCCCGGCATATGTGTTATTGAGGTGACTAAATCCCATGAACTGCCGATAAGCAGCAATGCCAATATCTCGGATAGTTTTATTTGTCGCGAGTAGCGGTTGAGAATGAATAGCGTAAGAGGGAAAAACACAATCAAGTATCCGATATCGGCCATCTGGAAGCTACTAAGAGTACTGATGTTGAGATAACCACCTCGCAAGGGTATAAGAATGGCAGTCGTCAGTACTGCTGTAAAAAATATGATCAGTTTTTGTTTCATGACAGTTTCTAATTTTTGCGTGCTATGCATTGCCCATTGCAATCATAATTAAACATCCAACCGCAACCACTCTTTACTTGACATCCATTTTTGACACAATCAAATTTAATAGTATTCGGGTTCACAATTTCGAGTATGAAGTTGCAATAATCGTCTGGGTCATTACAAAAGCAATCTCCGGATTGTTCATCCGGTACCGACAACTTTTCTATAGCATATGTCTTCTCCGGCAATTCAATATCTCCATCTTTAGACAGCATTTTTTCTCCTGCCCCAATTATTGCAAATATAGTACGGTCACTCCAATTAAGGTTGTCTTTTGCGTCTTGTGTCCAAGTATACATAAAGACATCAAAAGTATCCTCTAATTCTTCATCAATTGTCTTATTTTTAAAATTGTCAGTGAATATCTTATCGTATTCATCAATAAAATTTATTAGAGTATCAATATGTTTTAATTCTTCAGAATTCCAGTCAAGCATTTTTACTTCCTTTAATTTATCATGCCAAAATTTATGTTTTTGTTCCGAAGTAAAACCACGATAGGTCGCTATTTTTTGGCCAATTGTTTTAATTGTTAACCATTGTTGTCTGTTTAATTGGTGTACCGTCTTTAAATTGGTTTCGACCCAATGGTTTATATGTTCGTCACAACTGAACAACGGTTCATTTGCGGAATCACATGATGTAATCAATAAAATGATAAGCAAGATGCTATATCTTATGTTGTAAAAATTAATCGGTAACATTTCCTGAAATTTTAATTAGTTCAACTCTATTTTTTGCTGTCGTTTTTAAATAAACTTTTTTCTTAAACGGACCTTCTAACTCTTTGGTCTCAATACTGATTGATAAATATGCAGTTCCTTTAGGCGGAATTTCGTCATTTTCAAAATTTGTTTTTACGCATTTACAAGATGTATCAGCTTTAAGGATTAATACTGGGGTCGTTCCTGAATTGTACAGTCCTATTTTTACCGTTGCTATAGATTTGCTGTTTTTGTCAATTTGGCCAAAGTCAAATTGATTAGTCCCAAGTAATAGCTGCGAAACTTCTTTTGTCGTATCCTTAATTGCGGAACAATGGAACGTGGTCAAAAGCAATGCAATAAGTGACGTTGTGCATCATTTTAACAGGAAATCTGGAAATGCTTTAATGTTAGGTAATATTCTCATGATGTCTAAATTGTTTTTACAAAAATAAAAATAAAATAATGTAGATTGAGTTAATTTAAGTTAAAATAAATGGGTTGTGGCATGATATTTTCGTGTAGTAAGAATTTATATGAAAACTTGTTGCCCGTTTAATAGGTAGAAGCATCTTTCCTCTTTGCCACGAGTATGGTCATGTAGCCATAAAACTGAATTTTGGGGGATGTTATCATAATAAAGACTGTTTGAATTAGCCTTTTGTCTGCCCAATGATTTCCATCCTTTAGCTCCTGCATGGTAAAATAATTCATATTCATCCCCGAAATGGATAAAATTGTCATCATTTCGAGGAATAAATAGAATGCTGTCTAAATAGATATTTTTACCGAAGTCGAATATTAGTTTTTCTCCATTACGGTCTGACATATAAAATGAGCTCCAATCATCGTCATTTATGAGGTTTAAGTTTTTTCGATGGATTATACTCAAGCGGTGATTTGCCCATATCGTATCAGGAAAAATTTCTTGCCCACAATTTATAGAAACGAAATTCACCTAATTCGATACGTTTATCCTTTTGTGCAGAATATCGGAGATATCTTAAATTTATTCTTTTATTAAATTTAATCAATAACGTGTTTGTTGTCATTGTATGTTTGAAATGCTTGACAATATCCGTTTCTGTAAAATCTTTAAATTTTGAAATTTCAATAGTGCTCCCAATCACCGTTGAAAGGAATTGAATATTATTGCGAATAGGATATTTCCTAATTATTGGGGCCGAAACTGTTTGTGTATATGAGGGAACGAATCGGTGTATTCGATTCTTATTGATTAAAAGAGGATAATCGACTGCAATCATTTTTTCTTGAATGCATTTAGTCGGAAAGTATATTACCCCCGGTTCAATATTGTTAAATTGATTATTATATGCATAAGATATATCAATAGGGTGATAAGTATTCCCATTAAATTGATAAATAGATGAATGGTTCCTTAAACATGCAGTAGCTGTCTATTACAATTGAATTGTATCCAAAGTACTCATGGGTAACATCGGCAATATCTTGTCTTTTAAAAAAAGCGGCACATTAGATGTCGTGATGTAATTTACTAATTTAGACTGGTTGCTATAGTAGTGCCTGTATACTTTTCCCTTTTTTCGTGTACCTGTGGCATTATCTCTGTTTATAGGAGCTTCTGTGTAATTAAATGCTATTGATTTTCGAGGATAGCATGTGTCAATTATTGCGGTCCAGTAATGTCGACTGTTATAACTTGGTGACGATTCATAAAAATCCATAGCGACAGGTATTCCTAATGAGCGCAATATGTAAATGGCGATATCACAATTTTCTCTACAATAGCCGGCCCTTTGTTTATATAAAAATGAAGCTCCTAAATGAGGAAGTTTAACATCGGTATAATTGTCGAAGCCCTCATGTTTTACATAGGTCATTATTTTTTCGGCAGCTTCTACAGGATCATTACCGTCATATAAAGAATCCAATATGCACGCATATCTATTATAGTATAGTGTACGCCAATCTTCTAATGGTTCATCCCCGATTCTATATGGTAGAATATATTCGCAAAATTCATCAAAATTATATTTGTTATGCCATGGTCGAGACTTCCAAACGTCCACAGCCATGTTGATATTATTTATTAGTAATGATGCTTTTATTTCTTTTAAATCATATGATTTAGGTAGCTCAAGATAATTGAATTTGGCATATTTCGTTTTATCACTATCATTTAAATGCCATTTTTTATATTTAATTTCTTTAATTTCGTCAAGTTCTGGACTCGTTATAGAAAAATGACCGGGCATGTTTTGTATCAAAAATTTTGCTGCATTATATTTGATTGAGTCATTCTTGAAATAATTTAATACAAATTCAAGTTCGAGTCTATTTTCACCAGCCTTTTTTAGTGCAGCATCTATAGAGTAATCAATTGCTTCTCTTGTGTTGTATTTAAAAAATATGAGAATAAAACTGATCGTTATAATTGCAATAATATATTTTTTGACGATATTCATTTGAGATTATAGATTGTCGTTATGGATAGATTGGTATGCAAATTTAAAATATTAATATGATTTATCCGCTAAAATATCGAGTAATACGAAAATATGAATATTTGGTAGTTATATTGAGTTAAAACGTGTTAATTTGGTGCGATTATGTTGTGTCAAATTCATTTTTTCACTAAAAAAGCATCAAAAAATATCTTAATATTGATGTATAAAATAAGTTTTTTTGTAGTTTTGCAACCGAATTTACGAGTTTATCACTCGCAAAGTTCAACATTACGTTTTTGTGCAATTAGTTTAGGCGAATTATGGAAGAAACTGCAAAAAAGCGAGGCGGACGCCGTCCCGGTGCCGGTCGCAAAAAATCGACAGTAAAGCGCTATGGCTTTAATGCTCCCGCAACAGTGCATGCAGTTCTGGAACAAGTGGATAGCATCACCGATTTTATCTGTGAAGCTGTTCTTAAGCATGGTCAAGACAAAGGACTTTGCTGACATAACCACCCATTTTAATGCATGCATAGACTAATGAAAGAGTTGCCCCGCCTAATTAGGCGGGGCAACTCTTTCATTATATGGCTTATTAATGGTTCAGTCTCAAAATGGATAGACACAAATTCCGGCAGATTGAACTGCTAAAATACAGCAGGCGGGTCGGGGCGCCAATAGTCCTACGGCGCCCGCATATCAGGATGGACATAAGGGCAGGGCGTCGTTTAGCAACAGCGTTTTCCCTTATCAGTTGCCGGCATTTACAACGGGTTGGGCGGCCTCATCGGCACAGAGTACCACAAGAAGATTGCCTATCATGGTGGCTTTGCGTTCGTTATCGAGTTTTACTACGTTTTCTTCGTCAAGGCGGTCAAGAGCGAGCTTAACCATCGTCACTGCGCCTTCTACAATCTTTTCACGCGCCGAGATGATGGCTGATGCCTGTTGGCGGCGCAACATCACGGCCGCTATTTCTGGCGCGTATGCCAGATAATTTATGCGGGCTTCCACCACTTCTATACCTGCCATGGCGAGACGTTCATTGAGCTTGCGTTCGAGTTCTTCATTGATTTCTTCACCTCCTGACCGCAAGGTTAGTTCTTCGGCGTGGCTCGACTCGTTGTCATAGGCGTATTTTCCGGCGACCTCACGCAGGGCTGCATCGCTCTGAATGGCAACGAATGACTGATATGTGGCTGATCCGGAGTCGAGATCAAATACGGCACGATATGTGTCATTGATTTTCCATACGAGCACGAGACCGATAAGTATAGGGTTGCCTACTTTGTCATTGACCTTTATCGGTTCGACATCAAGGTTTCTTATGCGGAGCGATATGCGTTTTTTAGTAAGTAGGGGATTGATCCAGTTGAAGCCGACTTTACGGTATGTGCCGCTGTATTTCCCGAAAAACACCAATACACGCGATTCGTTGGGCTCCTGCTTTATATAACCTGATGATAGAAATACCCATATTAAACTTAGGATGGCTGCCGGTACAATCCATCCCAGAATTAATATTAATGCCATGATGAGCAGAGCAAGCAAAAGCTGGAAAAACAGCATGATAAAACCGTTTATACTCAAACCTTTGTAAGGATATTCATTGTTTTCCATAAATATGTGTTTATTATGTTAATGATATGCAAATATAATCAGAACTTTTGAATAAATACTAACTGTTGTAAATTATTTGTGCATAAATCTGCATATTACAATTATGACGGTTGGCCGCGTCGAAAAACTTTTTTAGACTTATAAATGTTCAAATTACAATATTTTACTGATTATAAAACTCGATTGATTGTATGGATAAGAAAAGACTTACCGCTGAAAACGGACGCCCTATCGCCGACAACCAAAATGTACAGACAGCAGGTCGTCCCGGCCCGTTTACAGCCCAAGACCCGTGGTATCTTGAAAAAATAGCTCATTTTGACCGCGAAGTGATACCTGAACGGCGTATGCATGCTAAAGGTTCCGGTGCTTTCGGCACATTCACTGTAACAGAAGATATTACAGAATTTACCCGCGCTTCGATTTTTTCGGAAGTGGGTAAGAAGACCCCTTGCCTTGTCCGGTTTTCGACTGTGGCGGGTGAGCGTGGTGCTGCCGATGCTGAACGCGACATCCGCGGCTTCGCAATGAAGTTTTATACGGACCAAGGAAATTGGGATCTTGTTGGCAACAATACTCCTGTATTTTTCTTACGTGATCCTCTTAAATTTCCCGATCTGAACCATGCGATAAAGCGCGATCCTCGTACGGGAATGCGTAATCCGACAGCTAACTGGGATTTTTGGACTCTGCTGCCTGAAGCTCTTCATCAGATAACAATCACAATGTCGCCGCGTGGTATTCCTGCTTCTTTCCGCAATATGCATGGTTTCGGTAGCCATACTTATAGTTTTATTAACAAAGATAATAAGCGCACATGGGTTAAATTTCA
The DNA here is from genome assembly GCF_008728965.1 of Heminiphilus faecis. Lineage (GTDB taxonomy): Bacteria > Bacteroidota > Bacteroidia > Bacteroidales > Muribaculaceae > Muribaculum > Muribaculum faecis. Next base: position 15,118 of record NZ_VSMC01000003.1, on the reverse strand, counting down.
TTTCCGTACTCTTCAGGGTATAAAAAATATGACAGACAAGGAAGCGGAGGCAATTATAGCAAAAGACAGGGAGTCGCATCAACGCGATTTGTTTGAGGCTATCGAACGTGGCGATTTTCCGCGATGGAAACTTCAGGTACAGCTGATGACCGAAGATGAGGCCCGGAAGTACCATATAAATCCTTTTGACTTGACGAAAGTGTGGTATCACAAAGACTTCCCTCTACGTGATGTGGGTATACTTGAACTTAATCGTAATCCTGACAATTTCTTTGCCGAGATTGAGCAGGCGGCGTTTAATCCGGCCAATATTGTTGACGGTATAGGCTTCTCGCCCGATAAAATGCTTCAGGGGCGACTTTTCTCTTACGGTGATGCGCAGCGATATCGCCTTGGCGTGAATCATAATCTGATTCCTGTTAACCGTCCGAGGTGTCCGTTTCATTCATATCATCGCGACGGCCAGATGCGTACTGATGACAATTGCGGAGCCACGATTGCATACGAGCCCAATAGCTATGGCGAATGGAAAGATACTCCATCGCTAAAAGAGCCTCCAATGGAGTTACACGGCGATATGTATAACTATGATGAACGTCTTTATGATGATGATTACTATACGCAGCCGGGCAAGTTGTGGAGGCTTATGACCGCTGAAGACAAAAAGGCGACATGTGATAACACCGCTGCGCAGATGGAAGGTGTGCCTTTGTTTATCAAGCAACGTCATGTACGGGCTTGTCATAATGCCGATGCGGAATATGGACGTATGCTTGCCGAGGCGTTGGGTATAGGTCTTGCCGAAGCTCTGGTGGCGGAGGACCCTGCCCATCCGTCATGGGACAAGCGCACGACCGCCAAATAAATATTATTAAAAAAAGGTTCTTATGGTTCACATAAGAGCCTTTTTTTGAAAGTTTTTTCTTTTCAAAGATTTAGTGAAGAATGTATGTGCAGATGGCTCGAATTATTGTAAATTTGTATCGCCGGAAATAGTATTGGCAATGGGAATAAACCGTAATAGAGAATCTGTATTTCGCTTCAAACGGTTTGAGGTGAGAAATGAGCTTGCAGCTATGAAGGTGGGCACCGACGGTGTACTGCTCGGAGCGGTGTGTCCGGTAAATGGCTATGTCAATGCACTCGATGTAGGTACAGGCACCGGACTTATAGCTCTGATGCTTGCGCAGCGCAATCAGGCATTGAGTATCACGGCTGTGGAGATTGATGCCGATGCGGCTTCTGAGGCCCGGATGAATGTGGCGGCATCGCCGTGGCATGACCGTATAACCGTTGTCGAAGGCGATTTTAATAAAATGTTGTCGGACGGTTTGGCCGGACGTTATGATATCGTTGTGAGCAATCCGCCTTATTTCGCGACGACTCTTAAATCGCCCGACTCATCACGTGCCATGGCTCGCCATGAGACCGGGCTGTCCTATGATACTCTTGTAAACTCTGCTTCGGCTCTGCTCACTGCACAGGGAGCCATGGTCTTCATATCGCCTGCCGACAGGGAGGATGACATAACTATGTCGATAGCTCTGCGTGGACTTCACGTAACTCGATTGATCAGTGTATACACAAAAATCGGAGCCAAGACGCCTTCGCGACTTATCTGGTTTATTTCGACCCGTCCGGGCACGATGTGTCGCGAAGCCGTTTATATAGGGTCGCCGGAATATCGCGAACTGACGTCGGATTTTTATCTTTAGGAGATGACTCGGCCGGATAATTTGTGAGAATTTTATAAACTTTCAACAAATTAACGGTTTGGGTGTTTTATAATTAAAACATCAACTAAATTTATTAAAGTTATGAGTCTCACGAAATTTAACTTTTTAGGCTACTCCAAGAGCTGGTGGCTCGTTTTGTTGGCCGGTATTTTAATGGTAATATGCGGTTTCGCTTATTGGTTCTGGCCGAGTGCAGGTTTTGCAATCGCATCGCAGATTTTCGGATGGGTGCTTATCCTTGTCGGCATTGTACAACTTATCGTGGCAGCCGGTCCGCGTTATCCCAAGGGATGGGGATGGTGGATTGCCGGAGGCATGATTGACATGTTTATAGGCTTCCTGATGGTAAGAAGTATTATGTTATCAGAAATGGTATTCCCGTATTTCCTTGCCTTGATATTCCTTTACTGGGGCATCACGATGATAATAAGCTCTGTAAACGGACACAAAGGCAAATACTGGTGGCTCTATCTCGTCAACGGTATATTGCTGATGCTTATCGGATTTTTCTTTATAGAGGCAGGCTGGGTGCAGAATATGATGATGGTCAGCTTCCTTACTTCACTTGCATTTATCTACTGGGGCTTCTCGATATGTATGGTGGCATACGATATCAAGCCCGCTGCCGACAACGGCGGCCTTGAAAAGTAAAACCTTGCCGGATTGACATAAAAGGAGGGTATCGTCCAAGCGGCGATACCCTCCTTTTATGTTAACATTACATCTGTGATATTGCATTTTTACAATTAGTCCTATTTTCTATATATTGACCTATGAACTCCGAGAGGGACACGGGTATAAAAAAGAGCCCACATTCCCGAGACGGGAACGGGGCTGAGAAGGTTATCGTATTTTGTGATTCGGCTTTTTAATAACGCCAGAAAAATGCCTTCTCGTACCAATATAACATCCGATAGAGAAAAAGGTTGTCATTATTGCTGTGAAAATATGACATACCATGTCATATTGGGGTCATATACACAATATAAAATTTATGTTTTCCTAAAAAAATTCGCAATTATATGGTACAGTTAATATAAAATCGCTAAATTTGCAACGGTATCGACTGCCTTTCTCGGCATTTTCGTTATCAATCAATGTTAGCATAACAATGCAGACTTGATGAAACATTGCATTGTGAAATACAGTCCAACTTTCATTGTTGGTGTAGTTAACTGCTTAGAGTACAGAGGCATATAGTACGAGGCAGGATTAGGAGCTATTGTCGATTATTCATCATGCTTTCCGAAACATCACTTTCCGACACGGCTACGGCCGAGGTCTCTGATGACTGTCACAACGGCGTTGAAGTCACCGAGGATGGCACGCAATGGTATGCCATGCGTGACCTCAAACGTGCCAATGCCAAAATGCCCGCATATAAGCTCCTGCGGGAATCCGGCTTTGAAGTATTTACTCCCATGCGGTGGCGACTTGTCACCAAATCCGGGCGCCGTGAGCGCGAAGAGGTGCCTTGCATTCCCGACCTGCTCTTTGTTCATGCATGTGCCGATGAGCTCGACCCTGTGGTTGAGGCTACTCCCACACTACAGTACCGTTACGAACGCGGCCGCGGCTATCGCACACCCATGACCGTCCGCCGGGTCGACATGCAGCGCTTCATACTTGCCGTGCGCGCCACCGAAGAGCCCCGCTACTACAGTCCCGATGAGATAACCCCTGACATGTACGGACGCCGTGTCCTCATAGTCGGCGGCCCTCTCGACGGTCTCGAAGGACGCCTGCTCAAGGCCCGCGGCACCCGTCGCCGCCACCTCCTCATCGACCTCGCCCAACTCCTCACCGTCGCCGTCGAAGTCGCCCCCGAATTCATCCGCCTCCTCCCCGAATAACCGTACGTTTTCACTTGTGATATACCTTTATTCATAACAAAGGGCATCTTCTTTCTGGCTTAAATCGATTTATTAGATATTTCAAAATGGCACTGGAAATAAAGCGTCAGTCTAATATTGAACTTCTGCGTATTATAGCAATGTTCATAATTGTGTTGCACCACTATTGCGTAAATTCCGGTTTTGTAGAATTGATTAATCCAAAGATATTAACCGGGAATATGTTATTTGTACAATTTATGTCTATAGGAGGTAAAGTCGGAGTAAATATATTCTTTTTGATATCGGGCTACTTTATGATTAATAGTTCTATGAAGTGGCGAAAAGTATTTCAGTTGGTATTTCAGATTTTATCAATAAATATTTTGGTATGTATATTTTTAAGCGCAATAGGTTATTCATATGGCTTTAAGGATTATTTGAAAATAATACCTCTTATTTTTGATGTGCCAGAATCATTTATATCTAATTATATTGTAGTTTATTTGTTATCGCCATTTATAAATAAGGCTTTAAAATCCTTTAATAAGAAGGAGTATAGTTATTTGCTATTGGTTCTGTTGATATATTTTTGTATGCTCCATACGTTTTTTAATCAAAAAACATGGCATTATATGGGGTGGGCATTTACGATGTATTGTGTTGGAGCATATATACGTAAATATGACTTGTCAAAGTTGAATTGGCATTTTGGTTGGATTTCAATTGGTTTTGTAATACTGACGTGGGTAGAAATATTATTACTCGATTTTATTGTATTTAAATTTGATAAATCTCAAAGTATATGGTGCTTTGCAATAGGTGATGCAAATAAAATAAATATATTCTTGCTGGCAGTGTCAATATTCCTTTATTTTTTACGGCTAAATATAAGATGCATAAAATCAGTAAATTATGTGGGGGGGGGGGTATTGCATTCGGCGTATTGTTATGGCATGCCAATAACGATATCATGAGGCAGTGGCTTTGGAAAGATTTCTTAAAAAATACAGAGTACTTGACCCATGATTATTTATGGCTACATTGTCTTCTTTCTGTAGTTTCAGTATATGTGATCTGTACTATGCTTGAATTGCTACGGTATTATTTTATTGAGAGACCAATCTTCTCCAAGATTAAAGGATATAAAAAAGTAAATGTCTGAATCTCTTAAACAAAAGACATTCAAAGGTACTGTATGGAGCAGTATCGAGCGCTTTTCTGTACAAGGAATATCTTTTATTGTCATGGTTATCATGGCAAGGGTCCTTACGCCTGATGACTATGGTCTTATAGGAATGCTTACTGTGTTTATTGCTGTGTCGCAATCGTTGGTTGACAGTGGTTTCTCTCAAGCACTCATCCGTAAGCAAGATCGGTCTGAGGTTGACAATTCTACCGTGTTTTATTTTAATATATGTGCCGGGATTGCTCTATACATCATCCTTTATTTGTGTGCTCCTATAATAGCCCGATTTTATAATGAGCCAATTCTTACTCCGCTTACTCGTCTTATATCATTAAGTGTCATAATCAACTCTTTCGTTGTTGTACAGCGGGCACTGTTGACGGTTAATATTGATTTTAAGACGCAAGCAAAGGCTTCGCTTATAGCAGCGGTGGTTTCCGGAGTAGTCGGCATAACGATGGTCTATACTGGCTATGGAGTCTGGTCTATAGTCTGGTATCAACTGTCTAATTTGGCCGCCAATGTGGTATTACTTTGGGCCTTTTCTAAATGGCGTCCGCAGTGGATATATTCATGGAATTCTTTTAGAGAGCTTTTCGGCTTCGGTTCAAAGCTTGCCATTTCTGGTATAATTGATACTATATACCGCAATGTTTATTTGATTGTTATAGGGAAAATTTTTAATGCATCAGACCTTGGGTATTATACTCGGGCGCAGCAATTTGCAGACTTTCCGTCATCAAATGTATCCGGTATAATACAGAGGGTTACGTTTCCGGTCCTGTGCACGATACAGAATGATGATAATCGGTTGAGAGATGTATACAGGCGCTTTTTGCGGCTTTCGGCATTTGTCGTTTTCCCGTTGATGATAGGGCTTGCGGCTGTGGCTCATCCGTTTATTGTAGTTGTTCTGACTGATAAATGGAGTTTTGCTGCGATACTGCTTCAGATTATATGCTTTAATATGATGTGGTATCCGATACATTCAATAAACCTCAACTTGCTTCAGGTAAAAGGGCGTAGTGATCTTTTCCTTAAACTTGAGGTGTGGAAAAAATGTATAGGTGTGGTCATCCTATGTGTCACTGTGCCGCTTGGGCTTGTAGCTATGTGTTGGGGTACGGTAGCGAGTTCTTTGATATGTCTTATAATAAACACCCATTATACCGGTAAATTGCTTCAAGTCGGTTTCTTGACTCAGATGCGCGATTTACTGCCGTCGCTTGCTTATTCTTTATCAATGGGAGCGGTTGTCTGGATAACGGTCGGTTTGTTACCCGACAATAAGACAAGCCTATCCGTCGGTATAATTACTGGTATATTTTATTTCTTCATTGTAACAAAACTTACACGTTCGTCAGATCTGCGCGAGCTTATGTCATTTGTCAAAACAAAGTAAATAAATTTATAAATGAGCTGTAATGAACAGATTACGGTCACATCACCGTTGCTCCCTCCGTTAGAGGAGTTTATTCCGTATCTTCAAGATATATGGAGTCGTAAGTGGATTACTAACAACGGATACTATCATCAAGCCCTTGAAAAGGCTCTTTGTGAATATCTTGGTGTCGAGTACATAAGTGTATTTACCAACGGTACACTGCCTCTGATAACTGCGCTTCAGGCCTTGAGAATAACCGGCGAGGTAATAACCACTCCATACAGTTTTGTCGCTACAACACATTCCTTGTGGTGGAACGGAATAAAGCCTGTATTTGTCGATGTCGATCCATCGACCGGTAATCTTGACCCCAATAAGATAGAGGCAGCCATAACGCCTAAAACTACAGCCATAATGCCGGTTCATGTCTATGGTAATCCGTGTGATACGGAGGCTATTCAGGCCATTGCCGATAAGTATGGACTTCGGGTTATCTATGATGCAGCCCATGCTTTTGGTGTCAGAGTTAACGGTGAGTCTGTATTGAAAGCAGGCGACATATCCACACTTAGCTTTCATGCAACCAAGACCTACAATACCATTGAGGGGGGAGCGCTGGTATGCCATGATGCCAAGACCAAACAGCGCATAGATTATCTTAAAAATTTCGGTTTCGCCGGAGAGACCGAAGTTGTAGCTCCCGGCATTAATTCAAAAATGGATGAAGTGCGTGCTGCCTATGGTCTGCTGAATCTTCGTCATGTCGATTCTGCAATTGAAGCGCGACGTAAAGTTGACACCATGTACCGTGAAGGATTGGCTGATGTAGAAGGCATTTCCATGTTTGAGCACCGTCCCGACGTAACGTACAACTATAGCTATTTCCCCATATTTATTGATGCTGAAAAGTATGGTATGACGCGCGACGAACTCTATTTCAAAATGCGTGAGCATGACGTACTTGGTCGCCGCTACTTCTATCCGCTTATTAGTGAGTTTTCGACATACCGTGGTCTCCCGTCCGCCGGTAAAAATAATCTTCCTGTTGCCACCAGTATGGCTGCAGAAGTAATTTGCTTGCCGATGCATCATGATTTATCGGACAAGGATATTCAATGCGTAATAAAAATAATAAAAAAATGAAGAAAGCTATTGTTTTAGCTGGAGGCTATGATCAGATTGCGCTTATTAAAGAACTTAAGAAACGGGGATATTATGTCTATTTAATTGATTATTATGAAAATCCACCGGCAAAGAACTATGTTGGTAGGCATTTTGTTGGAAGTACCTTAGATTTAGATTTTGTTAGAGCGATTGCTAAAGAGATACGTCCAGATTTAATTACTACTGCATGTACTGATCAAGCTTTATTGACATCGGCTGAAATTTCGGAAGAATTAGGACTGCCTACATATATATCGGCAGAAACGGCAAAAGAAGTAACGAATAAATCGTATATGAAAAAGAAGATGTGGGAGGTTGGAATTCCTACATCCAAATATTACATTATTAAAAATATACGAGAAATAGACGATATAGAGATTAGCTATCCAGTAGTTATAAAACCGGCAGACTGTAATAGTTCGAAAGGAGTGAAAAAAGCTCAAAATATAACTGAATTAATAAATGCACTTACAAATGCTTTAAAAATTAGTAGAACAAATACAGCTATTGTTGAGGAATTTAAGCATGGTAAAGAATTTTCAGCAGACTTTTATATAGAGCATGGTAAAGCACAACTTCTATCAGTTACGGAATCAAAAAAAATACCTGACAATGGCGCTTTTACAATAGTGCAAAGTGTATATCCGGCAACAACAGAGCTTCAAAATAGAGATATAGAAAATATAGGACAACGAATTGCTGATTCCTTTGGCATAGACAATTCACCTCTTTTAGTACAATTTATAGAAGATGATGGACAATTTTTTGTAATAGAATTTAGTGCTCGCATGGGAGGCGGCTCAAAATATAAACTTATTGAAGTTATATCTGGAGTCTGCATAATGTCTAAATATGTCGATTTGGTAACTGGGGTTGATTCAAAAAAGATTGAAGTTAATCAATCGGCTGAAAATATAGAGGTTGATTATATTTATTGTAAAAATGGAATATTAGAATCGGTTTACGGTATAGAACAGTTATTACAAGATAATACGATTGATTTCTATTTTCAATATAAAATGCTACCTTCGAAAATTACACAATCTTTAACAAGTGGTGATAGATTAGGCGGTGTCTTGATTTCAGGCAAGAATTCTATCGAAGTTTTACAAAAAAGGAATAAGTTTAATCGGATAATAAGGGGAATAAGTGCTGATGGTGTAGATATTGTTAATCATGAAATCATAAATCAATTATGAATGTTGCAGTAATAGGAGCGGGCAATGGTGGTCAGGCATTGGCTGCATGGATATCTAATTGTGGTCATAATGTTAAGATTTATGACCGTAACGAGAGTAGAGTTAAGCAGTTAAAGAAAAAAGGATTCATCGAGCTTGTTGGAGAAGCTAATTTTAGAGGCTTCTTTGCTAAAATATCAACCAAAATAGATGAAATTGTATTTGATGCTGATTTGATAATGGTTGCAACTACTGCAATAGCTCATAATTCAATCGCACTACAAATCGCTCCCTATCTTAAAGATAATCAAATTATAGTTTTGAATCCGGGTAGAACGGGAGGGGCCTTAGAGTTCAGAAATACTTTAAATAAAGTTGGCATTTCAAAAAAGATTTTTATAGCAGAAGCACAGACTCTTGTTTTTGCGTGTCGTTTAATTGAAAATGGCAAGGTAAATATAATTGGTATAAAAGAAAAAGTTTTGATATCTGCGCTCCCTTCTTCTGATACATCGATTGTTATTAAAACCCTAGAATTATTCTTCAAATGTTTCTATCCAGCAAAAAATGTCTTAGAAACGAGTTTTGAAAATATTGGGGCAATATTTCATCCATGTGTTGTACTTTTTAATGAGGCGGCTATTGAACGAGGAGATCAGTTCTATTTTTATCGTGATATGACAAGCGGTCTTGCTCGCTTAATAGAACAGGCTGATAACGAGCGTCTTGCTGTAGCTAAAGCATATGGTTATAGCCCAATCTCTGCAAAAGATTGGGTTGCAGATGCATATGTTGGAGTATGTGGTGATACATTGTGTGAGAGAATGCAGAATAATCCCGCATATTATGATATCTTAGCTCCTAAAACTATAAACTGTAGGCAAATAACTGAAGATATACCTACTGGTATTTTGCCCCTTTCTGAATTAGGTAAAGTAGCTGGGGTTCCTACTCCTATTTTTGATGCATTAATCACGATATGTTCATTTTTGCTAGACCAAAATTTTAGAAAAGAAGGAAGATCTTTAATAAATTTAGGTTTAGAGAAATATTCAGTAAATGAGATAAAAAAAATAATTATGTAATGGAGCAGATTAATTCTAAAGATAAATTTGGATTTCTCAAGACGGAGGTTGACGTTCATACTATGGGGTTGGCTTCTATGTCAAATCTTTTGCGTGAATGTGGTTTTGAGATTAATATTGCTCCCAAAGAGGTAATGAGGGCAGTTGAGTCTCCTGAAAAATTAAATAATTTAAGCCGAATAACTAAATGGCTCAAAGGAAATAATATTACGGTATTATCTTTTAGCTATAGATTAGATCCTAAAGATGGATTGGAATATTTTTGTCGTTTATATCATTTATTAAATAGCGAAAAACTTACAATTAGAGAGGGCGGATTTCTTAAATTAATAGTTTTTTCAGGTTTGCCTGATACGTGTGAATTGATTAAACAAAAAATCAAGGATGATATTGTCTATTTTATAGGAGGAGAATCTTCTATTGAATCTTTAAAAAAGTATTATATTCCAGAAGCTTTATTTCCAAAATCATTATTATACAGACATCCTTATGATAATGCCCGGCAAGAGTTCGCGTATAAATTTATAGAAAACTATTCTTATAAAGATACTCCTATAATTGATCATTACGGTTATCCGGAATGTGGGAAAAATGATGATACTTTTATTCGTAGATTACAATATTGTAAATTAAAAGGTACTTTACCATTGATTCGAGTTCATGCAGGTCCATATTCTTCTAATAGGAATGAGGCTCTAAAAGAATATAGCTCATGGGTTGTTCAATTGGCAAAATCAAGATTATTGGATGTATTATCAATAGGCTCTTCTCAATTAACGCAGCAGCATTTTGGCGAAGATTGGGATGGAATGTCAAACGGAGGAGGTGTCCCGATTAATACTGAGTTGGAGTATAAGGAAATTGCTGATTTGGCTAAGCCTATGCTTGTTAGGACATATGCAGGGACAAAAAATGTGCCATGGATGGCTTGTATGCATGAACGATGCTTGAATATATCGTGGCATGCACTATCATATTGGTGGTTCTGTAAAATAGATGGTCGTGGTAATAATTCATTAATAAATAATCTAAAAGAACATATCGAGGCGATAAAATATATATCTACTACAGGTAAGCCATTAGAACCAAATGTGTCTCACCATTTCTCTTTTAGAGGTGGAGATGACGTGACATATGTTATTTCAGCATATCTTGCCGCAAAGACTGCCAAGAAATATGGGATAAAGCACCTTATTTTGCAAAATATGTTAAATACTCCGAAGCAGACATGGGGTATTGAAGATTTGTCTAAAGGTCGGGTTATGTTGAAGCTTATCCGAGAACTGGAGGATGCTGGATTTCATGTGCATCTTCAATTAAGGGCTGGATTGGATTATTTCGTGCCGAATCTTGAAAAATCAAAAGTTCAGTTGGCTGAGATTACAGCATTAATGGACGATATAGAACCGAATAATCCTAATAGTCCAGAAATAATACATGTCGTAAGCTACTCAGAAGCTGTACGATTAGCTACTCCTGATATAATAGAGGAGAGTATAAAAATTACGCTTGGTTCTTTAAAAGCATATAGAGATTTAAAATCAAAAGGAAAAACATTTGATACAATGCATGATTTAGAGATTATGAATCGATATAATCTTTTATTGGAAGAGTGTAGAGAATCAATACAGATTTTAGAAGCAAATATTCCCAATCTATATACTCCTGAAGGTCTTTATACAGTGTTTAAGAATGGTTTTTTCCCCGTTCCATATATTCTTGATGAAAAAAAAGAATATCCGGAAGCTACTCGTTGGCAAACAGCTGTAATAGATGGAGGAGTAAAGGTTGTTGATGACAAAGGAGAGGTTATATATACGCCAAGCAGATATAGAAGTATCCTATCATCCATTAATATGTAATGATGTTACTATACAATATTTCGAAAATATAGAGTTAAAATTAAATTCGAATTGGATGAAGAAGCCTTTGGTTGCTATATGGACAATGACGTATAATCATTGTAATTATATAAAAAAATGTTTGGATGGAATTGTACAACAAAAAACAAATTTTAAATTTGTTGCATTAATTCATGATGATTGTTCAATAGATGGTACTATTGAGATAATTAGAGAATACGCTAATAAATATCCACAAATTATAAAGCCAATTTATGAGGCAGAGAATCAATATAAAAAACATGATGGATCTCTAGATATTATAAAACGCAATGCTCTTGTTGACATTGATGCAAAATATATTGCTATGTGTGAAGGAGATGACTATTGGACTGATCCATATAAACTTCAAAAGCAGGTTAGTTTTCTCGAAGCACATCCTGATTATGCAATGTGTTATACTCGCGTAAAGCAATATAAGCAATGTATTTCAAAATATATAAATGATTTTGGGGGGCCACTGGAAACGTTTGATGATATATTGCAAAATAATACGATTCCAACTCTTTCTGTCCTGATGAGATTCGATGTTTATATGTCGTATCTTAAAGAAATTAAGCCAGAATGTAAAGGATGGAGTATGGGGGATTATCCTGTATGGCTGTATTTTTCTGCAATGAGTAAGATTAAATTCATACCTGATACCACTGGGACATATAGAATTTTACCAAATTCGTTAAGTCATTGCGAAGAAAAAATTAAGATGATTAATTTTGGGTTATGTTATCGTGAAATTGCGCATTATTTTTCTTTGACGTATTCAAACAAACAAATGCAAAAGATAACAAAAAATAATCTTGATTGGATTCTATTTATAAAATATTGTTTTATCAATGAATGTGATAATGCTAAAAAAGTCGCACGAGATGCACTATTTAGTAAGCAAAATAGTTATCTGAAGAATATTTTATTCTTGATTGGTATTTTTTCTCCGACGATTGTAAAAAGAATATATTCATGGCACTAAGCCATATATTAAAATATAAAATTGTTGATATTGCTGTTGTATTGATGTTTTTTGCAACAGTTATTGATTTGGGAGGAGGATTGGGCATAAAATATGCATCTTATACATTTGCATTATTTGTAATATTATTAAAACGAAGATTTCCGTTTAATAAAAGTCTAATTTCATTTGGCATATTATTTATTATATGTCCTATATTATCGTTTATTTGGGGGATCTGTAATAATGCAGAATTAAATAGCGCAATAATTCAAATAACGCCTTTTATTCCTGCTTTTTTTTTACTTTTATTATTGGATAAAAATAATATAAATATAGCCCTTTATGTATTTAATAATTCGTTGTTGATAATTGCAATATTAACAATCGTAATATATTTATTACTAATAGTAAATCCGTCTCTTATAGAATTGATAAGTGGATTTATGATAAACCATAATATGGGATTTTTTGGTAATAAAGATATTGAAGGCTCATATTTTCCTAATGTATACTTTAAAAGTGTATTATTCCTTAATTTTGCATTTATAATTTTCTATAGCAAAAAACAATACTATAAATCGTTAATTATATTTGTCGGCATATTATTAAGTTTTTCAAAATCGGCAACAATTGGTGCTATAATATGCTGGATATTTTTAGAAATAAATATTTTTCATCGTAAGAATAATCATCTATATATTAAGCCTCAAAAAATGAAGCTAATTATGATTATTTTGTCTTGTTCAATATTCTTAATTGTATCTTATTGGCACGAATTGGATGTGTTTTATAATTATTTTGTAAACGCTCTAACCGGCAAATCTGCAACAACAATCGTAAGAATAAAACATTTTGAATCCGTAATTCAATTGTTTAGTGATAATCCTCGTTTTATTATTACAGGACAAGGATTAGGTACTCGTTTTTATACATCCGGTTTTGGAAGATTAGCAGATAATATTGAAATAGATCATATTAATACGATTCGTAAATTTGGTTTTATATGGTCGACTTTTTTTTATTATATAATAATTTGGGAAATTTTGATTTTGCAGAAATCAAAGTTGAAGCAGTATAAAACATTGTGTATTGCTTTCTTTTCAACATTTATATTGGTCGGAACTAATCCGTTGCTAATAAGCCCTCTGTTTTTGATGTTAATGGTTCTGGTTTATAAAATAATACATTACAATATACAAAAAAATGATTTCAGTTTGTATTATAACATATAACGGTGAAAAATTCATCAAGGCTCAAATCCAATCGATAATATCACAATTGGGTGATAATGATGAGGTTGTGATATCTGATGATGGATCAAGCGATAGTACATTAGACATTATTTCTGCATTTAATGATTGTCGAATAAAAGTTTATCATAATCCGGCTAAAAGTGGTGGTTTTAGAGATACTATGGAAATTTGTTTCAGGGTGGGACGGAATGCGGAAAATGCTTTAAAACACGCAAACGGTGATTATATATTTTTGGCAGATCAGGATGATATTTGGTTACCAAATAAAGTCACGGAATGTGTTAAGGCATTAGAAAAATATGATTTGGTGATTACTAATCATATACCTGTAGATGAAACTTTGCAAAAAATGGATATGTCTATAAATTTAGAGCCGATTAAAACACCAACACTAATTAATACTTTAATAAGAACACCGTTTTTAGGTTGTTGTATGGCATTTAGTAAGAACCTACTGCAATATATTTTACCATTTCCGAAACAACCGTTAATGCATGATATTTGGATTGGATTAATGGCTCTTAAACATGGGAAAATTGGCCTTATTCAAGAACCATATTTATTATACCGTAGACATTCTGATAATGCATCAATTAATATCGGTCAGAAGTCGACAAATTCGTTAGGCTATAAATTGATGTATCGTAAATATCTATTAGAAGCTTATATCAATAATTGATATGAAGAGAGTTTTGTTTGTCGCCAATCATAAGGGGTTTTCAAAATTCAATGCTCCATATATGGAATGGTTTAAAAAGCAGGGATGGATTGTGGACAATGCATCTCCTGGGATTGAAGTAGGTATAGTTGATAATCAATTTGATATTGAGATTCAGCGAGCTCCATTTTCTCTAAAGAATATCAAAGCATATATAAAACTAAAAGAAATAATTAAGTGTAATAATTATGATATAATTCATGTTCACACGCCAATGGGTGCTTTTTTAGGTAGATTAGCTTCTATTAAAGCTCGAAAGAATGGGGCAAAAGTTGTATATACAGCCCATGGGTTTCATTTTTTTGATGGAGCTCCATTAAAAAATTGGGTTATATATTATTCTATAGAGAAAATATTGGCACGTTTTACTGATACTCTTGTGACAATTAATATGGAAGATTATTATAGGGCTCAAGAAAGTAAATTATCAAGTGGAGATATATTTCTAATAAATGGAGTTGGTGTCGATTTGCTTAAATTTCATCCGCTTAGTCAGCAAGAGCGAAAATCCAAAAGGCAACAACTAGGTCTTGACTCTTCTGATTTTATCGGCTTATATACCGCACAATTTATTCATAGAAAAAATCATAGGTATATTTTAGCAATGATTCGGTAAAATTTGAGGTTGTTCAGCCTTGGCTAAGCCGCTAACTGAGTCAACCGATGATTTATTTTCTGAATTATTTTGAGATGCGGAGATTTTCCGCAAGTCGAAATAATTGTTGAGGC
>NZ_VSMC01000039.1 GCF_008728965.1 Heminiphilus faecis | reverse complement strand
AAATCTCTAATAACTCTTGTGTTAAGCGGTTAATGTTATTTGGGCCAAAAGGGTCAATCATATTATGGCCAAAGGGGTGAATTCTGTTTGGCCAAAAGGGTCAAAGTAGAGTGGCTTTTCCACTTACCACCCACCGGGAAAATCCGCTGATCCCTTAAATCTTTAAAAATCGGTTTAGCATCAGTTAATGACTATGTACCGCTCAATAATGGTTAACGATCAAGGCTCTCAAAATCATGATCCTAAATTATATTTCACACTCGGGCAACTTCAACGGACTCTTGCGGCCAAGCCTCGAGATAACAAATTTTAACACTTGGCGGCGGAGTATAAAAGAAGAAAGAGCTAAATCATTGCGATTTAACTCTTTCTTTGTGTTGCCTTGGAAGGATTCGAACCCTCACAGGCGGAACCAGAATCCGACGTGCTACCATTACACCACAAGGCAATTTCTGTTTTGCGAGGGCAAAGTTAGGCAGTTTTATTTTATCTTCCAAATTTTAAAGCAAATATTTTTATAAAATTTATTTTTCATCACCGTAAAGGTACATTTAACGAGAGCTATATAACTGTGATACGCTCTGTATATCAAGCACTTTGAAAATGAATCACACGATACGCAGTATTATTTGAGCGAGACTCGGGCTTTTTTAGTAACTTTGGTGTTATAGTTGATAAACAATAATCACAAGAACTAAACAATATGTATATCGCATCGGCAAAAAGAAAAGAGAATATCGCGGAATACCTCCTCTACATGTGGCAAATTGAAGATATTATCCGCGCAAATAATCTTGACATCGATAAGATAAAAAGCAATATCATCGATAAATTCGATCTTAATGATGATCAGCGTAAAGAACTAACCGAATGGTATGAATCGCTTATTGACATGATGCGTCGAGAAAATGTAGAAACTTCAGGACATCTTCAGCTTAACAAAAATACGCTGTTGATGCTCAACGACCTGCATCATGCGTTGCTCAAAGATCCAAAATTCGATGTCTATGCTTCGGAATTTTACAAAACGCTCCCCTATATCGTAGAATTACGCTCCCGTCAAGGAGAAAGTAAGCTTGACGAGATAGAGACATGTTTTGCCGCCCTTTACGGGACACTTATGCTGAAACTTCAGGGAAAAGGAATATCAGTCGACACACAAAAAGCAATAGCCCAGATAACAAAATTCATATCGCTTCTGTCAAAATATCATAAACTTGACCAAGAAGACAAACTTTGGGACAACCAATAAAAATTGCTACCTTTGCAGCCGAAATTAATTTATTAATAGAAAAAGACGTGGCAACACTTACTGACGAAATAAACCGCAGGCGTACATTCGCTATAATCTCACACCCTGACGCAGGTAAAACCACCCTTACAGAAAAGCTCCTTCTTTTCGGTGGAGCCATACACGTGGCCGGAGCCGTAAAGTCAAACAAGATAAAAAAGACTGCGACTTCCGACTGGATGGAGATTGAAAAACAGCGCGGCATATCGGTGGCCACGTCAGTCATGGGCTTTAATTACGGCGACTACAAGATAAACATACTTGACACTCCCGGTCACCAAGACTTTGCCGAGGACACCTACCGCACTCTTACAGCTGTGGACAGTGTCATAATCGTTGTCGACGTAGCCAAAGGCGTGGAACAACAGACACGCAAACTGATGGAGGTGTGCCGTATGCGCAACACTCCCGTCATAATATTTGTAAACAAACTCGACCGCGAGGGACGCGACCCCTTTGAGATACTTGACGAGCTTGAAGCGGAACTTAAAATATCGGTACGTCCACTCTCGTGGCCTATCAACATAGGCGCGAAGTTCAAAGGCGTATACAATATATACGAACACTCGCTCGACCTGTTTACTCCGAGCAAAACGCAAGTCACAGAGCGCGTCGAGATAGACTCGGTCGATGATCCCCGCATAGACGAGGCCGTCGGCGAAAAAGATGCCGCGAAACTGCGCGAAGACCTTGAACTGATAGAAGGCGTGTATCCCCCGCTCGATGTAGACCGTTATCTTGAAGGCAAGGTAGCTCCGGTATTTTTCGGTTCGGCACTAAATACATTTGGCGTCAAGGAGCTTCTTGACTGCTTTGTGAAAATAGCCCCGTCGCCTCGCCCTGTCACAGCCGAAGAGAGGAGTGTGTCACCCGATGAAAACACATTCTCGGGCTTCGTATTTAAAATTCATGCCAACATGGACCCCAACCACCGTTCATGCATAGCGTTTGTAAAAGTATGTTCGGGAAAGTTTGAACGCAATGCCAACTACAAGCATATGCGTTCAGGCAAGATGATGCGTTTCGCCGCACCCACCGCGTTCATGGCACAGAAAAAGAGCATTGTCGACGAGGCTTATCCGGGAGACATAGTGGGTATACCCGACACCGGCAACTTCAAAATAGGCGACACCCTTACCGAAGGTGAGAACCTGCACTACAAGGGATTGCCGAGTTTCTCGCCCGAGATGTTCAAATACATCGAAAACACCGATCCGATGAAAGCCAAGCAGCTTGAGAAAGGCATACAGCAACTTATGGACGAGGGTGTGGCACAGCTATTCACAAACCAGTTCAACGGACGAAAAATCATCGGCACTGTCGGGCAGTTGCAGTTTGAAGTCATACAGTACCGTCTGCTACATGAATATGGAGCCACTGTACGTTGGGAGCCCATTTCGCTATACAAGGCTTGCTGGATTGAAAGTGACGATCAGGCAGCACTCGAAGCGTTCAAGAAACGCAAACATCAATTCATGGCCACCGACCGCGAGGGTCGCGATGTATTTCTCGCCGACTCCAACTACGTCCTTCAGATGGCCCAAGCCGATTTCCCAAAAATCCGCTTCCACTTCACCAGCGAGTTTTAGCTACGGCTATTTAGTGGCAATCTGCAAGGCTGCCATATCAAAAACAAGACCATACGGCACGGAGGATTGTGTGAGGCCACGAGAATCGCACCCGGACGCCGTGGTACTGGCGTCACTGCAGGCATACGCCATATATAACAATCGGGGGGCCACACCGAACCGGAATAACTCCGATATAACGACTTCGCAATAAAACTGGATTAAACCCGCTTGCGAATCGACTTGTATCGGATAACGAAGGCATAAAACATGCAATGCTATTGAATATATGGTGTTCAGCAGCAGTGCGAAAAACCACCATGTAAGTCCTATTCCATATCGGCTATTGAAGATAAGATTGTAACTCAATATGGCATTATAGACAATCATCACAATCATGTTGACAAACGCCGCTTTCGGTTTTGCCTTATGACACAGCCACGTCGATAACAGCGACAGCGCATAAGCCGCACCGAGCAAGGCTGTATCTTCGCCCCAGCCTTCTGTTATGCAACTCACAATCACCAGAATGAGAAGCACAAGCCACGCAATCCAAAATCGTTTATCGGTCAACTTCATTATATATTTCAAGTCTATTTCCCATTTTATCAATCCAATACCAGTTGTCGCTTACCCAATAATGGTATTCACCATCACTGCCTTCCACTTCTTCGAGGTGTCCGCTGTCAGTCACTTTCGCACGTCCATCCTTAAACGGAAATCCGAATGCAAAGCGCGGCGGTATTATCACAACGTTGTATTGTGTTGCATATCCTATTTTACCTTCGCTATCTACAATTCGATAGCGACCGTCGGACACATAATCATCGCCATTATCATATTTATATGGTTTATATCCTGCTTTTGACACTGATGGATAATGTCGGTCGGTGGTGACAATAAGCATTTTCTCTGCTTTTCCACAAGATGTTGGAAAGGTTTTCTCGCGATCAAGTGCGACGGCATCTATTACACTATCAATCTGTAGCGTGTTAGAGGCATAATTTATTGCTCCATTTTTCCCGGCAAACCGTCCGGGGTGTTCTTTTATGACACCTTGATTTTCGCCGTCAACTATTATCTGTATGGTTGTAGGTTTGGTTGAGATACAGCATAATCCGTTAAACAGAATATTGTTTACGCATAGGGTTGTGTCGGTTAACTCCACTGAGTCTATATCGGGTTCTCGTAATATAGGAATCGCATCGCAAACAAGTGACTCCAGTGACACATTGCCAAAGGGTGACTGATACCATATACCCGGATAATCCACGTCTGCAATCATGCTGTCTACAATCCACAATGGGTTCTTCCAAGAGCCACCATCCTCCATTTCAATCAACATATTTGATTTGGCAATGGCAAAAGCATCATCGTAACCCACATATCGGAAACTCAACAATTGATTCTCAGGCAATGATACGGAGAACAATCCGTTGGTATCTGATACTGCCACTATACTGTCTGTCCGGTCGGCAAAGGGGATACATACACTCACTCCAATCAATGGCTCGCCATCATATTTATCGACAACACGCCCGCTAACATTGATAATCCGTGCATAGCTGCTTATGCACATCGACAATAGCAATCCGCATATAATCATATATTTTGTGTCAGTCAGTTTCATTGTTATTGTGGAGTTTTCGAGTTGAATTTCATTATCATAATAGCCGAGAGCGTGAACACTATCACTGCACCGCCAAGGGCATCAAGACTCGCCACTGCCATCGTTTCTAAATCACTGAACTTATTATGAAGCCATAGGAAGCCTTGATATTGATTAGCCCATATAGCCGAAAACATCAGATTAGAGCAGCCAATAAATAAAGAAACTATGTTGTTGGAATATCTAAATATCGCATACCCGAATATTATCTGAAATATAGGCAAAGTCAAACTAACTAAGATTCCCCAATCATAAAACACGGAGCAATATAATATCTGAAGATATGTGGCAACACCTACGATAAAAATTGGTATAATGGACTTGCGATTCCCTTGATTATTCTTTTTTAAGACTGTCAGGCTTATAATTAAAGCTAAGGATATGTCGGTTATTAACCATAATTGCACATCAATATCATCAGCATTGGCTTTAGGGACAGACCAAAACATAATTATTGCCTCTATAAAGAGTAATCCGATCAATAATAACCTTTGTTTTGTCATTAACTTTTCCATTTTGCAGATATCTTGTTGACAATAAACCATAAAATGAATACCAATCCTGACGATACGGCAAAGGCGAGAATGGTCAAGGGAATTACCCACGGCCAACTTTTGTAATAAAATGCCTCAAGATGTGTCAACCCTGTTACTATGACCGGATTTGTTTCCTCTGCAACTCTGATTGATTCATATTGCTTTATGTTGTCGGTTTTAGTGTCTATGGTAAAATAATATTCACTTCCAGAAGCTTCGTTGACGAAATATCTCTCTCCATAAATGGAATCGCCTGAAACTTTGATCTTAGTTACCCATTCAACGGCGCGGTTTCCGTCTTTACTAATATCCCCTGTAAAGTATTCGCGAATGGAGCCACTTGCAAGGGATTCTATCCGATAGCCATTGGGCAAATCGGCCTTATAATATCCATCCATTCCACAACCGGTGTCAAAGATAGATGAACAGGCAAATCCGCCGATTAGACATGTGAAATAGAAAGAGTATATAAACAGGAATGGCGATAACATTGCCAGTATAGTGTTACGTTTCCTGTGCCTCCTGCTACACCAACATACAATACTTGCCAATGGCAGTGCAATAGCTATTGCCAATAAAGTGAAGATAACCAATTGAATTATAATGTCGATCAGTATCATTATCATAGGTTTTATTTGGCTATTAAAATCAGAATCAATGTGAGGACGAGGAAGCCGAGAAATCCGTTGGCAAGGTTGTTGTCGGCATGGTCTGTGTTATTGAAATCTTCCGAACCATAGCGGATTTCCCGATATGATACTTTCTGCCCGCGACGAAACAGACACAGACACCCATACCGAAGTCCCGCTCCAATATGCAGAATAACTGTGTGAAGCCAGTAATATGAACTTGTAAACAAAATCGCAATAGCCGCTATGATTTTAACTATGAAAATGACTCTATTCTTCATCGTTTACCTCCTTTCCGCCAAAGACAAATGAACAGAGCTAGGGATATGAAATAATTGAGCCATATCGCAATTAACAGCGAATCAGCCCTTAGATACATTCTCTCTATCATATCCGAAATATCGTATGGCTCAATAATATATTTCAAATCCAGATAGGTATTGGCACATACGAGTAATTCGCAAATACCAATCGCACCAAAGGCAATAACTCCTACTATTTTCTGCCACTTATTCATAATCCCTATGCTTCATCTGTTCAATACTGATTTTTTCGGCAAGTATGATGCTGTCCTTTCGCTGCACAGAAAGAGGACCAACATATTTATCTCCATAACTCAACCGGCTATCAACGGCTGTGACTATCCACCAAGAATTATTATTTTGCTCAATGATTATTGTCGAATCATTCCACCACACATGTCGGACATTTGCGATGAATTACGGTTCATCCTTATAACCGAGTTTTGAAACAAATATAGGATAATCCTTTTCACTCTCGCCATATAATCCCTCGCCATAAGTAAATACCGAGTAATTATCTGTTATGTGATGCCGATTATCACAAGAAATAAGAACTATAAATAATATTGCAGCAACCGCAAACAGGAGTATTCCAATCAAATACTTGTTTTGACTATGGGACGATTGCTCATCGAATACACCTGTACCGCCGAATCGCTCAATGGTATTGATGACATTTTTATTGCGACAATATTTCCCGGATAGTCTGACCGAAATACCCTTTTGGCTTTTGGTTTCGGATGATAATACTATGTCCAACACTCTGTAAAAGAGGACTCCCATATAAGACTGTCTATAAAAAACAGCGCATTTCGCTATTTCATACCATTTCAGCGAAGTGGTTTTGCTCCATTCTTTATATGTAATACCATCAGCATCTATTCTAAGAAAGTCACGCCCGAATCGGAGATATTTGAAAATATATGTCAATGTGATTATTCCGAAAAACAATGTGCCAACTATCGCTCCGACATGCCATCCATCTGTGCAGCCCCAATAGATGAAAGAAGCCAAACAAGCAAGGCAGAAAAGAGGAAATGTAAACGCCTCCTTTGCCGTATAGCAATCTTGTTGTTTCATCGATTGCCTCCTTTCCTGTTTATAAACCAAAGGAGGCCACTCCAAAACAGCACGTTTGCGCTTACTATCAGGATATTAGTCAGTATATCGGGCGAATCGAAACAGAATATCAGACTGAACATGAATAAGAACATGACAACTGTCGAAGTTATAAATTTACCAATCTGCTCCATATCGGCTATTTCTTTTTGGGGCGGAACTTTACGGTTTTATTGGCGTTGCGTTTGGGGTACTTGACCTTGATTATTATAGAGTCGTCGTAACCCTCGGCCTCTATGCGGAGTGTCGCCTCTTTTAACGGATTGCCGTCATCATCATGTAAGCCGCTTTGATAATCCCAATAAATGCGACATGGGTGTTTATCATCAAAGTATTCAGGTAAAATACATTCAGAGTATTCATCTCCATCTTTGTCAATCCAGACACGCTCCACAGATAGATCTTCACAGTCTATTACGTTGCCTTTTTCGTCAGTTACATTAAGATCGAGATAGTGATTTTCTTCGCGCTTGGGCATAGCTCCGACAAAAACTACGTCACCCAATAATGAAGCAGAATTGGGTACAAGTGTGATTGTCGTATCTCTAATATTCTCGGTTACGACAATCGTCTGCGGTTCATAACCGACATATTCTACCTTCAATGTGTCGCCTATACAGACCGGTAAACCAAAATGACCGTCTAAATCAGTTATGGCACCTAACGCAGTGCGTTTATTTGATATAGTCGCTCCGATTATCGGTTCTTTTGAAATAGTACCGTCGGGCAATGTATCCCCACTCAGTACAATACCTCTGACAGTTATTGTATCGGCCACAACAGGAATGCTCCCTTTCAGAAGGTTCTGCAGTTCTTGCAAGGTCTGCGCATCGGAGGTCACTGGCATAAGCATAGCGAGGGATGCCGCCGAGATACCGGCGAGGATTACAGCTTTTCCGGCGAGGGAACGGGCGCGTAGCTGCTGCTCCAAGTAACGCACCTCGGCCTCGCATTTGGGACATGTGCCGAGGCAGTCGCCTCGGTAGCGACACTCAGATGTCACTAACTCGATGCCGTTGGCTTCGGCAATCTGCCGACGTATCTCTTTCAGTATCTTACAGGTCTGTTTTCCTCGTGCCATAGTCAGTCTGCTAATCTAAATATTATAGGTATGGTAAACCAATATTCAACCGCTTTCCCATCAAGTATGGCAGGGTTGAATTTGGGCAATGTTGTTACAACTCGGAGTGCTTCTTCATCAAGTGAAGGAAATACAGATCTTATAATTTGAGCATCCCCGACAGAGCCATCTTCGTTAACCAAGAATTGGATTATAACACGACCTTGAATGTGAGAGTTATATGCATTTTGAGGATATTGAATATGTTGAGAAATCCATTCCATAAGTTTTTCATCGCCGCCGGGGAATGTCGGGCGAACATCTACAATAGCTTCATACACCTTATCTTCTTGTTCGGGGTCGATAATTTCTCCCACAACCGTATATTCGGTATCATCGATTTCTCCTTTTTTGATGACAACCGAATCTTCAATCATCGGCAGTTCGCCTTCTTCTATTGTATCCGACACCTCAACCTGCTCGATTGGTGTCTCAGGTTCGCCCAGCAAAGTCTCGCTTGATTGATTTGTCGATGTGCCACTGCAACCTGACAAGAGAAGCATGCCTGCCGAGATACCGGCAATGGCTACGGCTTTTCCGGCAAGTAAACGGGCACGGAGTTGCTGCTCAAGATAGCGCACTTCCGACTCGCATTTGGGGCATGTGCCGAGGCAGTCGCCTCGGTAGCGACACTCCGACGTGACGAACTCTATGCCGTTTGCTTCGGCAATCTGCCGACGTATCTCTTTCAGTATTTTACAGGTCTGTTTCCCTCGTGCCATGGTCAAAAATTTCACTTTAAAAGATCACGGTTATTATTCCAATTTTCTAATACACTCATTTGATGAATGGCTATACGGTTAAGTTTCATAAGCCTTTCTGACTGGGCAAGCCCCTGCTCAATAAACACTGCATTAATATTCTCCAAATTGGACAGGCATATCAATTCATTTATTGTAGCATAATCTCTGATATTACCTTTGAGTCCCGGATTATTATCGCGCCATTGTCTTGCCGTCATTCCAAACATAGCTACATTAAGCACATCAGCTTCGTCGGCATACACTTTTGACATCTGCTCTTTCGTTATTTCAGCCGGAAGCAGATGAGTCTTAATCGCATCAGTGTGAATATGATAGTTCAGTTTAGCAAGTTCGCGTTTAGCCGACCATCCAAGTAACTTATGCTCATCTGCCTTAAGACGCTGAAATTCTCTCACTATATAAATTTTAAATTCCGGAATGATCCACATTGCAAATTCAAAAGCGATATCTTTATGTGCATATGTACCTCCATATCTTCCGGCTTTAGCTTGAAGAGATACCGCATTAGTCTTAGAAACAAACTCTTTTACACTTATCTTGAATCTATTAAGCCCAGAGTGACTTTTAATTATGGCGAATTCGCCATAATTAAAATCCGGATTATAGACTTTTTCCCATATACCAATAAACTCAAGAGTATTACGATTGCGTAGCCAATCAGTTATGAAAAAATCACCATCCTTGGCGCGTATCATGTCGGTAAGACATATATAATCCTCGCCATTGACATTTATCACATTAATCTCAGTATTTTTTACTACTATTTTTGTCATTGCTTTATTCTAATTTTTAAGGTTAAGATTAATGGTAGAATATTTCTGCCATAGTCAATCACAATAATCTGCGTAATCTGAAAATTTGAAAGATATAGGAAGTGTAAACCAAGCATTGACTTTCTTGCCCAAGTGTTGCGCCGGAATAAAATCGGGGAAAAGCCCTACCACCCTCAACGCTTCCCGATCAAGAACTGAATCACGGCCTTTTACAATTTCAGGGGCACATACATGGCCTAATGTGTCAACGTAGAACTTCACCACAACTCTACCCTGAAAATCATCAACCATCTCTTTCGGATATTTCAGATTGGCGCAAATGAATTTCATCATAGCCGCCGGACCGCCGGGAAATTCCGGCAACTGTTCTACAGCAGTATATATTTTGTTTTCAAATTCGGTATTAACCTCCTTGTTTTCACTGTTAACATATGCTGACATTCCAATCATTCCTATAAAAATCATGACAATAGCTAAGGCTTTGTCATTCGCCTCGGTAATCTGCCGGCGAATCTTTTCCAGTATCTTGCAGGTCTGCTTTCCTCGTGCCATGGTAAAGTGTTTACGGTGCTATTTTGATTACTTAGTTTTAACTTGCCGGTTGGTAATCACCGGAATAGCAAATATAGCGATAATATTTTATTTTTCATGCAACAAATGTCACATGCAACGACTATTCAACAACTATGAAACGACTATGAGACCATAGGAAATGTCATATGGGGATTTTCAATTCGGCCTCACCGGAGGTGTGTCTCTACAATTCACTAATCCCGAAATCAGCCTATTTTATCGATCAATTAATTGTTCGATTTAAAAAGAAATTGTAATCAATGCCCTTTAAGTTCAATACACGCGGAGCAGATGCAACAATTGCGGCAATACCGCAGTGACTTCGTCGTTAAGTATGCAGTTTACAAGTACTCCGTCAATGTAGCGAGTACCTGATTGAGCGGCCATGCGGCTTTTTATTGCATCGCACGACAGCCCGCTGCGGGTAATGACACGTCGGATGCGGAGTTCTTCGGGAGCAGTGACCTCCCAGATTTCATCGACCAGCGCGTCAAGCCCGCTTTCATGCACTATGGCACTTTCAATCCAAGCCACCTCGCAGTCAAGCCCTTCACGCCAGCTTACTATATCGCGCCGTACAGCCTCATGAACTATACCGTTAAGTAGCTTGAGGAGCTTTTTGTCATTAAACACCGTGGCTGCAAGTACCTGCCGGTCAATTTCGCCCGAAGGCGTTATCGCCTCCTCCGACACAAACCGCGATATGTCTCGTTTAATCGCATCATCGGCATCCATCAATGCTTTGGCACGGCTGTCGCAATCATAGACTTCATATCCCATGGCCCGAAGCATAGATGACACTACCGACTTACCGCTGCCGATACCACCGGCTATGGCTATAAGACCCGACTTCATGGCTGATGACGCTGTTCTATTATGTACTCAACGCTGTCGGGCGACATTTCGGTGTTATGATAAAACTCGGGGAGCAATGACAAGGTCACCGGCAGCTTGCCATTGACCGAACGACGCACATCATTGTAGTCCACATATGCGTTTACATCATAGAGTTCGTCATTATACATGCTCATAGGCACAAGATAAGACACCTCTATACGCGAAGGAAAAGTTATCATCCCCATATCGGACGGCATGTTTTTCACAATAACCGGCGCATACTGCTTGCGGGCTATCAGCGGCTCCACAGGCACAGTCACCGTCACCTGATCAGGCACCATCTTAACTCCGGCAATAGGTTCGATACGAGCCGTGATAACAGTCGTATCTGTAAGGCCGCCCCGTACGATAGGCACAGTCTCCACCGATACCAAAGAATGAGGAAGGTCCTTGACGGAATAAAGCAATACAGAATCGACGTTAGTACATATAGGTCCGCTTATAATATTGCCAAACGACGGCTGAAGATCCGCAACCACCTTTACAACCACCCTGCGTCCGGGAGATGTCGTATAGTTAAGACGTAACGAATCGGGCGACACCGTCACGACCTGACTTCCGGTACCAAAATAATCTCTCACCCGAGAACTAAGATCAGCCCTGCTCACAAGAAACTTGTTATCGGTCAATATATAATCACCCCAATTAATCTTCATCACCTTCGTTCCACCCATACGATACTTCATCAGTGACGAGCCTTTGTCGCGCACGCTCACCTTTATTACCTGCGGCACATCTGTTATTATAGTGACGCTGTCGGGCACGTCAACCAGCTCGACAGGTACGTCCATATCTTCCTGCACCTCATTGTTAAGAGTAAGGAGGAGCCAGAACACATAGGATATGAGCAAAAACAACATAAACAGCAATACCTCCTTGCCGCGGGCAGAGCTAAGAGCATCATATATGCGCCGGAATATTCCGGACACTTGTCGTATCAGTCCCATATCACACGATGATTACATTATATAAACCAATAAAGCCCGCCACAGTTTTATAAAACTGATGTACGGGCTTCAATACTGTTTAATCAGCAGGAGTGCCTTTTATTTATTTTCAGGATTATTCTCCGACTGCTTTACCGCCTCCTGAGCCTGTGATGCCGAAGGATAGACCGAACCCTTATCAATTGTTATGCGTACATTGTCGGCAATCTCAAGTATAATTGTCGTATCTTTCACATTGCGGATCTTGCCGTATATACCACCTGCGGTGATAACACGGTCGCCTACATTAAGGCCTTCGCGGAATTTTTTTATCTCTTTCTGCTTTTTCTGCTGCGGACGTATCATGAAAAAGTAAAATACCACGATAAGACCCACAATCATAAGGAGATTCATGATGCCGGCACCGCCTCCGGCTGCCTCCTGAACTGCTATAAGGTTATAAACCATATCTCTTAATTATTTAAATTGTTACTTGTTTATAATGCAAATATACTAAAGATATTTTATTCCTTTACAAGGATTCCGGCCTTTTTTAAATTATTCACTATCGCATACAACATTCCGGTGATAAACTGACCGCTCTTCGGAGTCGAATAGTAGTTGGCTATCTCCGTATACTCGTTTATGGTCACGATTGTAGGTATCGATTCAAAATTAAGCAATTCGGCTATTGCCGTCTCAAGAATCACGATATCCATAAATGCAAGACGGTCAGGATCCCAACGGCTCTCCACAAGACACTCGTCAATCATAGCACGGTATTCATCCTGATTGGAGATGGCAGCTTCAAAAAGACGGGGTCCGAAACGCTCGTCCTCAAGGTCCTTGAATTTAGGCAGCAGTTTGACCGGAGCACCTTTGGCATTGGCAAAAATCTTTATTGTCTTAAGCACAAATGACCCCATTATAGTCACGTCATCATTCCAGTACACCGACTGCGACTCAAGCGCCTCCGCAAGTTCGTCGCTCTCAATGATGACCGTTTTAAAAAGCGATGCCCAAAGCTCACAATCAGCAGCAAAATCGACATCAGGCGCAGACATATATTTTTTATATGCCTCACTATCTATAATTTTTGCCATCAGACGACGCAACGTCACATCCTCATCCACCCATGACAGAGGTATATCCTTAAGATAATCACACATATCTTCGTTTTCTTCAAGCGCTTTTATGAACTTGTTTTCCACAAAGCGCATATTGGGGTTAAGGTCGTCATGTGTGGTTATATAGCGGTGTTTGGCTTCATCAAGTTGCTGGGCACGAAGATGAGTCAGATCAATCATAAGCTGCAGCAAGCTATGGTACAGCTCATAGGACTTGTCAAGAGAC
This sequence comes from Heminiphilus faecis, assembly GCF_008728965.1. GTDB lineage: Bacteria > Bacteroidota > Bacteroidia > Bacteroidales > Muribaculaceae > Muribaculum > Muribaculum faecis. The sequence goes on along the minus strand of NZ_VSMC01000039.1, from coordinate 838 downwards.
GCGGCCAATCCACGGCGAGCCTCAATCAAAGATCCTTTTACCGTAGAAAAATCATTGAGAGTCACATCAAGCATGGCGAGAGCCTGCTCATATCCTACATGCGTGAACTCCTCATCGGCATGTATAAGCGCATCAAGCTCTCTGTCTCGAAGAAGTATAGTGTGCATTATGGTTTTCCACAGCTGAACTTCATCACCGATTTCGGGTGCAGTCTTTTTACGAGAATACTCTTTATAAATAGATGATGCCTTTACAGCCGCATCAAGGCGCAACCTCATAGGCGCCAAAGCCTCTATGAATGACCTACGGGACAATGCTATATTCTGCATATCGTCGTTAGAGGCAAGAGCCTGAGCTATGCGCGTATAGTCATTTTTCGCCCTTTTGTCAGCACGTTCTATACGTGGGCGTCCTTCATAATTTGTAATCTTGAATCCCGATTGGTCAATGAGCAATAAAAGCAAGTCACAATAAAGTTTATAAGCATAACGCTTGTCACGCGAACGCGTTTCGGGAACCGGCAATACGTTAAAATCACTTCGTGTCAACAGATAGGAATAAAGCATCTGAACCACTTTCATCCTTATCAAAATTCTGTTTATCATAACTCAATGCTCTTATTATTTTTACGGTGCAAAGTTAACAATTTAGTGCAACGTGACAAAGGGCTCAGTATATATTTTTTATATAAAGAGCCCTGTCACTATTCAATGTAGAGTCCAACAGCAAATGCAAATTTATCCAACGTGTGCGAAAAAACGCGCCTTAGGTGTATCAAAGTTTATTTTCTCTCGTGGTCTGCGGTTCAATTTCTTTTGTATTTCCATTATTCTCTTAT
>NZ_VSMC01000038.1 GCF_008728965.1 Heminiphilus faecis | reverse complement strand
AGGCAGAACTTGACAGAATACAAGCCAAAATCAACAGAAGACCGCGAGAAAAATTAGGTTTCTCAGCGCCTCGTATTGAGTTCTTCAAACTATTGACTTAATTTTGCACTTGCTTGTTGACTCTACAACCGTTACTGCACACCTCTTAAACTTGGCTATGTCGGTAATTATATGTAATTTTGCACCCTATGAAACGGATAAGAAATTTTTGCATCATAGCACACATCGATCACGGCAAGAGCACTCTTGCCGACCGATTGCTTGAGTACACCAACACCATTGCCGCCAAAGACTTGCAGGCGCAGGTACTCGACGACATGGATCTTGAACGCGAAAGAGGCATAACCATCAAAAGCCATGCCATACAGATGAATTATGCTCTTGACGGAGAAACGTATACACTGAATCTTATCGACACTCCGGGACACGTCGACTTTTCCTACGAAGTGTCGCGCTCGATAGCCGCTTGTGAAGGCGCTCTGCTTATCGTCGATGCATCGCAGGGCATACAGGCCCAGACCATATCAAACCTTTATATGGCCATCGACAATGACCTTGAGATAATTCCCATAATCAACAAGGTCGACCTTGACAGCGCCAAGCCCGACGAGGTCGAGGACCAGATAGTGGACCTGCTCGGATGCAAACGCGAGGAGATAATACGCGCCTCAGGCAAAACAGGAATCGGTGTTCCGGATATACTACGGGCCATAATAGAGCGCATACCCGCACCACAGGGCGACTCCGAAGCGCCGCTTCAGGCATTGATATTCGACTCTGTATTCAATCCGTTCCGCGGTATCATCGCCTATTACAAGATAGTCAACGGCACAATCAGGAAAAACGATTTTGTAAAATTCGTGTCTACAGGCAAAGAGTATCACGCCGATGAAATAGGTGTGCTCAAAATGGATATGTCGCCACGCGAGTCGCTATCGGCAGGAAATGTAGGCTACATAATATCAGGCATAAAGACCTCCAAAGAGGTTAAGGTCGGCGATACGATAACACATGTAAACCGACCGTGTGACAAAGCCATAGAGGGCTTCGAGGAAGTAAAGCCCATGGTATTTGCCGGCGTATACCCGATAGAGACAGAGGACTTCGAAAATCTTCGTGCTTCGCTTGAAAAGCTGCAGCTCAACGACGCCTCGCTTACTTTCAGCCCGGAATCATCCATGGCCCTCGGCTTCGGCTTCCGTTGCGGCTTCCTCGGGCTACTCCATATGGAGATTATCCAAGAGCGTCTTGGCCGCGAATTTGACATGGACGTCATAACCACAGTACCCAACGTATCCTACCGCGTGTATGACAAGAAAGGTGAAATGTCCGAAGTGCACAACCCCTCGGGGCTGCCCGACCCCACCCTCATCGACCACATCGAAGAGCCATATATAAGAGCATCGATAATCACCGCAGCCGACTTTATCGGCCCCATAATGACTCTGTGTCTTGGGAAACGCGGCGAACTCGTAAAACAGGAGTACATATCAGGCAACCGCATAGAACTTACATTCGACATGCCGCTCGGTGAAATAGTGATCGACTTCTACGACAAGCTCAAGTCCATATCCAAAGGATATGCCTCCTTTGATTACCACATACATGACTTCAGAGAGTCAAAACTGGTCAAGCTCGACATTCTTCTCAACGGCGAAAGCGTGGACGCACTCAGCACGCTGACCCATGTCGACAACGCCGTAAGTTTCGGTCGACGCATGTGTGAAAAACTCAAGGAGCTCATTCCGAGACAGCAGTTTGACATAGCCATTCAGGCCGCCATAGGAGCCAAAATCATAGCGCGCGAAACCATCAAGGCAGTCCGCAAAGACGTTACCGCCAAGTGCTACGGCGGTGACATATCGCGCAAGCGCAAGTTGCTCGAAAAACAGAAAAAGGGCAAAAAGCGCATGAAGCAGATCGGATCGGTGGAAGTGCCTCAAAAAGCATTTCTCGCAGTGCTGAAACTTGATTGACAATATTCTTGTTATAGTTGAATAACTGTTTTTTTGACATATGAAACATAATACATCGGAACCCGATCTGCCACATAAAGTATATTTCTCGGCAAAACGGGCCCTGAAAAGCCACGCATCGGGCGGCAACGTGCTTATCGCCGCGACTGTTCTCGCACTTATCGCAGCCAACCTGCCCGGTATAAATGAACTATACAGCGATTTCTGGAATCAGGAAGTAAGACTTCAGGTAGGCTCATTCAACATATTCAGCCATGCCGGTCATCCGATGACCATGCTCCAGTTTATCAACGACGCTCTGATGGCCATATTCTTCTTCACGATAGGCCTCGAGATAAAACGAGAGGTGCTTGTCGGCGAATTAAGCTCGTTCAAGCAGGCGCTTCTGCCTATTATAGCCGCAGTAGGAGGCATGCTTGTGCCGGTAGGCATTTATATGGTATTAAGCTCCGGAACAGACTACGCCGACGGCGCTGCCATACCTATGGCTACAGACATAGCATTCTCGCTCGGTATTCTCGCCATGCTTGGCAGCCGTGTGCCTGTATCGCTGAAAATATTCCTGACCACACTGGCCGTAGTCGACGACATAGGAGGCATCATAGTCATAGCCGCGTTCTATTCGGCCCATATCGAAGTGATGTATATCGTATACGGACTGATATTGCTCGGAGTCCTGTTTTTGGGATCGGTATTCCGCATACAAAGCAAGATATTCTATATATTCATAGGTGGCGGAGTGTGGTATCTCTTTCTCAACTCGGGCATTCATCCCACCATCGCCGGAGTACTTGTGGCATTCTGTGTACCTGCGACTCCCGTGTTCCCGCCACAAAAATACATTCAGGCTATACGCAGCTCGATTAAAAACTTCAATGCGGAAGATGACGAACTGCTCAATCGCCGATCAATACTCAACAAAGATCAGATGGACTGGCTCAAACAGATAGAGTCGGCCTCCGATAAAGTGATATCGCCGCTTCAGGACCTTGAAGATTCACTGCATCCGCTGGTCAACTACATTATCATTCCTGTATTCGCGTTTGCCAACGCCGGCATAACATTGTGGCACATGCAGCCGTCGGCTATATGGAGCGGCGTAGGACTTGCTATCATCTGCGGCCTCGTATTGGGAAAATTCCTCGGTATATTCATATTCTCATGGACCGCGATAAAGCTGCATCTCGCTCCTATGCCGGAACACTCTTCTTGGAAAATGCTCGCATCGATATCGATGCTCGGCGGTATCGGTTTCACTGTATCGCTTTTCATCGCCAACCTCTCGTTTGGAAGCATGGGGGCACACGGTCTCGAGCTGCTCAATAACGCCAAGCTCGGTATAGTCATAGGTTCACTACTTGCGGGCATACTCGGTTTTATGCTACTGCACCGTACACTGCCCAAAACGGCCTGCGAAGACTCCGGCGAATGCTGATACTCTTCTTATATAATTGATACGTATCGGCTCCGCTGTAAAAACAAGCCACACAGACTGCCATACGCGTATCATACGGCCAACTGACCTTGAGCCGAGGGAGGCCCGGACTCCATGGGCGCCGTATTGCCGGCTATGTACTGTTCTAAGTACTCCTTGTACAGGAAGAGCGGTATGCGGTCTATGCCGTTGCAGGCAAGCAGCGACGACACTCGGTCGACCTCCGACTTGAGCTGACCGTGCGTAAGGCTGCAGCGCTTGGCAAGATGGCGTATGTACTTACGGTCCTGCTTCACAAGACGACCTGCTTCGACGACGGAGGGTGCCCGGTACACCCCAGCAGCGGCCTCGCGGCGACGGCGCTGATAGGACGCGGCCTTGGCCCGGCGGTCTATCACCGGTTTAAGAAGGTTGAACACGCATTGTGCTATCGGATGCAGCCCGGCAGGCCCGGCACCGGTCTTCTGATACTCCCTGATGGCATCGGTAAGCGGCTGCTGAAGTTCTGCGGGAAGCATGGCTATGGACTCGCTCCATGCCTTGTCGAATTTAGGCGTGCGTTTCATAATATGATGATTGGTTAAAGGGTTGTTTTCCCGCAAAGATAATATGACAGGCCACCGTTTTCATGCACAATCGGGCATTAACATTTTGTCCCGGACCCAAACGTCTGTCATGAGGCATCTTAAACCGTCATTTAACGCATGTTAATGCAGAAACCGGAGTCGATTCACATATCGACTGTCACACAAAACACACGCCATTTCCTTAAGAGCGCCGGCACTACGGCGTACACAAAACCACCGTCATGACATAAAAACAAGGACCTGCTTTATGGCAGATCCTTGTTTTAACGATATCTACAAGCCGCTGGCGGCCTGTAATATTATCCTAAGTATGTCTTGAGCAACTTGCTCTTCTGACCTTTGAGCCGCCGTATAGCCTTTTCCTTAATCTGGCGCACGCGCTCACGGGTCAAGTCAAATTTAGCACCTATCTCCTCAAGAGTCATCTCTTGGCAACCTATGCCGAAGAACATTTTCAAAATCTCGCGCTCGCGTTCATGCAATTGTCTTAGCGCACGTTCCACTTCCTTTGAGAGTGATTCCTGAGTGAGAGTAGCATCGGCCATTGGTGAATCGTCGTTGGTAAGGACGTCAAGAAGACTATTGTCCTCACCCTCCACAAATGGAGCATCGACCGAAATGTGGCGTCCCTGTACCTTGAGTGTATCGGCTATTTTCTCTACCGGCACATCCAAAGCATCGGCCAACTCCTCGGCTGACGGGCGGCGTTCATTTTCCTGCTCAAACTTAGACAAGGCCTTGCTTATCTTGTTGAGCGAACCTACTTGGTTCAGCGGCAAACGCACTATACGCGACTGCTCAGCCAAAGCCTGAAGAATAGACTGGCGTATCCACCACACGGCATAGGAGATAAACTTAAATCCGCGGGTCTCGTCAAACTTCTGCGCAGCCTTGATAAGGCCGAGATTTCCTTCGTTGATAAGGTCGGGAAGTGAAAGTCCCTGATTCTGATACTGCTTTGCAACAGATACAACGAAGCGAAGATTTGCACGTGTTAGTTTTTCAAGAGCGGCTTGGTCACCCTGTCTGATACGCTGAGCCAATTCAACTTCTTCCTCTACAGTGATAAGGTCCTCACGACCAATCTCTTGCAGATATTTATCGAGCGATGCACTCTCTCGATTGGTGATTGACTTTGTAATTTTTAATTGTCTCATCTGTAACTACACATGATTTTAAACGTACAAAGGTACAAAATTTTTTGCAAATTTCACGCCTCGTAACGACGATTTTTAAAATAAACTTATGACATAATAACGTGAAAATCCCCAAAACAATTATATGTTTTAGGGATTTTCAAGATTATATATACTCCTTTAATCAATCACGGCTGTCACTCCTGCGACAGATCCACGGCATAGTATACCTTGCGTCCGGTCGGATAGATACCGGTTATAAACATAACCTTGTCGGAGTTATCACTCTTCATGATTGCGTCATAAATTTTCTCGACATCATCCTGATTTTTCACACGTGCGTTGTTGATGTCAAGTATGATAAAGCCCTCCTTTAGTCCGGCCTGCTTGAACTTACCGTCCTTAAGACCTACCACCTGAACACCGGAGGTGATACGGAAATCCCTAAGCTGCTCTGCCGACAGAGACTTGAAAGCACATCCGAGCACCGTAAAGTCATCGGCTTTTGTCATCTTGACATCGCCCTGACTGTTTCGAAGCGTCACTTTGGTAGTATAGGTCTTGTTTTTACGAACATATTTTATTGATACTTTGTCGCCGGGACGATACTTGCTCATGGCAGCCTGAAGCTGTCCGGTATTGTGAACAGAATTGTCATTTATGGCTATGATGACGTCGCCGACTTCAATACCGCCTTCCATAGCGGCACTGCGGTCTACCACCTCGCCGACAAGTATGCCGTCGTTAACAGCCGTTATGTCCTTCTCCTTGGCAAGCTGCGGAGTAAGCTCGCGATACGATACTCCCAACATGGCGCGCTGCACGGTACCGTACTGCTTGATATCGGTCACAATCTTGGTAACCATTGAGGTAGGAATGGCAAACGAATATCCCGCATAGTTACCTGTCTGAGAGTAAATGGCCGTGTTTATACCGACAAGCTCACCGTTGATGTTGACAAGCGCACCTCCCGAGTTGCCGGGATTGACAGCGGCATCGGTCTGTATGTAACTCTCTATACCCATCGAGCGTCCGTTAGTGGCGCTTGATATGCTGCGCGCCTTTGCGCTTACTATGCCCGTAGTCACTGTAGATGTAAAACCGAAGGGATTGCCCACGGCAAGTACCCACTCTCCTACTTTCAGAGCGTCGCTGTCGCCGATAGGTATAACCGGCAGGTCCTTGGCCTCAATCTTAAGCAGCGCCACGTCGGTCGATGCATCGGTACCGATGACCTTGGCATTAAAAGTACGGTTGTCGTTCAACGTGATTTCAAGACGTTCCGCACCGTCGATGACATGATTGTTGGTCACTATATATCCGTCGGAGCTGATGATGACGCCTGAACCGAGACCGAGCTGCTGCTCCGACTTCTCACGCTGCTGCGGCTGCTGACGACGGTTGCCGCCTCCATTATCGGGCGAGCCGAAGAAAAAGTCAAAAAACGGGTCATGGAAAGGAGTAGACTGACTGCGGCCATAACCGCGCGGTGTGGCATAGCTCTTTATGCTCACAACCCCGTTGATAGTACTCTCGGCGGCATGGGTAAAGTCAGTAGGCGGAGTCACAGTGTTGGATACCGTATATAAAGCTCCGCCACTATTGCGCGGGGGCAATATTTCCGTCAAAACCGAAGATTCACGATTGGCGTCAATTGCATCGACAGCAACGACCGTCAAGGCTGAACTGGCAATAGCCACTCCACAAGCCAATAATGCGATTTTAGTGTAGATATTCATAACATAAAAAGATTGGTATGTTAATTTTTAAAATTTCCACTGTTAAAATTTAACGTTTTCTATTTGACGCAAAAATAATGCTTAGTTTAATCCAATCCTAATAAAATGGCACTGCTTAAATCTATTTAATACTAATCAACCGCTTATTAAGTGAATTTGACAATAAATATGTAAATTACATTTAAATATCGGCCCTTACAGCATCTGCAATCCTGAACAGGCTACAGATAAAACCGCTCCCCGTCCACTAATAATCAAGCCCTTCAATACTCACCTTCAAACTGTCAACCGGCATCTTTGTCATATTAGTATCAGGGCGGGAAACATCCTTTTTCTTCTTCAGATGAAGGAAACGCAACAGGTTGTCGAAATCTTTTCGGAACATCACACCGACGCCTTGCGTGGTGAGAGCGGACTTCACATAAAACGCTTGGTCATTGTAGCGATTGTAGGCTTTAAGTCTTATATTACCGCTCTTGTTGAGCAGATATTCTATGTCAAAGTCACCGATAAACGAATTATTGTTCAACGTCTTGTCGCGATAGCCGAAGTTACCGTTAAACAACAGCCGGTTATTGAGCAGATAGCTTGACAGGGCGAGATCGACTTCCATGTCGCTGAAGTCGCCGCGATCGCTGCGTATGTTGGGCGCTATGCTCCAATTGTCGCTCAACTGACCGAGCATCGAGCCAAGCTGCGATGATATTGTGGATGACGCTACCGAAACAAGCTCATTGCCCTTTGTCGTAGAACCCATATAATCAGGCGTATAGAAGCGATTCAGGGCAAGCAGATAGATTATCTGACGGTTCATCATGTCCTCGGTGCTCACAATACTTCGCACCTTGCGATAAGTGTCCTGAGTAAGCGTAGGAAACTCAAGGTCAAACTTTATATCGGGCTGACGCATATCGCCGTTCACTTTCAGCAAGGCATGCACAGGCACATTGGTCCGGTTCAGTTCACGGTCCTGCAGAAACGACTCGTCGAGGTCACTCAGATTGGCATTGACCGAATATATGGCCTCAATGTCAAGTGTGGCGGCCAGCGGATCGCCGTGAAAGGCTATCGAACTTCCGGGCTTTATGGTAAAGTCTTTTATTATTATATCCTGAAGAGTGAAGTTATAGCTTCCCTGCGCCAGAGTATACGTACCGAACATACGCATATCATCGTCGGCCGATGTATATTCGATGCGCAGATTACCGTTGCCGCGCGCCTTTATGCGGTCACCGCCCACTGGGTCCATGATAAGTATCATCTCTCCGTCGGGAGTGGCATCGACCTGCAGGTTCATTCTGTATATGGATGACGACGAGTCCTCCATGTTAAGACGGGCATAGTGCTCTTTCAAGCGTTTCATAGCCGCAGCACGCGGATCTTCTACCGACAGCAGAAGGTCGCCCTTTATACCGTCACGGTCACGGAAAGTCATGAAAGTGTATTCGTCGGCAGCTTCAGTATCAGACAATACAAACGTGAATGTCGACTTAGGCGCAGTGGATATGCTTACATTCATATCTATGAAACCGGGCACCCCCTTTATATGAGCCATGCCATTGCAGAATATGCGTCCATACCAGTCGGGGCTTATACGCGAGTTCACATCAAAACACAGAAAATCACGTGCATCGGTGACATTGAACTCAAATTCCGGCTCCTTGAAGCACTTGTGTGTGACCCATCCGTCCAGATGTGCCTTGTTGCCAAACATATCCTGCAGCGTCACCGCACCGAAAGCTATTCGTCCCGGCGTAAGATGTATCGAGTCGGTAGTAGTATAATATGTATTGGTGAAGTCAAGTTTTATCCTGAGGTCTTCGGCAAATATGTCGCCTGTCATGTCGATGAATTTGAATGTTCCGTAAAGCCGGGCGTCGCCGGAGGCGTATCCGCTGATATCGGAAGTAAATGCCTCCATATAAGGCTTCATGAATTTCACATCAATGCGGTCGGCCTTGAAGCGGAAGTCGAGAGCCTCGTCCATCGGATAAATGGCCCCGTCGATATAAGTCTTGCGACCGTTGGGCTGCGATACGGTAGCCATAATATCAACACCTTTGGTGGCATTGTTCCATCCGCTGACAATATCGGCATCGCCAAGCAGCGCGTAGTTGTAGCTGAAACCGTCGACATGAAGCCCCGGAGTCAGTAGCCGAGGCTCTTTGCCGAAAAGCCCCGAAGCATAGAAATTACCGGTGGCGACTCCGCCAAACATAGCATTGCCTATATCGAGTATCTCAAATATATAATCAAGATTTATGTCATTAAGTCTTATGCATATCTCATCGTCAGGTTCAGCGGAAGCGACACCATTGATACGTATAAACTGGTCGGGACGGCCTATGTCGATGTCATCGATTACCACGCGCTCTTTACTTACCGATATCTTCGCCGGATTGACCGTCCACGCAGTATCGTTCAAGACTATGCGGCTCTCATTTATGTCCATGTCTATGTCCAGATTGCCGTCATTGCGCATAAATGCGGCCGATATGTCGACATTGCCCTTGAACTCCCTTTTGCGGTCTATATTCCAGTCAAAACGTGTGTTGACCTTGTCGTCGCCTCCGATAGACGACAGAGCTATAGTCGCGGCCCCTTTTTTAGTAGGATACAATGTTGTCGCAAAAAGCTCTGACATGTGCTCCTCTCCGTCTATGGCAAGCAATAACGAAGTATTGTCTATGAATTTGTTTTTCTGTAAAAGGTTGGGAGCGTCAATAGTCAGTTGCATGGACTTTTCGGACTGATCCATGGCGAGCGACAGAGCCACAGGATGCAGTATCCTTACCGGCGACTTGAAAAACTGCAGCCATCGGTCGGTTGTCTCGTTCTCCTTTATGTCAAGTTTAAAATCAAAAGCCATGTTGTCATATGCCGACGCCACATGTGGCTTCGGCCCGGCATCGGTAGAGAACAGAGCTGGAAATACCTCTGAAAGTATATCTTTCGCAGTCGGGACAATATGCCTGAAACGATAGTTGCCTTTGATCTGGGCATCAAATATATCGGAGTGCAACAATATATACTGCGGAACGGTGGACCCCGAAGCCATCATGGTAAGATGTTCAAGCGATATGCCGCTGTCCGATGCATCAGCGAAGCGCAGACGGCTTACTTCAGCGCGTCCGTCCATGCTCTCGAAGTCACGGCCTTTAAGATCGGCCGACACATCGCAGGCAAGCCTGTAACCGGGATATCTTTCAGTAAGTCTAAGACTGTTAGGGCTGAAATCGCGTAGGCTCACGTTAAGATTGCAGGCATAATCACCCTTTGTCAGTTTGACTTTACCCGATGCCCTCGCCACGACGTTCTCATCCTCTATGTCGACATAACCGTCAAATTCACTGCCATTTATATCAAGCTTGGCATCGACATTGTTATAGTCATAGCCATTATAGTCGACCCTGTCGATCAATGTCGACACATGACCAGTAAAATCGTGGTCTGCCAACTGCCCGGCGGCATCCATGTGAGCTGTAAGCGTACCGAGTTTATCATTATCAAGCAAACGGTTCAGTTCCAGCTCCTCGACCACAACAGCAGCCATTACCTCAGCCGGGCGTTTTTCAACTATATCCCGGTCATAGCTTGAATTAATCACGATGTTGCCTATGGATGTATTCAGGAGCCCGTCGTATGCCACAGCACCCTTTTTCGCGGAAAGACGGCCCGACATATGTATGTGACGCGTATTGGCAATAATTTTGGATGACTTGGCGGAGAGAGGACCGACCGACGATATGAGATCGGCCAGCGATGATGCGTCGGCATCAACCGACAGGTCCGGCACCGCAACAGACAGATTACCTACATCAGGCAGCCCCGACACTCTCCCGGAGAGCGAAAGTCTCATGTCACCTTCATAAGTGGCGGCGGTTATATTTCGGACTCTGACATCAGATAATGGCCCCGACATATCGAACGACACATCGACTCTGCGATTCATGCCGGCAAACACAGGAACAAAACATGCAAGATCGGAAGTGGCGATATGGCTGCCGTCAAGAAGCTTCACGTCGGCAGGCAGATTAAACATATTGTCAGCCAGTTCGCGCCACCCGTCATAAGTCACTTCCATGTCGGCAAACTCAAGGAGCGACGACGGCATCTCGAGACGCAACCCACTAACGCTTAACCGCGATGTCGAAGCACTGAACACTCCGCCAAATGATTCAATCTCAAGCCCCGACCGCTCTTTAAGAGCCAGACGCTTGACATCTATGACATAATCGTCATTTTTAATACGCGGCAGCAATATATCGGCTTTAAGATCCGTGATCTCAACATGATTGCGGTCAAAACGTCTGTCCGCTTCAGCCTTCGACTTCACGTCATAGCTCAGGCGGCTGCGCCTCACCACGATATTATTGATGCGCAAATCATAATTGACCGGAGGCTTGGTCTTATCCTTGGGCATAAGCCGTTCGATGACAGGCTGGATATTAAGTGGCGCGCCAACGCTGTCGCGCCATAACTTAACGTCAAGGCCGATAATCTCAGCATAAGAAAACACCAATCTCCTGTCCACTACCAGCTTCCAGAACATAAAACCCGCCCCGAGCCTGTCGGCCACAACCGCGGTATCGCCGGGAGCGGTAAGAATCGACACATCGGTCAAAAGCACCTTATTGAACGGAGTCACATCAACCTTGCCTATGTTTACTTCCGCTCCGAGAAGCGACGTAAGTTCACGCTCCCCGATGTCGCGCAATCTTGACTGTACAGCATCGACTGACAATAATATATAAACGGCAACCGGCAATATTATCGCCGCTGCGAGAAGTGTAACGACCAAAGCCCTTAGTATCTTATATATTTTTGTCACGTCGCAATGCCTAAATTCAATGCAAACTTACATAAAAACGGTGGAATATTTTCTTATTGCGCGGAGTTTTTCCTCAATATGAAGGCAAAATTTCAAAATTTCTGCCTAAGTTTGCATAACAATTTCCACTACTATAGTAATGAGCATAACAATACTTGGAATCGAATCATCGTGCGATGACACATCGGCCGCAGTTATACGCGACGGTATCCTGCTAAGCAATGTCATTGCAAGTCAGAAAGTACACGAAGAATACGGAGGCGTAGTGCCCGAACTTGCATCGAGGGCACACCAGCAAAACATAGTACCTGTGGTAGACACGGCGTTGAAACGTGCCGGCATCGACAAACATCAATTGTCGGCAATAGCGTTTACCCGAGGGCCCGGGCTACTGGGCTCGCTGCTCGTAGGCACATCGTTTGCCAAAGGACTGTCACTTGGATTAGATGTACCTATCATAGACGTAAACCATCTTCACGGACATGTATTGTCACACTACATAAAACACACGGAAGATGACAACGTACCCGAATTCCCCTATATCTGTCTGCTTATATCAGGTGGAAACTCACAGATAATATTGGTAAAGAGTCCGAGCGACATGGAGGTTCTCGGACAGACGATAGATGACGCCGCCGGAGAAGCCTTTGACAAGTGCGCCAAAGTTATGGGTCTCCCCTATCCCGGTGGACCGCATATCGACCGTCTGGCTGCAGAGGGAGACTGCCGTAAATTCCGATTTGCCCGCCCTCGCATACCCGGTTTGAATTACAGTTTCAGCGGCCTTAAAACATCATTTTTATACACCTTGCGCGATAATATTAAGATAGACCCCGAGTTCATAGAGCACAACAAAGCCGATCTTGCGGCATCGCTGCAATATACCATAATAGCTATTTTACTTGACAAACTGAGCAAAGCCGTTGAACAGACGGGGGTTAAAACCGTGGCTATAGGCGGAGGCGTATCAGCCAACTCAGGAGTAAGAGCCGCCATCGCCGATTATTGCGCAAAAGAGCATCTTAAGGCATTCATTCCCGAACGTTCGTTTACAACCGACAATGCCGCCATGGTTGCCATAGCGGGATATTTCAAATATCTTGACAACAGTTTCTGCGACTATGATGCGGCTCCGTATGCAAGAGTCACAGTTTAATTAAAAGTACTTACAGAGTTACCATCAATGAACTTATCAGTGATTGCCATAGGCGATGAACTCCTTATAGGACAAGTAATCGACACCAACTCGGGCGACATAGCCCACCGTCTTAATCCGTTTGGATGGAACGTAAACGACGTACAGATTGTAGCTGACGATGCCGACAGTATAAAGACAGCTATCGACCGGGCTTTTCAGTCAAGCGACGTAGTCATTACCACCGGCGGCCTCGGACCGACCAAAGACGACATAACCAAAGCCACGCTATGCTCATACTTCGGCGGCGAGCTCAAAGAGGATCCCGATGTGCTCGACAACGTAAAAAAAGTCATTGAACAGCGAGGGCTTAAACTCAATGACCTCACGGCACGTCAGGCACTCGTGCCGACTTCGGCACGAATAATACAGAATACCGTAGGCACCGCACCGATTATGTGGTTTGAACGCGACGGAAAAGTGCTGATAGCCATGCCCGGGGTTCCGTTTGAAACACGGGAGATGCTTGACACGGCAATTGTGCCTCAGCTTATTGACCGCTTCAAGTCAGACCTTAGCTATGAACACCGCTCCGTACTTGTCATAGGATACAGTGAATCACTGCTCGCGATGACAATTGCCGACTGGGAAAACTCTTTGCCGCCATATCTTCATCTGGCCTACCTGCCTAAACCCGGACTGGTAAGGCTGCGCATAGACGGCACACATAATGACAAGACATTTCTTATCACCGAAATAAACCGCCGCCACATGGAACTGTGCAGGCTACTCGGAGCCAACGTACTGTGTGATCAGGATTTACCAGTAGAAAAGATACTGCAGGATGAATTAAAGCGGCATGGCCTCACTCTGTCTACAGCCGAAAGTTGCACGGGAGGCAATATATCACATCTTATAACATCGGTGCCGGGAAGTTCTGAAGTATTCAACGGCAGCATAGTATCATACAGCAACCAAGCCAAGATGCATTTGCTCGACGTAGCATCGGAAACTCTTGAAAAATATGGAGCCGTCAGCACTCAGGTGGTTGAGGAAATGGCAGAAGGAGCATGTATGGCTCTTGACACTGACTGTGCCATAGCCACATCAGGCATAGCAGGTCCCGGCGGCGGCACAGAGGCAAAACCGGTTGGAACAGTATGCATAGGTATAAAAACACCGGGCGGCACATTCAGCTACTCTCACCACTTTCCCGGCAATCGTCAGCGCGTCATTGTAAGAGCATCAATGACCGCACTTATACTTGCAATAGAGAAAATCAGAGAACTTCCTATACACATAAAATAACTCTTCGCAACAAAAAATGCCAGTTGAGAGTAGGTTCGCAACAAAAAATGCGAAGATAATTTGCACAGATAAAATATTGGTTGTAACTTTGCACTCGCTAACCGCAAGATATGGTTCCTTGGCCGAGTGGTTAGGCACCGGTCTGCAAAACCGTTTACAGCAGTTCGAATCTGCTAGGAACCTCCAAAAGCAAGAAATGGTTAGAATGAGATACTCATTCTAACCATTTTGTTTTGCAACTACTTACAGAGGATTTTGGCTCAGCTGGACTAATGGAGGGCGCATGGTAATAAACCTGTGTTTGTAGAATTAAAATCTTACCTTTGCCTTCAAAATAGAATTGGAATGGAAAAGAATCCGTATATCGAGCTGGCGGAATGTCTTCTGCCGGAAGAAATGATTGAATATTTTGATGTCGTCAAGGTGGATAAAACCAAAGAAACCCTTGATGTCACTTTGGAGGAAAGAGATAATGGAGTTGACGGTTACACTGCCGGGCAACTTCGCCCGAATGGCTTCTATGAGGAAAGCATCGTGCGTG
>NZ_VSMC01000037.1 GCF_008728965.1 Heminiphilus faecis | reverse complement strand
ATTCTGAAACACGGAAGAAAGGCAAAGTCGTTTGTCAAGTATGGTCTGGAAGAGATTTTTACCATACTTATGCGTTCGACTTATACCCCAAAATTTGATGTTTTCAAATTTTTGTCATCTACTTAAATTTTAGTTTACTAAACTTGCTGCTTGAAAGAGTAATGAAAAATTTGGTTTTTCATTTTCAAAAACTTCAGAAATACAGTAGATGTCGGTTCCAAAAGAAACATAGGCTCTTTCTCTTGGATTAAGACCAACAGGTATAGCTATCCCATTTCGATACTGCAATCTTAGCATAGGATCTAAAATGTTTGAAATTCGATGCAACTGCATATTGAATGTTACAGCATTTTCTAATACACCATAAGAGTTTTGAAAATACTTCGGTATCATAGTCTGAATGCCATCCTCAGATATTCTGATGATTTTGAAAATCTTATCCATTATTTTTCAATTTTTAAGGTGGTTGGAATATCACCTATTTTGAGGCGCATACCAGATATAGCCTCCATTGCATCTTCAATATTGAGTGAAGATGACATTAAACAAGGCAGACCATGATCGCCAACTGGGTCGGTATAAATAAACTCTACTCCAGACCCATCACGAAAGAAAGTGATGGACTGGATTTTGCAGAGATTGTGGGCTTCACGGATTTTTCGGATCACACGTTTTCGTGTATATTCATCCATTGGGATTTGATTTTAGAATATTCATTAACTTTGCGTAAGAATAAGTGCCTCTGAGTTCTCCAATATCTTCTCGATGACGGAGTTTAACTTCCCATTTATGAACGACATTGCTATTATAATCCATAGTTGGATATAATTCTTTGTCGCCCATAAATGACATCAGTTTGACAGTTGCGAGTTGGCTATCAAATAAGGCTTTAGCTTCCTTATCAGTAGCCTTTAATATAAAATCGCTTTCCATCTTTTTGGTGTTTGAAGTTTTATTTTTGCCATTCTCTCTGCTTGGCCTCGATGTCGATATGATTGGTGATCAGAAAGTCTTTCAGAACTCCGAAGAGCTTGTAGCCCTCAAAATCCTTGTCATTTACCAGATAGTTGAGATAAGCGATTGAAGCCTCCTGATCCATTTTGGGGAACACACAATCATGGAAGAGAATGAGGTTCTTCAATGTGAAGAAAGCGCCGGCACCCTTATAAGCGTCTTTGAAAGCCTTGGACTGTTCCATATCAAAGAACAGACAGGTGTTTTTTACAGCCTGATAGAAGTTTACGGTGGCTTTATGAAGTGCGCCGGGATTGCGGGTATTCTTTATTGATTTCACCAGCTTTTCAAGCGAAGCATACACCCTTGTCTGAAGGTCATCAACAAAGATGTCAGTGCCGTCAAGACGAACATAAGGAACGCCTTTGCAGTGGCGAATACGGATAGTGCCTACGATGTTCTTGACGAGCTTGATGTAGTCGTTAGCCATCTGGATAACCACGCTTCTGTTGAACCAGCGATTGCGCTCTGCATAGTTCTCAGGGTCATCGTTGAAGAGCTTAGCCTGAACGCGGAGTTCTTCAACTACCATTTTCCACTGATACTTGTAACCCTTGCGGCGAAGAGCAGCAGTGAAACCGATGGGATTGCCGGTCTTACAGTCCTTTTCGGACAGCATGTGAAAGACCTGAGCCATAATCCAACGACGGAACAAGCGACGGTCAGGAATTGTGCGACTGGCCTTGATAGCGGCAAAGATAGGGTCATTGTCAGAAACGACTGAAAATTGACCTTCAGAGAAGCGGCCGACTTCGTAAGCACCGTTTGTGCTACGAATAGAGAAGAGGTTTTCGACGTTGACATCGGCACTGCGGAGAGCTTCGATTTTGGCTTCTGCGGCATTGAGTTTCTTGGCCGGGAAAGCAGCGACTACTGGGATTGCTGAGATGGGAGCAACTACTGCTACGACTTCGGGTGCATTGATCTTGATGTTTGCGCCACACTTAGGGCACTGTACGTTAAATTTTGCCATAATGATTTATATTTGTGTTTGTTATTTATTTTCTTTTTTAGGTTCAACCCATTCTTTGAGGATAATGAGTTCTTTTGCTGAGGGGCATTGCCAGAACCATTTGTCCTTGGCAAATTCATCCCATTTAAGAGAGCCGTTCAAAATCATTATCAGAACATAAAGTTCTAATTTGATTTGAGCAGTTTCTCGTGGTTCGCCATAAAGTATATCGTTATCAGAAAGCTCATGCTCGGGAAGTGGATTGAAGTATCTGTATCTTTTGTTGTCACTTCTTTCCGAAGGCAAACTATGCTGATAGCGGAGAAATAATTGAGCGATGGTTAGAAGTGGAGTATCAGATACCTCAATTCCTAATTCACCCTCATACTCGCCGTTCTTGATGATGTATTTGCCATCAATTTTCAGACTCCGTTGCTGAAAGTCAACTTGGAATTTGGCTCCATTCTGAACTTTCTCTATCACTTCATAATAGATGTTTTGCATTTGATTTTTTAGTTAAAAAATTATAATCTCATTGGCTTGACACATTTCTTTATCGGATCGATTAAGGAGCTGGATAGACTGGATCGGAATCGACTGAGCCAGGTAGCTAACCTGGTGGTGTTGATTCAGATCCAGGATTAAATCCAGCTCTATTAAATTTGCCAATCTTGATAAAATTCCTTTGTGCTAAGGTGGTCTGGCTCTCAAAAACAGTGATGCGTTTCTTTATTGTGCTGATGAAATCCAGACGGATGACTCAGGTGAAACCGGCGTAATTGACTGATAAGGAATGAAACGCCGGTGCAACCTGAGTCATATTACAATCTGGATGACTAAATTTTGTTTTCTTGAACCATAATGTCGCATTACTAAGCTGCTGAAGATGATATGGTATATATCTTTAATCATTCGATGCAAGGGCTTTATGGCTGCCGCTGGAGGGTAGGTATGGCCTACAGCGGCAGCTTAATGAAGCCCAGCTAAATTTATCATCTCTCAGGTCGCTGCCATATACTTGGCTTATACTATCTGTCATGTCAGTGATATGTTGCTTTATTGGTTTGATATTCTACAGAATATCCCAGATGGACCAGTGAAAGCATCTCTGACAAGAGATGATGAAACTTGGTCCATCTTGGCATCTTCTGTATAATTAAATGATTGACCCTTCAGATAAGACCGCATATTCGGTAATTGATAGTCAGACAATATCGTGTGTTACTTTAGATATTCGATGTCAGAAGGATCCTGCCATACTGTTGGCCACGGAAAGCGATAGCTCCTGGCCCACAGTAGGGTTGTTGATCCTTCACTGAAAGGATTGTCGTTCTATCAGTCATTGCACACTCAATCTATTTCTTATTTCCGATTAAGATTAGCTACCAAGGTCTTGTAAACCTCTTTACTGGTACGGAGTGCATTTTGCATACATCCCAGAGTGTAGTAGCCGGGTAGCGTCTTATCGGTTTTGATACGGTTAGCTTTCACGTTTCGGCCAATACCTCGTTGAATACAGCCATCAGGATTGTTGGCCACATAACCCAGGCCGCCTACTTTTGTTTTGCCGGTAATCACTGCTCGCAAGCAATCCGCTACAAACACGGAAAGTATTTGAACATCCTTTTGCACATTGATAACCGGAAGAACCTGGGTGGCCCAGCTATATTCGCCATTCCCGAAATAAAGATAGTTATTAACCTGATTTATGGCTTTATTGAAGCTCAGATTCTTAGCACGGATTGTTCGTGCCTCAATCTCTTTCTGAAAGGACTTAATTCGTGTTGAGCTGAGTGAGATGGAAGCGCCCATAATGGAAAAGCCAAGAAACTTAAACCATCGAGTGTGGGTCAGATACTCTATCTTTTTGGGATTGAGTGTCATTTCTCGCATAGCAACTTCTTCAGACATAATCTCCATTGCTCTCATATAATCAGGACCGACAAATAGAGCGTCATCAGAATAGCGGACATATTCGCCATCCAGCTTGCTCAATCGTTCATCAAGACTAAACATAACCACATTGGCTAACCAAGAGGCTACCGAACAGCCTTGTTTGAGTGATTGATAGGATTTCTGGAGATTGCCGTCTGCATCAAAATACCAGTCGGAGTGATAATACTTACGGAGCACATCTATGATAGCTGAATGACCGTATTTGGCTTCCACCTTATCAAAGGCTTCGTCAATAAACCGAATGGGAACGGAATCGAAATACTTGCTGAAATCAGATTTCCATCCAATGACATCGCCCTTGGTCTCGCATATTTTCCAAGATATTTCTTTCACGATCTTACCACATCCTATCCCTTTTTGGTAGGACTGGCAAGCTGGATGAATCATCTCAGGCATAAGTTCAAACAAGAGGTCGTTGGCAATGCTAAGGAATACACGGTCAACGGGCTCGTTGATATAGACTGTGCGAAAATCTCCGTTGTCCTTTGGTATCTGTGCCGTATGAGGTGGAGCTATTTCATATTTCCCATCCCTGATTGCGGCATACATCGCTGCTCTGGTCTCAGGTTTGGTGAGCTGGTAGAGATGAGCTTTGTTGATATGTTTTCCAACACCTTTATCAATGGCATACGTCCATCGTTTGATGTCGAAAAACATCTCTAATATTTTGTCATTCATGGACTTTTTCTTTGCTGATTGTAATGTCGTAGGACTCCTGGTCATCGCCTGCCAAGAAATGATCCTCCTTATCAATTTCTATACAGTTTTCATTGTTGAGCCAAGTATTTTTATGAAGAATACTATCACGCTCGCTTTTCAGGCCACGCCTTGCACCTTCAAGTGTTGACCACAGTGTGTGACCATGCCAGTCTTCGCCCGGTCGTTCACCTGCATACTCAACTTGTACGCTATATACTTCCATATTCGTTAGAATAAAGATCTTTCACCATTGTAGTTTTGGATAACCCACTCCAGTAAGAGCCGACGGTTGTTATTATCAAGCTCCGCATAGAACTTTGTCATATATGTATCTGGGTCTTGGGTACGAGTTGCCTTGTTCCATTTTTCCAGCATGTGACTGGTGTTGCAAGTCCACTTGACCTCTTTAATGAATTGTGGCACATTCACGGTGTCGGTTGTGCCATAAGGGGTCTTGATTGTCAATGGAACTGACTCGTAGTTCCAGCCATGAAACATCCACTTATTGATGGCTATCATAGCGATTTTTAGTTCTTCAGTCATAGCAGTTATGCGGTTTTTGAAATTATTTTCGGTATATTGGAATTGACCAGTGATGTTATTCGTTCATAACTCATTGGGGTTTTATTATACTTTCCTCGACATTGTACGATTGAGAAATTTTCTAATGAAAACTCTATAGTTGCGATTGATACGCCCTCAACCAAAGCGTGAAGTATAAGCACATTATTCTTGGAATAATATTTGTTAGTGAATACGCAATGGTGCATATACTCACCTTCATCCAAAAATTCCCTTACAGATTGAAGAGGCTTAACAACAATTTCCTGATCGACAAATTCCAAATTTAAGAATTTGGATTTGGCTTGCTTATATTGAGCCTCATCATGCTTGCTATTGGCTTGATAGCGTTGTTCTGGTGTCATCCGTCTTTCACGCTCTCTTCGTCTATCTGCTTCATCCATCTTAGCTCGCTTTTTAGCAATCCATAAATCATGAGCCTCTTTAAGATTGTCAGGACAGATGAATTTTGGATTTCTCAAATCTTTCCCACAGTATTCAAGAGCGTCGAGCATATCATACCAAGTTGAAGCATCGGTAATCTTATAATTGTGCCGGAAAGCGACCTTAGCGGAGGGCCAATATTTCTCAAACTCATACTTTTTAGCCAATGAGAAAGCTACCATTTTGTATTGCCTTAATTTCCATGCCGTCTCAGTTTTATTGCAAGTGAGTAAGCGTTGGAACAAAGTATATGGGGAACAGTTATGAAAATCACCGTTATATCCGTTTCTTCGGATTTCTGGAATCACTGAAGATTGCCCGATAACTTTGTAAGGCGTGACATAGTGGCCGTAGTTTTCTGTTCGGATTTCCATTTCGCTGTCATAGTTCCATATATCGCAATAACTGCACATCCAATGTCGAGCACGACCAACTATCACTTCTTTGGCATCTGGAGTAAGCCAGCGTTGAAAAGCCTCACTAATCCAGTATGTAGCCTTCTCGCCTCTTCTCAGATTTGTCTGCATAAAGAACATTCTAACAACCTGACAACCTCCACGCTTGGTTACGATTGCGAAATAAGCTCTATCACAAAAATTCCACTTGCGAGTTTTGTCAACATCCAGCTTTGCGGAGCAGTGAGGACATACAACCTTAGTAGCCTCATCACCTTTCCAAGAGTGACCACAATCCAGACACACATATTCTTTCTTAGAATTGTACTTGGCAATATGCGGAGCCACTTTCCTGACAGCTTCCTTATATTGATGTTCGTTCAAAGGAGAGAGTGTTTTGGATAACTCCAAAATTTTTCTTTGAAATTTGTTTCTGGGTTTCATATTGTGAAAGAGCTGAAAGGATTAGAAAATCGGAATATCCAGCGGCTCCGGGATATTGGGGTCAACAGCAGCTTTGGGCTTTCTTGGTTTGCGCTGCTTAGGCTTTTCTTCTGAAGTGATCTGCTCAGGGGAGGCTGGGGGTTCTGGAGAAGGACTCTGTACGGCTTCCACTTTATTCTTGGGGCCTTCTACTACGATGTCATCTTCATCATAGTAGTGGACTGCCAGTCCAAATACCTCATCGTCGGAAACACCGACACAACGCTCACCCTTGGGCTTGTTCTTTTCGACTTGCTGGAAGATGTACTTGCAACACTCTTTGATATTTTTGTTGGGTTTTGCGTATGTTGTTGCGAACTGAGCATCATCTTCAGCGCGCTTGTCAAGATAGTTCTTGATAGCAGTTTCAAAAGTGGTAAATTCCATATTGAAAGATTTTTAGGAGTTAAAGAAAAAGAATGTATATCTTGTGTTTACATTCTCCTTTGGGGGAGAAGTCAACTGTCTGATTGCGAATTTGAAGGTGTTAGCTTTGAAAGTATGCTCAAAGCCATTCATAGGTTCGTGATGAGTGTACCGTATTTCAACTTTGGCATCATCAATTACTTTATTGAGGATTACCGGGTTGGTATGCCATTTGCCTTTATGTTTCCAGCAATATAAGGTTACATCATCAGTCTGGAGGGATTTGAAGTCATCTATTTTGACTAATCCATATTCACTCATAAGCTCATCTAACAGACCTAATAAATAGTCTGGTAATGGGTCAGTTGAGTCTTTTTTCTTGCCATTATAAAGAGATTCAAACGTAAGTAGAAATGCCTGTTTTATCTCTATCGAGTCAATGCACTTACTTAATTTGTACTTACAGAATTTAATGATTTGAGGTTCTATTTCTTTGACGGCCTCATTATTCTTTGCTCGTAATAACTGACGAACATGATCAAGATTGAGGCGTTCCATAGAAGTAAAAGTTAAACCCCTTTATCCCTAACTCGCTACGCTCGTGTCGCTTCGCTCCAAGGGTTAAAGGGATAAAGGGGTTAAGGGTTAATGAAATGCTGCCACAGCGCGGACGTAGTTGCTGCCCGTGGCCTTAGCGAGCCAGGTGAGGGTGCCGTCGTCCAGGTACAAGTACCAAGCGCCCGTCGCCGAGTACTCAGTGCTGGTCCAATACCAGCCATCCTTAATGCGGCTACCGCCGCTAAGTTCGATGGCGGCATTGATTGAACGCTTGTTGAGATAGATGAGATAGAGTTCAGCAACTGAAGGGATCCACTCGTCATCCTCCAGCTCTATGCCGGTGCCGATAGACTTGATATGCTCAGTGTTTGACTGGCCGTTCCAATCAGCAACAGCATCATCATATTCAGTGATGTAACCGTCATAACCGCCGGGGTCTTTCTGGTTGGTAAGGGGCTGTTCCGGATAATCCTCCAGATTGACTGCGAGAGCATGGCGACCCATCACTACGCCGATACGCTTTACCGTCTTTGTCGGAGCATTGCGCTTCTTGTAGTCGAACTTTTCAACTGTGTTATCCTCGTAGATGTAGTACACTCCATCATTCAGAATGGCTTGATGAGAGCCTTCAGTCTGCTGAATGTCGATTTTGATTTGCTCAACCTCCTTTATCGGAGATTTGATGAAGTCATACACAGCCTGTGCTTCTTCACCGAAGTCACTGAAGAGAGCAAGTTTCAGCTTCTCATCCATCGGAAGAGAAGCGTAGATGGTTTTTGCGATTTCGTCTGAGATCATATTTTTATATTTTTGATGATGTGTTACTTACCTTTGCTGAGGCAGACGGCCAGCTTGTCAAGGTCGTTGGTGCCAAAGTGATTTTTCAATTCCTCTAAGACAGAGGGCTTCTGGTTTTTTAGCAACTGCTTGATAGTAGCAGGATTGCCACCTCGATATAATTCAAGGCAGTTCGTAGCTTGTGGTGTCATACGTTTTTGGTTGTTATGTTTTTATGGGAATAGTCTCATTGTAGAAGAAAATTAGAATGAGAACGAGATTTTTAAGAGTTTTTAAGGAATAGTCACATCCTGCACCTCATCAGTTTCCGGGATAAGGTCGATGACATATTCCAACTGACCGTGTGCTATGCTGGTCAGTTCCTGCTCATCATCTGCGCTTTGCACAAATCTGACAATGGAATATATTTTGGTTTTCATATTGTTTACTTGGCTTGATTGTAAATGATCGGTTCACTTGAAACATTGTAGATATACGAGCCACACTTTACAAGTAAAGCAGACTTCCCATAATACATCTGTTTCATACCCTTTATTGAGCCACTTCGGTGAAAGTTGGGGAAGCGTGAGATATTTACACGCTTCCCTTCTGCAACAGTCATTGATTTTACTCTCATTTCTTATCCTGATGGATTTGACGTTTGAAATTATGAGAGTTGTGAGGATAAGGTAACGGCTCTCCAGTCCAACAAGACTCAAACCCATCGCCCATAATTACTATACCCCGGTCTTTCTTCTGCTTATACGCTTCTTCAAGCGTAAAAATAGTGTAAGCCGGAATACGATACTCTTCATCAGATTTAGCCATGAGCTTATCCAAATCCTCCCAGGAAATATGAGAGCGATATGACGAATCTTGCCAGTTGAACACAACCCTTTTTGTGTGACTATAATAAATCACATTGTCTATTGGAAGTCCCGCATCAAGGATAAAGAGCATTATATCTCTTTCAACCCTAATTTTTTCAGTCTTTACACGAGCTTCGTCAATAATTTTCTGACGAGCTTCGTTCAACTTACGCTCTTGTTCATCTTTTGCTCTCTGAGCAACCGTTTCTTCGGTATAATACCCCTCTGAAATTCTCTGTTCTACTTTTTCAAACAGACCTTCCGGCATTTTATACAGACGCTCTTCTTCAGGAGAATAAGGGTTCACCCACTCCTTTCCAGTCAGCTCTTCAAGTTTTTGAATAGCTGCTTCGGCTTTCCATTTAGCACGCTCAATGAAGCCAAGTTTGTAGAGCAGATATGTGAACTCTTCCTGATCGACAGCTTTGAAAAGCCTTACAGCTTTCTCACCATCATCTTCAGTTATCCACCAATCTTCCATAAGAGTTTGGGTATTCCCGTGAGTGAGATGGTAAAAGCCGTTTGCGAATGGGTGTATCGGCATCCCTTCTCTGTTACGACAGTGCATCTCAACAAAAGAGGCGTATTTCGGGAAATAGCGGAGAATTTCATCGTGAATACAGCCACTCATCTCATCTATGCGCCTACCATTCTTGGTAATACGCACGATCTCTCCAGTTACACTGAAATCGAAACACTTGTTGTTGCAGTCATCATCAAATGAGATTTTGACTTTTATTTCATACTTTTGCCCGCCCTCTATAAAACTCTTGGTTTCAGAATACTTTAGAGCGACATTTCTTATTTCTTGTGACGCCATTTTATTTACGTTTTATTGCTTTGATTTCCAGAAGATACGGTAAACCACTTGTGCCAGCTTGTTTATTGAGGTTAAAATGATATTCAACCTTAACCGGTATATATTGACTTTGATGTTTTGAAATAATGCGCTTGATAGTTTCTTCACTTATTTGGGCGCAATATTCAATCTCAAATGTGGCCTTGTCAGTGCCCAATTCCGCCTCCAAATTGATTTTTTTGGCGATTGCTACCACTCCACTGAAGTTATCTTTGAAGATATATTGCTCTCCAGTTGCGATGACAAACATCGGGCCGCCATTATTTTTACAGCTAATAAATTCCATTGTAGTTCAATTTATTATTTTGAAGAATATTGGATATTTACCAAGTTCTGAACAGCAGTTGTAACTGGTGAAGCTCCAGACATCATCATCAAATGTCTGACCATACCATACTGCATTTTCTTTATTGATGGGATAAGGATTAATCCATACTCCATCGACATTGCAAAGACAAGGGAGCAGATAAACTGTCTCCCCAGCCTCATACAGCTTGCGAGCCTGAGTTTTGTTGATTTGCTTAATTCTCTTCTTCAGGCTGTTAGAGAATATCGGTTCCGGGTAACGCATTTTGTGAATTTTTAAGCAGCCTCTTTCAAATCGTGTTCTGCAATAACTTCGGCTATAAGTTCCTCAGTTTCCATATAGAAACCCCAGCAAGAGTCAGTTTCTATCCAGTCAAATGACTCAACTTTGCGACCATCAGAATAGGTTTTGGTGTATGCCTCTTTCTTCTCCAGAACATAACCTTTGACATCTCCCCAAGCCCACATTCCGATACACTTAACTTCTCCGTCAATCACTGACATGGCTTGTTCTTGCCAAGTTTTGTAGTGGTTGGGAGAGAAGCCACAACGCTCATCGAACATCTTTTTGGTCATATAGGAAAATCCTCTCATGTGATCGCCCTGGGAATATCCGCTGGAATCCCATTCTTTTATCACAAAGTCTTTTGCACACTCTTGGATAAGGGCCATTAAGTCATCCTCATCCAGTGGCTCCAATAACTCCATTCGGTAGTCATATTTTTTGAGGTCGGAAGGGTCAATTTCCAAGTCATTTAGCCATTGCCCCTCATATAGACCATATCCTCGTTTGCCTTGGAGAACCCATTGACGCTGTGAACGGTCGTAGAAGAACCGCAAACCATCCACCTTGCCAACTTTGAAATACTTGATGATGTCTTTCTGTTCCACCACTTCAGCAGCTACACGCTGGAGAATATCAGCTACTGAATATTCACGACAGTTGGAAACGTGTTCTTTCCAGTCGCAGCTCTGACTTAGCCAATAGCGTCCGTGTTCCAGATGCTCAAAAATGTGAATTGCACCCATATCCCAATCTTGTACCGGGCAACTTGGGTAATCGTCGTGATATATCTTGATGCGATAGTCACCAATCTCTTTGGTTTCTATCAATAAATTATCATTCATAGTTTCAGGAATAAGCGAATAAAACAAATCTCTTGACGTCTTTGAGGTCAAGTGAAAAATCATCCCACTTGAAATCAAGCTCTTCATCAGTATTCCAATCTCCGTTAATTACTTCGGTCATCAATACCGAGGTATCTCCGATAATTCTGAAGAGTGGAGCAAACTGATAGTAGGTTTTGCGGTCAGTCTTGTCAAGATAGACTCTGATACAAGGCTGTTTCTCTCCTTTGGTGGGAGAATAAGTGCCTTTTCTTGCGGACACATCAGAGATATGAATCCCGTTCTTCTGTTTAATGTTGTCTGCATTGTTGAGGAGTAGAAAATCGTAGAAGTCCATAAGGCTCAGTATTTAGGTGTGTTTTGACCAGCCGAAAGACGGGTCAATTTGGTAGGCATAATTCTGTTGATAGCCTGTTTCGGGCCAGCCGTGAAATACTATTCCACCGGTAAGACCTTCTTGACGATTTCGGTATTCGCAGAAAGTGAACTCATTACGTGTCGGATAGTATGTGACTTCATAGAAATGATCATCAGCCGTCTTACGATAGTTGCGAAATTCACGCAGAATCTGAATTAAGGTTCTTCCATCACGGTTCTCTTCGGAACGGAACATTTCTTTCAGTTTGCCGAAAGTGATATTCTTGAAGCGGACGGGCATCTTGAAATTTTTGGGAAGCGGACCATTCTTCGCTTTCCAATTCTCGACAACTGGCGTAACTACATCACGGATAACTTCACGAGCTGCTTTTTCGGTGGTTTCCTTAACCTCATCCTTAGTGATTAAGAAAATCTTATCACCACCCAGCCAATCAAGATAGGCAGTGAATGGGTTGGAGCCTTGGGCGTGAGCATATCTGGCAGCCTCATCAGTATTAAAGTGCTCATCGTAATCACCAAGTCTGAGCAAGTGAGTATGACTTTCACCCACAATCCACAGCATCGGGAATTTTGACTCATCGGCAGCCTCGATGTAAGGCTTATCGTATTTAGTGAAGTCGCTTTGAAAGCTCTTCATTAAGTCCGCAACGATATTGGTCATGCGGTTGATTATTTTCTCATTCATAGGAAGTTGATTGTTGGGGTGTTGACAACTTGATGTTCTGCATTGAGAGCGAGCTGCATCTTCTTTGCACGGCGATCATGCCACTGATGATACACCGAGGTACGGATGTGAAATTTCTTCCACAGCACTTTGATACAGAAGCGGCGATAGTGGCGGCGTGAGAATTTATAGATGGTTGCGATAAACATAATCGCAAATATCAAAAGTGCTTTGATAAGATTGAAAAGAGGGGTTTTCATATTAATAAGCGTTTTATTCGTATTAGTTGAAGTCGCTCTCAGAATTTTCTTAACGGATGTTAATAATTGAAGTCGGGCGATGTTTTTGAGCACACCGCCCTAATCAATTCAGTCAAGCGACCTTTGCTTTAAGTCCGAGAGCGGTTGCACATTCCTGGGCATTGGCGGTCTTGATAACCCAGCCTTCGCCACCGGTCAAATGGCTATTGAATACACCTTTGAACTGCTCTTTGAGGACTTTGCGGAGAGGCTTGGTATTGCCACGAAGCACCCAGCAACGGTCATTGTACTTCTCGAAGGTCAGACCGAGTTTCTTGATGGCAGCCGTGTCGGTTATGGCGATGAGAGTATCAGTTTCTCCGGCGGTCTTGGTTTCAGCTTTGGGAGCTTCAGCAGGTTTTGCCTTGGGTGTCTTGTCCTTTTTGGACTTGGTTTCAGTCTTAGTGGGTGCCGGAGTAGCGGTTTTGGCTTTGACATTGGACGCACCGGCAGCGATTTCTGTATATCGAGCCTCATAAGCGGTCTGAACCTGCTTGATAAGACCATTGGCAGCAGATTTTAACTCATCAGTTGACTCGTACTGAGCGAATACGCTCTCTAATACGCTTGAAAAATTTATTCTCATTGTTTTGGATTTTAGAAGTGAAAGAAAAAGCCGGCACCTCAGATGAAGCACCGGCTATTGATTTTGATTTTGGCAGTTTAATCCTCTGCCAGCGGATCGCGCTCATTGAGAATATCCTCGATACCCTCAATTTCCTGACTGAGCAGTTCGATTTCAGCAGTGTCGTTTGACTGCATCATTCGTTCCGCAAGATTGTCGCGCTTTTCCTCCAATTCGGAGGTGGTCATTGCATCATAATTAGCCATAGTTGATATTAGTTTAGAATGATACGTTTGCGGTTGGTTTTCTTGTTCACCACCACAGCGAGGCGGCATTTTGCATCGTGCTTTTTGCAGAGATTGTATGACTCCACAACGTGTCGGGAAGCCTGTATCAACTCACCATTGTACAGGAAATAGAACTTGGTCGTTTTATTCCCTTTGGAGTTGACGCTTTCGTCCTCGACTATCTTCACGATTTGGGAGTTATTCACGGGGATTGTGTCGTTTTTGACATCATCGGCAGCATAAGCGGACACAGCAGCCACCGCAAGAATGATTGTGAGAATGAGTTTCTTCATCGCTTGGAATTTTTAGAGATTTGCACTTGCGTCTGCCATCTCAAATTCAGGGTCGGGCATAAAGGTGTACACCTCCAGACCGTCAAAACTGTAATCCTCATTCAGCACCAGGGCGCCGACGAGTTTCTTGCCCTCTTCGATGTAGTTGTGAACCATTTGGAAGGTTTCAAGGTCAACGAGGATTTCACACTCGAAGAGATTTGCGTCAGCATCGTCATAGAGCAGACAATAGGCATCGTCATATTCATACTCTTCCACCACATATTCAGTGGAGAAGAACATTCCGCTCACGGGGCGGTTTTCAGACGGATATTCCGCAAGAGATGCAGTGATTTCGTCCTGATACTTCACGAAAGAGGCAGCAACGGCACAGCCGACACCGAGGAAAGCAGCCACACAGCCGACTGCAAGGGTTTTGAGAAGTGATTTCATTTTTTGTTGGATTTTGAAGGGTTAGCGTAATTGATGTACTTACCACCAGAGCAGGAGGCGACTCTCACAGCCACACGAGGGCGACCGCAGATGTAATAAACTGTTCTAATCATTTTGTTGAATTTTTATTGGGTTGATATTATTTTTCCATACGGACGGAGTTTGCCAAACGTGTTGACAGACCCATTTTGGGAGCGTTTTTGCGTGACGGTCTGCGACCTTTGGCAGCGTTGAAGATTTCCCTCGCACTCATCTCAGAAAGAGGCTTGGAAGTATCACGACACTCATACGCACTCATCGCTTTTTCAGCGGTCATATTGACGGAAGTATGTAACACAGTCACTCTTTTGCCCTCAATCACATAGTGGGCACGGAACCGCAAGTTTGCTTGGAATTGAGCGGTCACTTTACGACGCACCTTAGAAGTACGACCTCCGACAGCCCAATTATTCCCGATACGACCCAGTACCACCTTATGCCGGCGGATGCTGCATTTCCCGATATATTCGATTTCTTCGCGCTCAAAGTTTTCGGCATTGATATGTGCCTCACTCAAACGCAAAAGCCCAACGCCATAGGCATTGAGCTCAGATTTGGGCATAGAAACCCCTTTGAATGGAAAAGCCACTCTACTTTGACCCTTTTGGCCAAACAGAATTTACCCACCTTGGCCATAATATGATTGACCCTTTAAAGTCCTGGTGTTAGGGGTCAATTTTATTTTACCCTTTTAATTCTCTAT
>NZ_VSMC01000036.1 GCF_008728965.1 Heminiphilus faecis | reverse complement strand
ATAGAGAATTAAAAGGGTAAAATAAAATTGACCCCTAACACCAGGACTTTAAAGGGTCAATCATATTATGGCCAAGGTGGGTAAATTCTGTTTGGCCAAAAGGGTCAAAGTAGAGTGGCTTTTCCAAGAGTGCTGCAAAATTACAAATAATTGCGTAAAATGAAGATATTTGAGATATTAAATTTCCATAGAGAGCTGTTAAACCGGCTCTATGCCTCCGGGGTGAGGCTTGAGGATACCCGTTATATCGACCTGTATGCCGATTATTCCCGTATGCTTGCCGATGGCGAGAAGGTGTCTTATATAGTTGTGCTGCTTGCCGAGAAGTATGCCGTAAGCGAGCGCAAGGTCTATTCGTTGATTAAACGCTTCCAGAGCGACTGTATACCCCGTGCAGTATAGATATGCCCGGACCGGCATAAGACGCGCTCAGACGTGGTATATTTGCGCCATAACCCATAATGTCACAGGCTATGAACAAATATCATCACATTCTGAACAAGATTCTCACTGACGGCAGACGTCAGGAGAACCGGAAGGGCGGTATCATCTACCTGCTCAACGAGAGGCTTTCGCTTTTGCCGGGTGACCTGCTCGATATATTCGAGGGACACGGCATAGCCCGTAAGAAACTGAAAACGGAACTGTCGCTCTTTATGAGCGGCGAGCGTTCGGTGGAGCGTTACCGGGAGGCGGGCATAAACTGGTGGGACTATTGCGGCCAGACCCTTGTCAACAGTTACCCCACTTATTTTGAGAAACTGCCCCCACTTATTGCCAAGATCAACAGGGAGAAGCGCAACAGCAAGAACTATGTGCTGTTCCTCGGTTCCACGGATGCAGAGAGCAATCAGGCTCCGTGCCTCAGTCTGGTGCAGTTCCAGATAGAAGGCGGTGAGCTGGTAATGACAGCGTACCAGCGCAGCTCCGACGCCAATCTGGGACTCCCTGCCGACCTGTACCACCTGTACCTTATGTCACGTCAGATTGACCTGCCCCTGAAATCCATCACGCTCAATCTGGGCAACGTGCATATATACGAAAACAACGAGGAGCGCACCCGCCGTCTGCTTGCCGGTGAAGAGGGCGTGAAGTTCGATCTGAACGTGTGACGAACAGCGTTATAACACTGTTCCAATGCAGCGGATTTGCAGTACCTTGACTGTGGACCCGCTGCTTTGTTATCCTGATTATTGCGATCTTTGCAACCGAAAAAACAAGAAACAAGATGAAAAAGGAATATTTATCTGCGCCCCTGCCGTTTGTCGGCCAGAAGCGCATGTTCGCCAAAGAATATATCAAGGTTCTTGGCGAGGTTAAGGATGCGAAGGTGTTTGTGGACCTGTTCGGCGGTTCCGGGCTGCTGTCCCATATAACCAAACGGCAACGTCCGGACGCTACCGTGGTATATAACGATTTTGACAATTACCGACGCCGGATTGAGAATATCGGCCGCACGAATACCATGCTTGACCGTCTGCGTGACATTCTGGTTTCCGTGCCGAGGCTGAAGATTGTGCCTAAGCCAATCAGGGAACGCATCCTTGATATGATGGCGGAGGAAGAGGCGGAAACCGGCTTTGTAGACTATATCACGCTGTCAACATCGTTGCTGTTCTCGATGAAGTATGCCACTACACTGGAGGAGATGCGCAAGCATACCATGTATAACCGTATCAGGCGTTCCGGTTATGATGCTAATGGTTATCTTGACGGTATTGTGGTTGAAAGCTGCGATTACCGCGAACTGTTCGAGAAGTATCGTGACCGGGATGATGTGGTGTTCCTTGTCGATCCTCCGTATCTCAGCACGGATGCCGGCACTTACAACATGTACTGGAAACTGTCTGATTACCTTGATGTCCTCACGGTCCTTGTCGGCCACAGATATGTATATTTCACCTCCGACAAGTCCTCTATCGTCGAATTGTGCGACTGGCTCGGCAAGAATAAGGAAATCGGCAATCCTTTCATCGGAGCCACACGAAAGGAGTTCAACGCATCAATGAACTATAATTCCCATTACACGGACATGATGCTTTATAATGTTGCGTGATTAATATGCAAAAAAGAGCATCGGATTTGCTTGGCTTCCGATGCTCTTTTTTATCATTCCGATGTTGCGCGATTTATATTTCAATAACCGCTTGGAATTGTGATTTTCCCCGATTTTTGCCGGATTTTGAACCTTTCGTTTTGGTTTCGCCGGATTTTTGGATTTGCGGATTATACATAAACCACTTTGTCTTCGAACGAGTAGCCGGCTGCAAACTCAACAGACGTATTATCGGCGTTGTCAATTATTGATAAACCGGTCTTTACTTCGGTTACAAATTTAAGTTGTACGCTATGTTGTTGTTGCGGTATTACAACATCAATCCTATCCCCACTCACGCACTCAAGTGTCGTTTCGTCGGTTAGTAAGTAGATTAAGGGATCTCCATCTAAAATTACGTCTTCTGTGTCATGGCACGAAGTGCAAAAGACAACCAGCATAAACAATGCAAAAATACTTCTTTTCATAATAATCAGAATTATAGTTTATAACTATTAATAAATAATTCCATACGGTCAGATGAGAAATTTTCAATCGGATTGGCGATATTGCAGTCATAGCACCAGCCATTATATAAGCCGCCCCAACCGTCGTACAAATAAAATGATAATAATTTATGTGTCATAAAATTGGTATATTTGGTATATAAGGTTAATTAATGTAGTTGATTAGATTTTTACAAAAATAATGATTTTTTTTGAAAAAACAGCAGGAAAAGTTTAATTAACTAATTGTTAAGGCGTAAAGAGTAGGTTTGCTTCGCCCAAGATACTTGCGCTTAACAAAACTTAAACAAGTTTAGTTTTGTATTCGACTTATACGTATCTTTGCAAGTGAATAAATCGTGATGTATATTTATGAAAAGAAGTAAGGCAGGACGAGTTATGACAGTTATACTGGCGGCTGGAGTACTGGCCGCGGTGGTGGTTGTGGTGCTGTGGCGAACTTATACGGGAGCGAGCTATGGCGGCGATAAGGCGGAGTGGGTGTATGTCGACTCAACTATGACCGAGGAGCGGCTGCTCGAGATGCTTCCGCGACAACTTGGCAATGCAGGAGGTAAAGCTGCCGTTTTATGGCGGTTGGGCGGCGGTGACATGTCGCGTGCAGCAGGGGCTTATCGCATAGACCCGGGAATGACATCGCTGGATATTTACAGAACTATATCGCGCGGCAGGCAGACACCTGTCAAGCTTACATTTAACAATGTGCGTACACTCGGGCAACTTGCTGCAAGAGTTGGTGAGCGCATGGCCGCCGACTCTGCTTCATTTGTCGCAGCGTGCAATGATGTCTTGCCGGCTGCGGGCTTCAAGAAGCCGGGGTATATAGCCGCGTTTTTGCCTGACACTTATGAATTTTACTGGACAGCTTCGCCGAAATATGTTGTGGAGACTTTGCTCAAGCATCGCAACGGCTTCTGGACCGACGAGCGCCGTGCCAAAGCTAAAGCGCTCGGATTGTCGCCTGTCGAAGTGGCTACGGTGGCGTCCATCGCCGAAGAGGAGACTAATGACCGTGCTGAGCGTGCAGTGGTGGGACGCCTTTATATAAACCGTCTTGACAAGGGTATGAAGCTGCAGGCCGACCCGACGGTCAAGTATGCCGTAGGCGATTTCAGTCTGCGACGTATCACGTCACGTCATCTTGGTGCATCATCACGCTATAATACATATAAGTATGCCGGACTTCCGCCGGGCCCTATACGCATGCCGGAGGCCCGGACCATGGATGCCATACTTGATTCACGTCCCCATAAGTATTTGTACATGTGTGCCAAAGAGGATTTTTCGGGGCGCCATAATTTTGCCTCAGATTATGCGACACATCAGGCCAATGCGGCCCGCTATCACAAGGCCTTGAATCAACGAAACATAAAATAACTGCGTTATGAAAGACAGTGATCTGGTGGTTTTCGGCACCTATTACAGCGATGCCGACGCTTATATCGCTAAAGGTGTGCTTGAGACCAACGGAGTACCCTGCATAATTAACAACGAGATAATGTCGACGGTCTATCCGATAACGGTGACTTCGCTCGGCGAGATAAAGCTGCTTGTTTTCAGGCGCGACCTCGAGTTAGCCCGGCGCATAATGGAGGCCAAGCCGCTTCCGGATCAGGATGACTGAGTATCGTCGGAGTCAGCAGCGGTAACGCGATGGGCCGGCCCGTTGTTGTGCCGTCGGCGCTGGCGTTGGCGCTGCAGAAAGGTTATGTATTCGTCATAGTAAGCAAGCAGCAGGGTGGTAAGCGGAAGTGCTATAATGAGTCCGAGGAACCCGAGCAGACATCCCCATATAGACAGCGACAGGAGTATGATGGCCGGGTTGAGCCCCATGGCCTTTCCCATGATTTTCGGTGTTAGCAAAAGGTCCTGAATGGCTTGCACGATACAGTAGACGGCCATGCACTCCCAGAATATTACCCAGAAATTCACGCCGGAGTCCACCGAGCATACAAGGCACAGCAGCGTTGTTGGAATCAGCGATATGAGCTGCAGATATGGCACCATGTTGAGCAGTCCTATGAATAGTCCGAGCACAATGGCAAGCGGCATGTCGATTATGAGGAAACCGATGCAGAAAAGCACACCCACACAGAATGACACGAGGGCCTGTCCACGGAAGTAGTGGTTCATCGACCGTTGGATGTCGTTGCCTATCTTGAACACCGTCTTGCGGTAGGAAGGGGGCACCATGCGGCGGAAACTCGATGCGAGCCGCTCGTAGTCGAGCATTATGAAGATGACATATAGAAATACTATGAACCAACTGAATACGCCGATTATCATGCTTATACCGCTCGTAACTATGGACCATGTTGACGACAACAGGTTTTCGATAAGTTTCATGCGGTCTTCGTTGCGCATGATTTTAGACAGATACTCGAGGTCGATGTATTTTTTGATCAGGTCATGTATCTCTCCGGGTAGAAACGGTATGTCGAGTTCGGTCTCGGAATATACTTTCAGCAGATGGCCCATGTGCTGCATCTCGGAAATTATCATGGGGACAAGTATGTAGCACAATATGCCGAATATAAACGAGGCCTCAAAAAGGGTCACGAATATCGCGATGACACGTCCGCGCAGGTGTAGCAGACGACGATTGAACTGAACGAACGGCTCGAAGATGTAAGCTATGAGACACGCCACGCAGAATGGCAGCAACACACCTTTTAAAGCATTGATAAGCATGAGTATGCCGGCAATGATGAGGCAAGTTATTATCAGTCTTACGACACGGTCAAAGGTAAACGGCTTTCGGGAATACATAGCAATTATATAAATAATGTTACGAATTTAAGGATTATTTCTGTCATTTATGCGGTTTTGTGTACTTTTGTGAAAAAGAATTAATCACATAAATAATAGCTATAGTATCAATGACTACATCTAACATCAAGGCCAACCCTCTTGGCGCGGCGCTCTGCGAGAAAAAGTGGGCACGCTGGACGGCGTTGGCGCTTCTTGCCTCGGCGATGTTTTTCGCCTACATTTTTGTTGACATCCTGTCACCGCTTCAGGAACTTCTTCAGGAACAGCGCGGATGGGACCCCGTAGCTTACGGTCACTTTGCCGGTTCCGAGCCGTTTCTTAACGTGTTTGTGTTCTTCCTGATATTTGCCGGCATAATACTTGACAAGATGGGCGTGAGGTTTACCGCCGTCCTGTCGGGAGCGGTGATGGTTGCGGGCGGAAGCCTTAACTACTATGCCGTGACACAGGGATTTCAGGACAGTGCCGTGGCTGTGTTTCTTACCGAAAACCTGAACCTGCCTTCGGCATGGTGGAATGTGACTCCTTTCTATGCCGGAATGCCGGCTTCGGCCAAGCTTGCCGCCATAGGATTCATGATATTTGGTTGTGGCGCGGAGATGGCCGGTATAACCGTATCGCGCGGTATCGTGAAGTGGTTCAAGGGCAAGGAGATGGCTCTTGCCATGGGTGTCGAGATGGCTATAGCGCGTGTGGGAGTGGCCGTAGTGGTTGTCGGCGCTCCTGTCATAGCTTCCATCGTGCCTGTAGAGGTATCGCGTCCGGTGGCTTATGCGGTGCTTCTGCTTATCATAGGACTCATATGCTTCATCACTTATGGATTCATGGATAAGAAGCTTGACTCGCAAGGTGTTCAAGAGGAGAAAGACGATCCGTTCCGTGTAAGAGATATCGGCAAGATATTGCGTCTGCCTATTTTCTGGCTGGTGGCATTGCTTTGTGTACTTTACTATTCGGCTATATTTCCGTTTCAGAAGTATGCTATCAATATGCTTCAGTGCAATCTTCAGTTCTCGGCCAAAGATGCCGGACTGGTATTTTTCATCTTCCCTCTCGGCGCTGCCGCCGTCACGCCTTTCCTCGGTCATTATCTCGATAAGTACGGCAAGGGAGCCACTATGCTTATATTCGGTGCCGTACTGATGATATTATGTCATCTGACGTTTGCATTCATTGTGCCTGCTACGCAGTCGGTCATCGTGACACTTACCGCTGTAGTCGTGCTCGGAATATCCTTTGCACTTGTGCCTGCGGCATTGTGGCCTTCGGTGCCAAAACTTATTGACGAGAAACTTATCGGATCGGCTTATGCGTTGATTTTCTGGATACAGAACATAGGCCTTTATGCGTTCCCGATGATTATAGGAAGTGTGCTTGTCGCGTCCAATCCCGGGGTGACCGATCCGATGAAGTACAACTATACCGTACCGATGTGTGTATTTGCCAGTTGCGGAGTGGCAGCATTGCTGCTCGGTTTCGCTCTCAAAGCGCTTGATGCTAAAAAAGGCTACGGACTTGAGAAGCCCAATCATGTTGCCGATGACGCTGAAAAAGAACTCATCGGTGCCGCGGAATCTATGGAAGAATAGCCTGTTCCTGACTGAAATACAAAAATAAAGGCTGCCATACTGTTTTTGTATGGCAGCCTTTATTTTGTATGGACATTGGTCAGTCGTCGTGGGTGACTTTGATGAGTTTGCCGCCGGTGTCAAAGCGGTAATCGTCAAGAGAGCCGTGGCGGACTTCGACTTTATAGCCTTTTGAGGGATTGTACTCTATCTCTTCAACCGACTCGAGTAGATTGTCGTTGGTTAGAGTAAGGCATGCCGCTGCCGGCAGCAACTCCCTTACAAGCGCTACGTCAAGGAGTTTGTCATCGGGGGCCGATACTTCGGTACAGCGTCCTTTGGAGTCAAAATCTATGTCGGTTCCGTCAGACAGTTCAAGTTCATAGGAGTTGGACCAGAATTTTTTATCGTACTCATGTATGGCTACACCGTTGAAATGCTTTTTCAGGAATGTTTTTGCAGCCTCGGGAAGATCGGAATTTTCGACCGAGGCAACTCTCTGTGCGTTGACATGTATGTTGCCGGCCATAAGGAGTACGGCAACCGCGGGAAGGATTTTTCTGATAATTTTGTTCATGATTATAAAATAAAAGTGTCTTATAGTACATCTATAAGACACTTCAGAAGTATAAAAGTTTAGTATATTTTCAAATAATGTCAGGATTTGTTGGCACGTTTGCGCTCTATCTCGTCGAGTATTATTTTGCGCAGACGCAGGTGATGTGGTGTCACCTCGACATATTCATCTTCTTTTATATATTCGAGAGCTTCTTCAAGGCTGAAAACTACAGGCGGTATTATGCGGGCTTTGTCGTCGGCACCGGATGCTCGCATGTTGGTCAGTTTCTTGGATTTTGTGACATTGACCACGATGTCGTTATCTTTGGCGTTTTCGCCTACCACCTGTCCGGCATATACCTCTTCCTGCGGAAAGATAAAGAAGCGTCCTCGGTCCTGAAGCTTGTCGATGGCATAGGCGTATGCGGTACCGGCTTCCATAGCAATGAGTGAGCCGTTGGTGCGTCTTTCGATATCGCCTTTCCATGGCTGGTATTCGAGGAAGCGGTGGGCCATTATAGCCTCGCCGGCCGACGCTGTAAGCACATTGTTGCGAAGGCCGATAATTCCGCGCGAAGGTATGTTGAATTCGATATGCAGACGGTCGTTCTGGGTGTTCATCGATACCATCTCTCCCTTTCGCCGTGTAACCATATCGATGATTTTGCTCGAATATTCTTCGGGTACGTTTATCGTAAGCAATTCAACCGGTTCACACTTTACGCCGTCGATTTCCTTGATTATTACCTGAGGCTGTCCTACCTGAAGTTCGTAGCCCTCGCGACGCATGGTCTCGATAAGCACTGACAGGTGCAGTACTCCGCGGCCAAATACGGTCCATACGTCCTCATGCACGGCCTTGCTCACGCGCAGAGCGAGATTTTTGTCAAGCTCCTTGGTAAGGCGGTCGGCGATGTGGCGTGATGTGACAAACTTGCCGTCGCGTCCGAAGAACGGCGAGTCGTTGATAGTAAATGTCATTGACATTGTCGGCTCGTCAATGGCTATTCGGGGAAGCGGCTCCGGATTGTTGATATCGGCCACGGTATCGCCGATTTCGAAACCATCGATGCCTACCAAGGCACAGATGTCGCCTGATTTTACCTCTTGTACTCGTTTACGTCCCATGCCTTCGAAGGTATGAAGCTCCTTTATACGTTGTTTTACTGTAGAGCCGTCTTTTTTGCAGAGCGCTATGTCCATGCCCTCTTTCAGGCTGCCACGGTGCACGCGTCCTACAGCTATGCGTCCTACATAGCTCGAGTAGTCGAGCGAGGTAATGAGCATCTGTGCGTCGCCTTCAAGAGTAGTGGGCGCAGGTATATATTCTATTATGGCGTCAAGTACGGGAAGTATGTTGTCGGTGGGTTTATTCCAGTCGGTCGACATCCAGCCCTGTTTGGCCGAACCGTATACGGTGGGGAAGTCAAGCTGGTCCTCGGTGGCGTCAAGATTGAACATAAGGTCAAACACCATCTCCTGTACTTCGTCGGGGCGACAGTTGGGCTTGTCGACCTTATTTATCACCACTACCGGCTTAAGACCCATCTGTATGGCTTTTTGCAGCACGAAACGAGTCTGCGGCATAGGACCCTCAAATGCGTCGACAAGCAGCAGACATCCGTCGGCCATGTTAAGTACACGCTCTACCTCTCCGCCGAAGTCAGCGTGTCCCGGAGTGTCGATGATGTTTATCTTGTAGCCTTTGTAGTCTATGGATACGTTTTTGGAGAGAATTGTTATGCCTCGCTCACGTTCAAGATCATTGTTGTCAAGGATAAGTTCGCCTGCATTCTGGTTTTCTCTGAAGAGGTTGCCTGCGAGAAGCATTTTGTCCACAAGAGTGGTTTTGCCGTGGTCAACGTGTGCGATGATGGCAATATTTCTGATATTTTGCATAACCATTTTTAATTTCGAGTGCAAAATTACTATGTTATTAAACATAAACCAAAAAATAATCAATATAATTGACTGATGATTTATGGCTATTGCCTCTATAATTCAGTATAATTCGTATCTTTGTGATGTATTATGACTTGAATGCGTTAATTCATCACAAAATGGGATTTAGTCTGTTAAGAAAACGATATTTGTTGATCTGCATTTTTGTTTTTATGTCGGCTGTTGTGATTTTTACTGTCGGAGTGAATCTTGCGGTGGCACATGATGCGGGTGCCCATATGTATGATGCAGACGATGTGCCGTACAACCGTGTAGGATTATTGCTCGGTACTAATCCGCTCAATCGCCGAGGCAGACCTAACACTTACTTTTATACGAGAATAAATACTGCGGCGCGATTGTATCATGACGGGAAAATAGACTATATAATAGCCAGCGGAGATAATCATACCCGTGGATATGACGAGCCTATGGCTATGCGAGATTCTCTTATGGCCAGAGGGGTGCCTGAAGAGGCGATTATACTTGACTTCGCCGGCTTCAGAACGCTTGATTCAGTTGTAAGGGCAAAAGAGGTGTTCGGCTGCGACAGTATTACGATAATATCGCAGCCCGATCACTGTGAGAGAGCGCTTTTTATAGCGCGTCATAATGGTATTGATGCGGTTGCGGTCGGTGCTCCGGTTATTGCGGGGCGTTTTGTGCGTGTCAGGCTTACACTTCGTGAATGGCTTGCTCGTGATAAAATGGTCTTTGATCTGGTTGCGGGCAGAAAACCTCATTTTTTAGGAGAGAAAATCAATATATAACTTTGATATAATAAATAATTAACCTTGAATTATGAAGAAATTGCAGTGTGTTTTGTGCGGCATGGCTATGGTATTGCCGGGTGTCATGTCGGCCGACAATGTGGAGATGTTTTCATACTCTTTGCCCGAGGGTAATTCCGGTCTTCGCATAGCGTGGCGTGCCGATAAGGATGCGCAGTGGCAGAGTATAGGTAACGGATATGATTTTGTAAGGTCGGATTTCGGTCCTTGGGGAAGCCATAAAAAAATGTTTGCTCCGGAGCTTATATATAATGTGGCCGATAGCATGTGGAATTGCGTCTGGTATGCTGACAGTAAGAAGCAGGTTACGGCATTGGCTGTGTCGCCTGACCTTATAAAGTGGGCTCCGCAACGCTATTTTGAGAAACGGGTGGATCTTCCGCGTGATATGAGGCCCATGTATAGGGTAAGGCCTGACAGTGTGAGTATAAACGGAGTCGAAGTGGGCGGATATGTGCAGATTGTGCCGGAAGAGGTAATCGCCTCTCTTGACGCCTATGTGAAGGACCGATACGATAAAAATGCGCTTTTCGGGCAGCAGGCTTCGCAGGATGGAGAGCGTTTTGCCGGTCTTAAAGGGGTTAAAGTCGATATAGTACCCCGTATGGCTGAAAGCAAGTCTATTTCGGATAAACTTGTAGGTATATTTTTTGAAGATATTAATTATGGTGCCGACGGCGGATTATATGCCGAGCTCATACAGAACCGTGATTTTGAATATGCACCGTCAGACAGGGGCAATGACAAAAATTGGAATTCAACAAAGGCATGGTCGTCCTCGGCCGGAAGCATTGTTATTAAAAACGACAATCCGGTGCATGAAAACAACCCTAATTATGTAGCGCTTGATGCTGAACGCAATGCGGTGACGTTGACAAACGAAGGTTACGACGGCATATCGCTTAAAAAAGGTGACCGTTATCGTTTTTCGTTTATGGCGCGCTCTCCCAAAGCTGTCGCTGTGACTGTGGCACTTGTCGATAAAGCCGGTAAGGTATTGTCGTCCGCTAAAGTAAAGGTGTCATCGTCAGAATGGACGACGTATAAGGCCGAGCTTAAACCGTCGCGTACGGTAAGCGATGCGTCGCTTGCTATTACAGTGCCTGCCGGGAGCTCGCTCGATGCCGATATGATATCGCTTTTCCCCACAAAGACGTTTAAAGGACGCGAGAACGGACTGCGTAAAGATCTTGCGCAGACTCTGGCTGATCTGAAGCCTCGTTTTGTGCGCTTTCCGGGCGGATGTGTGGCTCATGGCGACGGTGTCGACAATATCTATGACTGGAAAGGGTCTATAGGACCGCTTGAGTCAAGAAAGCCGTTGCGCAACCTGTGGGGCTATCATCAGACACGCGGCCTCGGCTATCATGAGTATTTCTTGTTTTGCGAGGATATCGATGCCGAGCCTTTGCCCGTGCTTGCTGCCGGTGTGCCTTGTCAGAATTCGGGTACGGCGGCTCATCACTCCCACGAAGCAATCACCACACTCGGACAGCAGTGCGGTATACCGATGGAGGAGATGGATGCTTACGTTCAGGATGTGCTCGACCTGATAGAGTATGCCAATGGCGATGTGACTACGGAGTGGGGTGCCAAGCGTGCTGCGGCAGGCCATCCGGAACCGTTTGACCTTAAATATATAGGTATAGGAAATGAGGATATGATTACCGAGGTGTTTGAGCCGCGTTTCCGCATGATATATGATGCCGTGACTTCACGTTATCCCGATGTAACCGTGATAGGCACGGTCGGGCCTTTCTATGAGGGTGCCGATTATGACAGAGGCTGGGAACTTGCGCGTGAACTTGACATACCTATGGTGGACGAGCATTACTATGTGTCGCCGGGATGGCTCATACACAATAATAATTATTATGACGATTATCCTCGCGGCGGTACACAGGTGTATCTCGGCGAATATGCGTCGCATCTGCCCGGCCGTCCCAATAATATGGAGACCGCTCTGTCAATGGCTTTGTATCTTACCGGCGTAGAACGTAACGGCGATGTTGTGGCAATGACTTCCTATGCTCCTTTGCTTGCAAAGAAAGACCATACGCAATGGACGCCTGACCTTATTTATTTTGACAATGATAAGGTGCGCCTTACAACCGACTATTATGTGCAGCATATGTACGGCAATAATGCCGGAACGGTTTTTGTGCCGTCGGAAGTGAAGATTGACAATGTCGAAGCTGATGTCGTGAATCGCATAGGTGTTTCTATTGTCGAGGACAAGGAGGCCGGAGACTATATCGTGAAACTGGTCAATATGCTTCCTGTTGAAGCTGATGTGAATCTTGACTTGACTCCACTCGGACTGCTCTCTTCACGCAAAGTCAAAGGCAGTATGCTTACGGGCGATCCTAAATCGGACAATGTTATGCCTGTTGATGTAAGCATGACATTGCCGTCGGTGAAGTTGCCTGCTTACTCGTTTACAGTGTTGCGTGTGTCAAAATGACCGGTTTTGAAGCGTTGAAAAACAATAGCGGAGTGCTGAGAACAGCACTCCGCTATTGTTTTTATAATTACAGTTATTAAAGCATACCTTTGATTTTTTCATCAAGTGTGCTTTTGGGCTGTGACCCGGCAAGGCGTTCGATGAGTTTGCCATCTTTAAAAAGAAGTATGGTAGGTATGCTCATTATGCGGTACTCGCCGGTAAGGTCAGCCTGTTCGTCGATGTTGTATTTGCCTATGACGGCCTTGTCGCCGAACTCTTCCGCGAGTTCGTCAATGATAGGGCTCATGCGTACACACGGGCCGCACCATGTGGCCCAACAATCGATAACCACCGGCTTGCCGGATGCGATAACCTCTTTGACGTTAGCGTCAGTAAACTGAAATGCCATAAATGTTATATGTTTTATTAAAATTAAGTTATTTCGGTGTGACAAATTTAGTGAAGAAATACGTATCAGGCAAATTATGTCACGGTCGACATATCTCAAACTTCAGGTCCATATCCTCAAGCGTATTGATTAACTTGCGGTTAATGGGTATTTTTACGCCTGCTGACAATTTAAGCGAACGGTTCAGG
Organism: Heminiphilus faecis; assembly: GCF_008728965.1. GTDB lineage: Bacteria > Bacteroidota > Bacteroidia > Bacteroidales > Muribaculaceae > Muribaculum > Muribaculum faecis. The sequence continues at coordinate 4,290 of NZ_VSMC01000036.1, read as the reverse complement.
CTGTGGTCGTGTACGCGTAGATAAAGATTGCCCTTGTCTTCAGTCGACGAAGTTATAAGGTCGTTCAGCACTCCGTGGAAGTTTTTGTTGGCTTTGTCTGCGTCTATATCAATGATTATGCCGTCTACCAGTTCGGCCCGGGCTTTTTCAAGCAGAGACATTCCTGTTATCTGGAAACGAAGGTCCGAGTTATTGAACCGTCTTGCGAACCGACCTCTGATAAACACGATGGTGCCGGCCACGCCAAATTTGTTATAGTTTACGAAGTCATCGGAAAACAGCATGAATTCCGCAGTACCGGAGTAGTCCTCTACTTTCAGGATGCCAAAACTGCCTCGTTTGCCCTGTTTGATGGTAAATTCTGTTACTCGACCTCCACAGGTTAGTTCACGTCCTTCTACCGGTTCTTCTTCAGAAAGCTCTTTCAGAGTTATATTACATCCATGATTCAGTTCCACATAGTAGGGGTCAAGCGGATTTCCCGATAAGTAGCGGCCTATCAGTTCTCGTTCTTTTTCGAGTTTTTCAATTTCGAGCCACGGTACTGCCGGAATGAGTTGCGGCCGTCCTGCCGTATTTATCGATTCTTCAAAGTCACCAAACAGTGAGTTTTCGTTTTTGCTCTTGTCATTTTGAAAATTCTGACCGTATCTTACAAGAATTTCAGCAAAACTTTCTCCTTTTATATTGGTTGCGAAGAAGTCTTCACGCTTGACTTCGCTGAAGCAGTCAAAAGCACCCGTCTGTGCCAGATTTTCTATGACACGGCGGTTTATGGCCGAACGGTCGACACGCTCGATGAAATCGTATATGTCGGTAAACGGGCCTCCGTCATTGCGTGCTCTGATAATTTCGTTCACAACGTTTACGCCTATGCCTTTTATTGCCGCAAGCCCGTAGCGGATATCTCCCTGTTTGTTTACACCGAATGCGGTGAAAGACTCGTTTACATCCGGGCCCTTGACGTTGATATGCATGGATTTGCACTCGTCCATAAATACCGTCAACTTTGTTATGTCGGCAAGATTGCGGCTTAGAACGGCTGCCATGTATTCCGCGGGATAATTGGCTTTCAGGTAAGCTGTCTGGAATGCTACCCACGAATAGCATGTCGCGTGACTTTTATTGAATGCGTAGGAAGCGAATTTCTCCCAGTCAGCCCATATTTTTTCAAGTACTTTAGGTTCGTGACCGTTGGCTTCTCCACCTTTCAGGAATTTAGCTTTAAGGGCCATCATCTTGTCGATAAGTTTTTTACCCATTGCCTTTCGCAGAGTGTCGCTCTCGCCGCGGGTGAATCCTGCCAATAATCGCGACAGAAGCATGACCTGTTCCTGATAGACGGTGACTCCATAGGTGTCTTTCAGATATTGCTCCATGATGGGAATATCGTATTCGATAGGAGCCTTACCGTGTTTACGAGCAATGAAGTCGGGTATATAATCCATAGGTCCCGGACGGTACAGTGCGTTCATGGCTATAAGGTCCTCGAACACGCTTGGCTGTAGCTCGCGCAGATACTTCTGCATGCCGGCCGACTCGAACTGGAATGTACCTGTGGTGCGGCCCTCACAATAAAGTTCGTAGGTTTTTTTATCGTCAATGGGTACAGAGTCGATGTCTACATTTATTCCTCTGGTCAGTTTTATATTGGCGAGTGCCTCTTTTATTATGGAAAGGGTCTTAAGTCCGAGGAAGTCCATTTTTATAAGCCCGGTATCCTCTATGACACTGCCTTCATATTGTGTTACCAACAGTTTTGTTCCGTCTTTGTCGGTAGCTGTACTTACAGGCACCCAGTCTGTTATGTCGTCGCGACCGATTATGACGCCGCAGGCATGTACTCCCGTGTTGCGGACATTGCCTTCAAGCTCTTGCGCATATTTCAGAGTTTCAATGACAAGCGGATTGCTGCTCGTGAGTTCCGGTTTGAATTCCGGTACGTGGTCGTAACAGTTTTTGAGAGTCATTTTTAACTCTTTGCCGTTTACTTCCGGCATATGTTTTGGTATGAGCTTTGTCAGTCGGTTACTTTCGGACAGCGGCAATTGTTCGATGCGAGCCACATCCTTGATGGCTGATTTTGCCGCCATTGTTCCATAGGTAATGATACGGGCTACTTTTTCGGCACCATATTTCTCTGTCACATATTTAAGAACGTCGGCACGCCCGTCATCATCGAAGTCGATATCAATATCGGGCAGCGATATTCGGTCGGGATTTAGAAAACGCTCAAACAGCAGGTCATATTTTATAGGGTCTATCTGTGTTATGTCGAGGCAGTAAGCTACGGCTGAACCTGCGGCGGAGCCACGTCCCGGGCCGATTGACACTCCCCGTTCGCGTCCGGCGCGTATGAAGTCCTGTACTATCAGGAAGTAGCCCGGAAATCCCATGTTCTTAATTGTGTCAAGTTCGAAGTCGAGACGTTCGATGTGTACTTCATCGAGAGTGCCCCAACGACGTTTTGCTCCTTCGTAAGTCAAGTAACGCAGATAGTCATCGTTGTTGGTGAATCCGTCGGGCAAGGGGAAATTGGGCAATATAGGCTTATGGTCGATTGAGTAGGGGACTACCTTGTCGAGAATTTCAAGTGTATTTGTCAGCGCTTCGGGAAGGTCGCTCCATACTTCATTCATTTCCGCTTGAGTCTTCATCCACTCCTGCTTCGTATAACGCATACGTGCCGGGTCGGTGAGATTTTTATTAGTACTCACACAAATCAGTCGGTCATGTGCTTCGGCATCGCTTTCGTTGACAAAGTGCACGTCATTGGTGGCTATGATTTTTATGTCAAATTTTCGTGCAAGTCTTATCAACTCGGGATTTACTGATTCTTGTACTTCATACGTCTGTCTGTTGGCGCCCGGTTTGTCGGTCTTGTGGCGTTGAAGTTCTATATAATAATCGTCACCGAATGTATCCTTGAACCACTTTACCTGACGTTCTGCTTCTTCAAGTTCTCCCGCTTGTATCAGACGTGGAATCTCTCCTCCGAGGCACGCTGAGCATACTATAAGTCCTTCATGGTGTTTGGCAAGAGCTTCTTTATCGGTACGGGGGTGTGAATAAAAACCCTCGGTCCATGCCTGTGACACTATTTTTATAAGGTTATGGTATCCGGTCTCATTTTTAGCAAGTACTATCAGGTGCCGTCCGGTATCTTTTTTATCGACATGCTCGTGAAGCGATTTTAAGGCCACATACATCTCGCAGCCGAATATCGGTTTGAAAATCTTTTTTTTCAGTCCGGCTATAATTTCTTCCTGCTGCTTGGCTGTGTCTGCGTCTCCTGCCTCCTCAGCTTCTTTCTGTGTTTTTTCAGCGGTTTTTATTTCATCTTTTATCTTTCCGTTCTTTTTATTGACATAATTGTAGAATTCTTTTATGCCAAACATGTTGCCGTGGTCAGTAATTGCAAGACCCGGCATGCCGTCGGCAATGGCTTTGTCAACGAGAGCCGATACCGAAGCCTGTCCGTCAAGTACGGAAAATTGTGTATGAACGTGTAGGTGTATAAATGGTTGCATCAATCTTATTATATGTTTCTTCTTATATGTTTCTTCAAAGGTACGACAAAAAATCTGTAGATAGAGTTTTTTGCATATATATTTATTATTGTAGATTGAAAACGATATAATGACTAATGTCTCATTGCTGTTAATGAGTGTTAAAGTGGATTTTTGAATTACGCCTCTAAGATGTTGTATAACATAGTTTTTGGCAATGTTGTTTGCTTCGCCATGAAAAAATCGCTGAAAAAATATTTGGAGGTTATGAAAAAACGCTATAACTTTGCACTCGCTTTCAAGAACGAAGCACAAGAACATTGACAGAATTTAAATAGACAAGTAGTACAAGAGCATTAAAAACTCGAGTCAATTCTACGCCATTAAATCGAGCGGACTGAGCAAGGTTTCGTACACAGTACAGAAAAAAAGACAAACAAACATACCAACAACGGAGAGTTTGATCCTGGCTCAGGATGAACGCTAGCGACAGGCCTAACACATGCAAGTCGAGGGGCATCGGGGATGTTAGCTTGCTAATATCTGCCGGCGACCGGCGCACGGGTGAGTAACGCGTATGCGACCTGCCCGTTACAGGGGGATAATCCGGAGAAATCCGGTCTAATACCGCATAATATCGTGAAGCTGCATGGTTTTGCGATTAAAGGAGCGATCCGGTGACGGATGGGCATGCGTGACATTAGCTAGTCGGCGGGGTAACGGCCCACCGAGGCGACGATGTCTAGGGGTTCTGAGAGGAAGGTCCCCCACACTGGTACTG
>NZ_VSMC01000035.1 GCF_008728965.1 Heminiphilus faecis | reverse complement strand
TTCAACGCAAAGATAAAAGCATTCCGTACCCAATTCAGGGGAGTCAGTGACATTAAATTCTTCATGTTCAGACTGGCCACATTATACTCTTGACATCTTACCACCCACCGGGAAAATCCGCTGACCCGTAATAAACCTGTGTTATCGAAATTGGGCAAAATGCAGTATAGATGGATACATTCAAATAAAACGGCTGTGCCATAATTAAAAGCACAGCCGTTTTATTTAATGGTATAATACTTAGGATTACCAGATAACCACCCTCTCTTCAGCGGGACGGTACATCTTATCGCCGGCCTTGATGCCGAATGCCTCAAAGAACGGGGCTATGTTGCGGAGAGTAACGTTGACACGGTTTTCACCAAGCGAGTGTACGTCGCCGGTGGTAAGATTACGTATCTCTTCGTCGCGGATATTTCCTGCCCAAATGTTGGCATAGTTCATATAGTAAACTTGCATCGGATCATATCCGTCGATTTTGGCTTCGGGGGAATTGATGTCGACACCCTTTTTCTTCTGCGAGTCGAGGAATGCAGTACGTGATACACGCAGACCGCCTTGGTCAGCGATATTCTCGCCGAGAGTATACTGTCCGTTGGCATGGAGTCCGGGTAATACTTCGATTTCGTCAAACTGGGTCACGAGGCCTTTTGTGAGCTTTGAAAACGCTTCTGAGTCCTCGGGTGTCCACCAGTTGACCATATTGCCTTCGGCATCGAAATTGCATCCTTGGTCGTCGAAACCGTGTGTCATTTCATGGCCGATTACGACACCTATGCCGCCGTAGTTTTCGGCATCGCTGGCTTCAGGGTCAAAGAACGGAGCCTGAAGAATGGCTGCCGGAAATACAATCTCATTGGCAAGCGGATTGTAGTACGCATTGACCGTCTGCGGAGTCATGCCCCATTCGGTACGGTCAACCGGTTTGCCCCACTTGGCATAAGTCTCTGCCTGATGCCACATGCCTACATTGTGCATATTCTCGTAATAAGACAGCTTGGGGTCTATATTAAGTGTGGTATAGTCTTTCCACTTGTCGGGATAGCCGATCTTGACTGTGAATGCGTTGAGTTTCTTAATGGCATTCAGTTTTGTGTCATCGCTCATCCATGTAAGATTGATGATGTGTTTTCCGAGAGCTGTACGCAAGTTCTCTACGAGATCAAGCATATACTCCTTAGAGGACTCGGGGAAGTACTTTTCAACATAAAGCTGACCTACAGCTTCGCCCATAGCTCCTTCAGTGGCACCAAGCGCACGTTTCCAGCGAGGACGCTGCTGCTCCACTCCGCTCATAATCTTATTGAACTCAAACGAGGCGTTGGTAAAGTCGTCGCTAAGTGCCGATGCGGCCTGTGCCACATATTTCCAAAGGTAATAGTCTTTTATTTCGCGGTCAGTGAGCGAGCCCATGAGATTATTGGCCTGAGCTACGGAGCTAAGCTCGGTCACTATAACACTGGCCGGCGACTCGATGCCCATAGTCTCGATGAAGAAACGGTCCCAGTTTACGTTGGGATACATCTGCTTGAGCTGCTCGAACGAGCGCGGGTTGTACATAGCCGGGATGTTGCGGCTCTGCTCGCGTGTCCATGCCGAGTCAGCAAGTGCCGTCTCGATTTTCATAACATTCTTCATGATGCGGTTGGCGTCTTTCTTTGAGTAGCCTGCATTCTGCATCTGCTTTACGATGAGCTTCTGATAGGCCTCGCGCACTTCCTTGTTGCGTTTATCATTCTGCAGGTAATAGTCGCGGTCACCGAGACCCATGCCGCCTCCGCTCACGTACATTGCATAAACCTTGCTGTTTGAAAGGTCCTCCATAGGGCCTGCTCCGAAGAATGGGCTGGCGTAATTGCCGTGCATCCACAGGAAGAGGTCTTCCATGCCCTCGTGCGGGGTCGTCTCAATCTTTTTTAGATCGGCAAGAATAGGCTTGGCGCCCTCGGCGTTACGACGCACGGAGTCCATGGCCTGTGAGTAAATAGTCCATACCTTGAATGCTACGGTGCCGGGTTGCGGATTGGTGGCGCCGAGGTTGAGTACGATATTCTTAACACGTATCTCCGACGAATCGTTAAGGATATTGAAGTTGCCGTAACGGGCAAACTCAGGTGTCAGCGGGTGCGCGTCCTGCCATCCTTTATTGACATGTTTGTAGAAATCGACCGATGCCGGAGTGGACTTGTCGAAATAAGCCGGATTAAGGCTCTTCAGGTGCTCCTCGGCCGAGAGTGTTAGTGCGCCGGTCAGAGCCAGCGCCATGAAAAGTTTAAGTGATTTCATAATGTGAATTATAATGGTCAATTTGTTTTTGCATCGCAAAAGTAGTGAAAAATGTGTTACGTTGATGTATCTATAACGTCATTTCACGCAGTACGAGAGGTGCTTCTGGACCCATATTGAATATCAGGTCGAGCACGCTTAGGCCCGGCGTGAAGCCAAAACGCGAAGCCCATATCTGATAGTAGGGGATGTCTTTTACCGAAGTCGCGCCGGCAGCCACTTCATTATAAGCTTCCGTAGAGTTACAGCAGCCTATACCGAGGGCTCCGCGGCAGAAACGGTCTATGGCCGCGTCAAGATCGACAAGCAGTTCTATATCGCCGGAATATGTCGGACGCAGGTCGTCGGCATAGTACTCGAAGTAGGGGGTGCGGCCATAGGCGGAGCATATGGCGCCCCAATGCACATGCCACCACTCGCCGTGGGATGACACTTTCACATCGGACAGACGTGTGCTTCTCCACTCCTGAGGCTTCTCCAGCGGCACGGTAAGGCGTTGCACTCTGTTTGGTCCCTCGATGACACACCGGTGACAGTCCTTGTCGCGTTTGTTAAAGCGTCGTGTTATGTCAATGGTCACCGCGCCATACTGTGCCATGGCTGCATAATAACGCACACTGCCGCAGTATACAGGCGGTAGAACCACGTTAATATCCGGATATTTGACAAGCGGGCTGCTATTCATAGCTATTTATCGGGATTGGCCGGCTTCAGTACGCGTTCCCATCGTACACCTCCGTTAAGCAGGCTTTTATCCTTGTCAAACGACACAAGTACTCTCCAAGGCTTACCTACGATGTGGTCCTCGGGAACAAAGCCCCAGTAGCGCGAGTCGGCAGAGTTATCGCGGTTGTCGCCCATCATGAAGTAGTAATCCATAGCGAAGGTGTAGGTTTTTGCCGGTTTGCCGTCAATGTATACGGTGCCGTCCTTTATGTAGGCGTCATCGTGTCCTTCGTAATTGCGTATACAACGATTGTATATCTTCCATGTATAGTCGTCAAGCTTTATGCTTTTGCCCTTCTGCGGTATCCACAATTCGCCGTAGTCGGCTCGTGTCCAGCTGTCAGACACACCTTCCGGAAAAAGCGGGGTCTGTTCCGTAGCGGGTACCTTCATTATGCGGGTGGTGCGTGGATTGGCTTCAAGCTTCTCAATCATAGCCGGGGTTAGGGGCGATACATAAATAGTAGGTACCGAACCGTCATCATTGACAAGGAAACCGTTCATAGCCACGTTGCGCAACTCTCCGGGAGCCACCGGCACAATGTTGCGGTCGTCTACGCTGATGCCGAGTTCATCCCAATCGTGCTCTGACATGACGCCGTCGCGCATCTGGAAAAAGTAATTGAACTGGACATTTTCGGGCTGTGCCATAGGCTTGCCGTCAATGTATATGACGTCGTCTACTATTTTTAGGCGTTCGCCCGGAAGTCCTACGGCACGCTTGACATAGTTCTCTCGTCGGTCGACCGGACGGTATATGACATCGCCGAATTGCTCCTTGTTGTTATGTACGGCAAAGCGCCCGAGCATCGACACAAGTGTGTAGTAGTCAGGGTTGGTCACTTTGGTCGTGACCGTATCGCCGGCCGGGAAGTTGAAAACCACGATATCGCCTCGTTCTACGTTGCCAAGGCCCTTCAAGCGGCGGTACTTCCATTTCGGCCACTCGGTGTAGCTCTTGGTGTTGATTACCGGCAATGTGTTCTGCACCAGAGGGAAGTGTATCGGAGTCATGGGCACACGCGGGCCGTAAGCCGTCTTGTTGACCCACAGATAGTCGCCTACGAGTAGCGACTTCTCAAGCGATGATGATGGAATCTGATAATTCTGTCCTATGAATGTGAATACGAAATAGACCAGTATCAGCGCGTATACGATAGCGTCGACCCAACTCATCACGCTCTTCACAACTTTGTTGTCGCTTTTTTTCCACCAAGTGAAAGGTATGTAGCCGGTAATATATATGTCGAATAGTAGCAACAGGAAGATAAGTACCCACCAACTGCCGAGCCATGCCACCCACGCAATGAAGATGGCGGCTACAACGGCGAAACGTATCCAACGTGTGGTTTTAACTGCTTTTACGCGGTGCTTGAAGTCTTCGCCAAACGAGCGGCTGTTATTGTCGTTAGCCATACTGTCTTATTTAATTATGTCAAGAAGTTGCGGACGTTCTATCATGGAGTGCATCATCTCGTCCATGGTAAGAAACCCTTTTTTACCGGCTGTCCACTCGGCGGCAACGACCGCGCCGAGAGCGAAGCCCTCGCGCGACTTGGCTTCGTGCATTATTGTCAGGGTATCTACGGGGCTGTCCCACGAAATGATATGTGTACCCGGCACCTCGCCGATACGTTCGTGGGCTATAACTATGTTGTCAGCGCTATTGGCCGGCTCTTCGGTCCAGCCCTTTACGGCCTTGTCGCATGACATGATGCCTTCGGCAAGTGTGATGGCTGTACCGCTGGGATGGTCGAGTTTGTGTATGTGATGTATCTCCTTCATCGCGGGATGATACTGCGGGAAACCTTCCATCAGTGATGCGAGATAACGGTTTACGGCAAAAAACAGGTTTACTCCGAGAGAGAAGTTGGAGGTCCAGAAAAATGTAGCCTTACCTTCGTCGCAAAGTGCCTTTATATCGGGCATGGCGTCGAGCCAACCGGTACTGCCTGACACCACAGGCACTCCTGCGGCAAACGCCCGCTTGTAGTTGGCTACAGCCGTGGAGGGGGTGGTGAACTCTATGGCTACATCGGCGGAGGCAAATGAAGGAGACTCAAACTCATCCTGATTGTTGACGTCTATGCGACTTACTATTTCATGGCCGCGGCTTAACGCTATTCTCTCGATGGCTTTTCCCATCTTGCCGTAGCCTATCAATGCTATTTTCATATTTACCAATATTTTGCACAAAAATACGCATTTCTACACTAATCTCGAAATAAAACTTTAGTCGGATCTGTATTAAAAATATAATGTAGAATTATAGTTCAGTATACAGGGTGTGACAGGGGCGCGATTCTTTTATTACGTGCCCTGACAACGTGTATTTTAATAGATTAACCGGTTTTTGCCGCTGTAACCTTTTATTATCTGCGGACAGGGCATAAAAAAACGCTCCTTGAGTAAGGAACGCGTCTTTAATCGGTTAAAAGGAAGCCGATTATCGGCGGTCGGCTTCATGCAGGTAAAGTTCAGCGCTTGCAATGCAATAATTCACGGTGCGATACACTTTAGCTGCTGTTTTCAATAAGTTGCTCATAGTCTTTAAAATTAAATTAAACCTAAAACCAAACTCCCGTGTGGGGGAGCATTATCAATCATTATTCATCTATATAACGCTGCAAAGTTAGTAAATGTTTTTGAATTATGTTATAAAACATATATTTTTTTGTTTTGTGATGGCATTTTTTTTTATCGCAGACGTCGGTAGCGGCGTCCTATAAAGGTAAGTATTAGTCCTCGTGTCAACAGGTAGCAGATGAATGCGAGCCAAAGCCCATCGTTGTGCATACGAGGGTAGGCTATGAAGTAGACTATGAAAAAGATGGCAGTGGCGCCGAGCATGGAGCGCAGCATGTCGCGTGTGGCAGTGGCGCCGATGAATATTCCGTCCCACATAAAGGCGAGAAATCCCATAGCCGGTATGGTCACAACCCAGCACAGATATTCGTGAGCGCGGGCCACTACACTCTTGTCGTCGCTGAGAAGCGACAGCAAAAAATCGCCTCCCGCAATATACAGCAGCGTGAACAGAACAGCTATGGCAAAAGCCCAGCGGCAGAGTGAGTCCACACTTGCCTTGAGATTGGCCTTGTCGTTGGCACCCACGTATTTGCCGGCCATGGCTTCGCCGGCAAAGCCGAATCCGTCCATAAAAAATGAAAACAGCGTGAAGAACTGCATAAGCAGAGCGTTGACCGCCAGCATTTCGGGCCCTTGCAGCGCTCCGGTACGGGTAAACCATATGGTGACGGTAACCAGACATACGGTACGCAGAAATATGTGTACATTGACCTTGAAGAACCGACGCAGTCCGGTCCATTCGATAATCTCCCTGAAGGTTGTTTTTACAATCTTGTACCGTGTGGCCGCTATGAGCAACGCCAGTGCAAAGCCGAGCCATTGCGCCGAGAGTGTGCCCGCTGCCACACCCGTGATGCCGAGCCTGAATACGAAAACGAGCAGGCAACTGGCCGCTATGTTGCACACGTTGATGAAGACGGATATCCACATGGTGGCCTTGGAGTTCTGCATGCCGAGCAGCCAGCCGCACAGCACATAGTTGCCGAGCACTGCCGGAGCACCCCATATTAATATGTGGAAATAGGTTTTGGCATATATTGCCGTGTCACCCGACACATCCATAAAACGGAGCACTATATCGCATACAGGGCTTTGGAGCGCTATCATCACAGTGCCGGCTATCAAAGCCACGAGCAGTGCCTGTTTAAGCACACGTGACTGGGCTTTGGCGTCGCCGGCTCCGAAGGCCTGTGCCGTCATGCCGCTCGAACCCATGCGCAGAAACCCGAAAAGCCAGTAGAGCATGTTGAACATCGAACCGCCTACGGCTATGGCCGCAATGTAGTCAGAAGCCCCCATATGCCCCACGATAGCCACATCCACCAGACTCAACAGGGGAGTGGTGATGTTAGTGACTATCGAGGGTATGGACAGTGACAGAATCTGCCGGTTTATAGCTGAAAGTCGCAATTAGCCGGAAGAGTTTTTAACGTAGAGTCTTGGCTCTCATGCTGTCCCAAATGAGATAAGCGATGATGAGCAGATACATGATGCATCCGAGTATCTGGGTCGTGCCCATTGACAGAGGATTGTCATACTCGAAGCCGGCGAAGCGGGTCAGTGCGGCAAATACTCCGAACAGGGCGCCTCCGGCTATGAAGCCCGAGGCTATCAGCGTGCCGCGGTCGCGACGGGCGTTATTGACATCGGCGTCGGCTGAGCGGTTGGACACGAAGTATGCTATGGCGCCTCCCACAAGCATGGGGGTGTTGAGGTGAAGCGGTATGAACATGCCGAGGCAGAATGCCAGTGCCGGCACTCCGAGCCAGTTGAGTATCAGTGCGAGTATGGCCCCGACCATGTAAAGTATCCAAGGTGTGTCGCCGCCCATCATCAGAGGTTCGATGACTTTGGCCATGGCGTTGGCCTGCGGTGCCACGAGCGCGTCGGGTCCGGAGAAGCCGTACACTTTATTAAGTACAAGGATGACACCGCCCACGGTCGCTGCCGACACGAGTGTGCCGAGAAACTTCCAAGTCTCCTGCTTTTTGGGCGTTGAACCTATCCAATAGCCGATCTTCAGGTCGGTGACGAAGCCGCCGGCCATGGATAGCGCGGTGCATACCACGCCGCCTATCACCATCGAGGCCACGATGCCCGAAGTGCCGTTAAGCCCTATGCCGACAAATATGGCCGATGCTATGATAAGTGTCATCAGAGTCATGCCCGATACGGGGTTAGACCCTACGATGGCTATGGCGTTGGCAGCAACTGTGGTAAAGAGAAACGCTATCACAGTCACCACAAGCCATGCTATGAGCGTCTGCCAGAATGTGTTTATGACTCCTATGTAGAAGAATGCAAGCACCGCTATGAGCGCTACGGCTATCATGTATACGATGTGCTTCATTGATATGTCGGTCTGCCAGCGTACTTGTTTTGCGCTCTGCTGTTTGCCTTTGAGCTCCCGACCGGCGAGACCGATGGCCTGCGCTATGATCGACGATGACTTGATGATGCCGATAACTCCGGCCATGGCTATGCCGCCGATACCTATCAGTCGGGCGTAGTCGCTGAATATGGCCTCCGGCTGGAGCGAGGCTATCGCCGGAGCGCCGTAGGCGCCGATGAGGGGGATTATGATCCACCATACAAATATTGAGCCGGCAAAAATGACAAATGCGTATTTCAGCCCCACGATGTAGCCCAGACCGAGAAGCGCCGCGCCGGTGTTGACGCTGAACACGAGTTTGGTCTTTTCGGCCAGTGCGGTGCCCCACTGCGATGCCGTGGAGGTGACGTTTTCGGCCCACCATCCGAATGTGGCCAGCAGGTAGTCGTATATACCTCCTATGAGCGAGGCTATGACAAGGGTCTTGGCCTGTGAGCCGTTGCTCGACTTCGAGCCTTCGCCGCTCACGAGTACCTGCGTGGTGGCAGTGGCTTCGGGGAAGGGGTATTTGCCGTGCATGTCCTTCACGAAATATTTGCGGAAGGGTATGAAGAAGAGTATGCCGAGTATGCCGCCAAACAGCGAGCTAAGGAATATCTCCATGAAGTTGACCGTTATGTCGGGATACTTGGCCTGAAGTATGTACAGTGCGGGGAGGGTGAAAATGGCTCCGGCCACGATGACACCCGAGCATGCTCCGATCGACTGTATGATTACGTTCTGTCCTATGGCGTTTTTCTTGTTGAGCGCTCCCGAGAGGCCTACGGCTATGATGGCAATGGGTATTGCCGCTTCAAACACCTGACCTACACGCAGTCCGAGATAGGCTGCCGCCGCGCTGAAAATGACGGCAAGAACGAGGCCCATGATGACGGAGTAGGGGGTCACCTCGGGATAGTCGTGAGCCGGGTGCATGACGGGGTGGTACTGTTCGTCGGCTGCAAGTTCGCGGAACGCGTTTTCGGGCAGCCCTGACGCGCCGTTGTCATCGGCGATGTGGTCTGATTTCTGTGATGTATCGGCCATGATTTTTAAGTGATAATGATTATGATATGCGAAGTTAATAAAAATTGGGCCAACCTAAAAGTGGTTAATGCAAAAATACGGTTGTAAGCGGCCAATGTTTGGGTGGGCAATGTGAAACGCGGTGGCAAACGGCTATGATGGTGGTAGGGACGCCAGTACTACGGCGTCCCTACAAACCGTATGGTCATCTGCAATTGCTCTGCTGCGGGCCATCCGGATACGCGGGCGCCGTGGTACTGGCGCCCCTACTATTTGGCTGTGCAACACGCCGGAATTTTGACTTGACCGGGGTGCGCCGCAGCTACATTCATACCGGTAGGCCGAGTGCGTCCAATGCGTCGTCGAGTGCGGTGGAGGGCGACAGCTTTATGACCGAGGGGTCGCGCTTGAGCCACGTGAGCTGTTTTTTCGCGTAGACGCGGGTGTTTTTGGCTATGCGCGCTATGGCTGTGTCACGGTCCATCGTGCCGTCCATCCATGCAAACAGTTCTTTATAGCCTACGGTGTTGAGCGAGTTGAGATGGCGCATCGGGTACACGCTCCGGGCCTCTTCGATAAGCCCTTGGTCTATCATCGTGGCTACGCGTCTGTTGATGCGGTCAAATAGTTCGTCGCGCCGGTAGTCTATCATCATTTTGATGATTCTGAACGGGCGCGGTTTTACGGCGCCGGTGCGTAGCGACGAGTACGGCGCTCCGGCTTCGAGGCATATTTCCACCGCGTGTATCAGCCGCCGGTGGTTGGCAGGGTCGGCGGTTCTGAGGTAGTCGGGGTCGAGCATGCGCAGCCGAGCGCGCAGTCCCTCGAAGCCTTCGGCTTCATATATGTCAGCCACGTCGCGGCGCACTTGGTCGCTTATCGTGGGCAACTCGTCAATGCCGCGGCACACTGCGTCTATGTACATCATGGAGCCGCCGCACATTATGGCGTAGGGCGAGCGTTCCCACAGCGAGGGCAGAAGCGCCATGACATCCTCTTCGAAGCGGGCGGCGCTGTAGTAGTCGCCCAGCGATAGGGTGCCTACGAAGTGGTGAGTCACGGCGGCAAGCTGCGTGCTGTCGGGCGCGGCAGTGCCTACGGGTATGTCGCGAAACAGTTGGCGCGAATCGGCCGATATGATTTCACATCCGAGCCTTCGTGCCAACTGTATGGACAAGTCGGTTTTTCCCGAGCCTGTAGGCCCGGTGACCACTATAAGCGTATGTCTTGGGTCGCTGTGGAGCGGCATGGTCAGCTCTCGGCTACCAGTCGGGCTATCTCCACGATTACTTCGGAGGCTTTCTCCATCGAGTTCACGGGCACGAACTCATAGCGTCCGTGGAAATTGAGTCCTCCGGCGAATATGTTGGGACAGGGCAGACCCTTGAACGACAGCTGGGCTCCGTCTGTGCCGCCGCGTATAGGCACCACATGGGGAGTGACGCCGACATTGAGCATGGCCTGCTCCGCATAGTCGACCACATACATGACCGGCTCTATCTTCTCACGCATGTTGTAGTACTGGTCCTTGATTTCGATAGCCGTGCTGTTTGGAAACTCGTTGTTGACTTTCCGCACGAGGTGTTCGAGCTCTTTTTTGCGTCGTTCGAAGCGGTCGCGGTCATGGTCGCGTATTATATATGTGACTTCGGTCTTCTCCACGTCGCCTTTTATCGATATGAGGTGGAAGAAGCCTTCGTAGCCTTCGGTGTGCTCGGGGGTTTCCCAGCGCGGAAGCATTGAGGTGAACTGGTTGGCTATGCGTATGGAGTTGAGCATCTTGTGCTTGGCGTAGCCCGGATGCACGTTGCGTCCTTTAAATGTTATTTTTGCGGCGGCGGCATTGAAGTTTTCGTACTCGAGCTCGCCTATTTCGCCGCCGTCCATCGTGTAGGCCCAGTCGGCACCGAACTTCTCGACGTCAAATTTGTGAGCGCCCTGACCTATTTCTTCATCGGGGTTAAATGCTATGCGTATTTTGCCGTGCTTGATTTCGGGGTGGTGCATGAGGTATTCCACGGCCGATATTATCTCTGCTATGCCGGCTTTGTCGTCGGCTCCGAGCAGGGTGTTGCCGTCGGTCACTATGATATCCTGACCCTTGTAGTGGTCGAGCTCGGGAAACTGACGGGGCGAAAGTATGATGCTCTTCTCTTCATTGAGAATGATGTCGCCGCCCTCGTAGTTTTTGACAATGCGGGGGTTGACATGACGTCCCGAGAGGTCGGGGGAGGTGTCGAGATGGGCGATGAAGCCTATCGTGGCTATGGGCTTGTCGGTGTTGGCCGGCAGAGTCGCCATCAGGTAGCCGTTTTCGTCAAGGCTTATATCTTCGAGTCCGAGCTTCTGCAATTCTTTTTCCAGATGCTGGGCAAATATCATTTGGCCGGGTGTCGAGGGCCACAGATTGGTTAATTCGTCACTCTGGGTGTCAAATTTGACATATTCCAAAAATCGGTCAATTACATTCATAGCGAAAAGGGTTTTAACAGGTGTTATTAAACGACCTCTAAGTTTAACGGTATTATCCACTACAAAGGTAATATAATTTTTGGAAAAAACAACATTTCACTATGCGGGTTTCTGTCTCGGCCGACTGATTGTCTGGTTGCGGACGTGTCGGCAAAAGGGGGCTGTAAGACCCGTCACCGTGTGTGACCCTCGAAATCCGGTTGAAGAGCTGAATTGTAGGGGCGCCAGTATTACGGCGCCCGCGCATCCGGAAGGCCTTCGGTCGAGCAATTTTAGATGACCGTAGGGGTCGCAGTCGGACGCCGTGGTACTGGCGTCCCTACCACCGTCATAGCCGTTTGCCGCCGCGTTTTTACGTTGGTCCATTTAACAGTCGTAAATGTTAAAATTGCGATTTTTTTATTGAAAATTATTGTGAATTTGAAATGAGTGATATAAATTTGCGCAGTTATAGCAAAAAATGTGTTAGTCAGCAGTAGGTTGTGCAAAACCTTATGAGTTTTTTTGTATAGAACAATGGGAAAAGGTATTTATTCATTACTCTTTCTTATAGTCTTATGTGCCAGTATCTCGGCCCGGGCTGTCGAATGCCGGTACGATACTATGCGTGTGACCTTAAATTTCGCTCAAGGTGAAAGCGCATTGGATACCGCATATGCATCCAATGCCGGTAGCGTGCGCTATTTGCGGTCGCGGCTCGGCGGTGTGGATGCGTCGTCAGGTGCCGTCAGATCGGTGTCGGTGCGGGGAGGAGCTTCGCCCGAAGGTGGTCTGATTCATAATATTGAACTGGCTGCGCGCAGGGCCGACAGCGGTGCTGATTTTATGTCGGGGTGCATCCCTGTGGCCCGGTCGGGTGTCAATGTGCTTGATAGCGGAGTCGACTGGCTTCGTCTGCGCTCTATGGTAGATGCCTGCAGCGAGGACTGGAGGCATGAGGCAGTCATGATAATCGACGATGTGCCTGAACTGGTGTATGACGACGATGACCGGATAGTCGACAGCCGCAGCCGACGTCTGGGAATGTTGCGCGGAGGTGATGCGTGGCGTTATATGTCGCGTCATTTCTTTCCCATGATGAGAAATGTAGATATATGTATAGAGGTGTTAAGCGGGACTGCCGCCGGTAATGAGGTGTGTCAGTCCCCGAATACGTCACCGACCGATATAAGTGGCGATACGGCATATGTGGCAGGGGCACGAGGCGAAGCACTGCATGCCGATGGTGAGCTCGGGTTGCCGGAGGCGGCCGCCGACGGAGGCTTCCGTATGTTGCTGAAGACCAATATGCTCTATGATGCGGCCGCAGTGCCGAATATAGGCATTGAGGCGGCCTTCGGCAACGACTGGTCGGTCGGAGTCAACTGGATGCACGCATGGTGGAGCCGCAACCTGACACACCGTTACTGGCGTGTATACGGAGGTGACGTGGAATTGCGGCGGTGGATCCACCGCAATGACCGCTCTACTTCGCACAGCGGTCATCATTTAGGCCTTTACGGTCAGATTCTTTCCTATGATGTGGAGTTTGGCGGCCGTGGCCGTCAGAGCGACGGCTTGAACTGGGGCGTAGGACTGGCCTATGGCTATTCACTGCCCTTAAGCCGATATTTTAATCTTGACTTTACGATAGGGGTTGGTTATCTCGCCGGCGAATATAAGAAGTACAGGCCGGTTGACGATTGTTATGTATGGCAGGAAACGGCCAAACTCAACTGGTGGGGCCCGACAAAAGCCGAGATATCGCTCGTATGGATTATCGGCGGTCGCCGGAAAGGAGGTAAACTATGAAAAGACGGTTTGCTATAGCTGTATTGCTTGTGGCGTTGGTGTGTGTTATTCAGTCGTGCAGCCACAAGGATTTATGTTACGACCACAATCATGTAGTTGATTTTGAGATAAAATTTGACTGGTCTAAAGCTCCCGACGCCGCGCCGAGAACTATGGTGGTGCGTATTTTCCACATGGACGGCAGTTTTTATCGAAGATATGAGTTCATAACACGCGAAGGTGGCAAAGTAAGGCTTGACGCGGGTCAGTACAAGATGCTGTTTCATAACGGTGACATGGAGTCGGTACGAGAGGTTGACAATGATTATGACAACTATTCGTTGACAACAATCCAACAGGAACTGCTGGCTCCTATCGGACGTGTCGATAATGAGACACCACGACCCGATGACTCCGAGGCACAGCCTGTACATAACGCTCCGGAGACAGTATGGGGCGGCCGTGAAGAGTATGTTGAGGTAGGGCCCGGGGCCGAGTCGGGGCAGGTGACATTAATGCCTGAAGAAGTGACGTCGGTCTATAATATAGAGATACGCAACGTTGTGAACATGAGCGAGGATATAGGAGTGAGCGCCGCTTTGACGGGTATGGCCGAGTGCTGGCAGCTTGCGGCGGCCGGCGCTTCTGCCGGACCCGTCACGATACCTATAGCGCTCGAGCGTCGCGATGAGCATACTTTTACGGCGAGGGTCGTGTCGTTCGGTCATTGTCCGGTCGAAAAGCTTTCACATTGGCTTTCCGTATATACCACCAATCAGTATTATTACCACTTCGATGTGTCTTCGCAGTTTCATGAAGTCGAAGACGACGGCAATATACTTATTATAATCGAAGGGCTTAAACTGCCTGACCCTGACGCTACAGGCATGTCGCCTTCTGTATCGGGATGGTCTGACGACATCAACAACGATATAAACATGAATTAAATATAAACAAGTAATAGATCAGAACATGAATTCGAAAATTATCTTTTTAGGACTGGCCGGAGCAATGTCGCTTATGCTTGCATCATGTTCCGGAGAAGAGGCTGATGAAATTTTAAAGGGTGACGCCATCTCGTTCAATACGAGCGTGAGCCGTGCGACCGAGCTGACGCAGAGTAATTTAGCCGGTTTCCGCGTCTATGCCGATGCTGACAGTTACAAGAACCTGTTTATTGACGGAGCTTGGGCTAAACGTGAGGGTACCTCAAATGTATTTACCCTGCCTACGTCTTATTATTGGCCGCAGGGAGTTCAGAAGATCCGTTTTTGGGCTTACGCTCCATATAACGGCCCTGACGCAGCCCAAGTGCTGACCCCCCAGTTCTCTGTCGATGAGCAGAAATTCGGAGCATATAACCCGAAAACGGACTTGAAAGAAGCCGGAAAGGAGCATAATGACATAGTCGTGGCATATACCGAGGTGACGCAGGCGGCAGCGAGCGGTTCGTCTGTGGAGCTGAAATTTCATCATGCTCTGTCGCAGATTGAAGTGAAGGCCATACTTGGAGAGGGCGCACGTAAAGGAATAAAAGCTGATCCGGATAATGGCGTTGACAAAGGTCATGAGGGCATGATCGTGTATGTAAAGGGTGCTTGGATTATGAATGTAGCCGGATCAGGAACCTTAAGCTTTAATAAACAAGAGGATGTCAAGGACAATCATATCTTATGGAATGCTGATGCGAATATCAAGGGCAATTATGGACGTGTGACAAGCAAAAAAATGGAGCTTGACGGTGTTGCCGGTACACCCTCTGGTCTTATAGTCAACGGTGCTGATGCGACTCTTCCCTATAGCCTTATGCTTATACCTCAGGAGACTAAAAAGTATACATTCGCTAATGAAAGCAGTACAGCTAAAGAAGGTGCCTATATATTGGTTTTGTGTCGTGTTGAATCGGTACATGAGGAAGCCAA
This sequence comes from Heminiphilus faecis, assembly GCF_008728965.1. Taxonomy (GTDB): domain Bacteria; phylum Bacteroidota; class Bacteroidia; order Bacteroidales; family Muribaculaceae; genus Muribaculum; species Muribaculum faecis. Next base: position 6,743 of record NZ_VSMC01000035.1, on the reverse strand, counting down.
TCATGATGGCGCTTTGTCCGGCAGCGTTATTCCGGGTGAAGATCACCAGACACACGTGCATCAGATGTTCCCTGTGTCCGCTAAATTTGATGACAAAGAGTTTGGATACGCATGTGTGCCTATCGACATCAAATGGGAGCCCGGAAAGAAGTATACCTATACTCTCCAGTTCTGCGGTACAAATAGTGGTGCCGGGGTTTACCCTCCTGAACTTCCGACGATGCCTGATGCCGGTGACGATGTCGTAGTCGTTGAACCCGACACTGATAAGAAACCCGGTACTCCGGTGCTTAACAATCCGTTGAAATTCACCGTCACCATGGACGAATGGAACAGTGGTGAAGTGGATGAAAAACCGGAAATGAACTAATCCTTTTTTACGAAAAAACGATTGTAAACCTGACCTCTATGCAGTTTAGTGCTAAATATATAGTTGACCTCTCATGCCGCGCGCTTGCAGTGATGTGCGCGGCATGGGTGTTTAATGCCTGTACCGATGACACTTTCGACCCTTCGGTCGGTAAGTATTCGGAGTTCGTTTCTTTCCGGACCGAGGCTCCAGGCGGCTGGACCGACGGAGATGGGGCGAGAAGCGCCGGCGCACTACATGAGGTCAATATCGAAAAGATCGGCGGTGAGGAGTGCGGTGCCCCGCTCTATCTTATAACCGAGGTGACGGAGGCTTCTGATTCTGTCGTTGAAGTGTCCGGTAGCCGTGGCTCTGATTTTACCGCTGCCACCATACCCTCTATCGGCATGTCGGCCATCTGCTACAGCGAGTGGCCTGACGACCCGACAGGCATGTCTCCTAACTTTGCCCATAACATACGTCTGTACAAAGATGGCTCCGGGTCCTCTTGGGCGCCTTCTGATGACGAGAAGCTGCTCTGGACAGGCTCGGGCAACATCAAGTTTTATGCCTATGCTCCGTATTCTGATGATTTCGGCACCGGCGATGGCAAATATCCCGGCAGTGCCGTCCATTCGACCACTGGGCTGCCTGCCATTGATTTTACTGTCACTGACAATGTGGCGGAGCAGGTCGATCTGCTTGAGGCCACTGCCGTGTGTGGCGGCGATCATTACAACGACGTTGCGCTTAAGTTCTCACATGCCCTTACGGCAGTGACTATAAAGACCGGCAGCGACATGCTTGCCGGTAAAATAACTGAAGTGACACTGTCGGGTGTATATGGAAGAGGCACTCATGTCATCGGCTCGCGGGAATGGGACTTTTCCGAAACCGTGAAGTCCGGTTTCACCATAAAGCCGAAGGACGATGATGCCGACATTCCGGCGCAAGGCTCCGACAACATTTATTCAAAACCCGGCACCGAGATTGTAGGAGGTGAATTGACTCTCTTCATGATACCTCAGACTCTGCCTGACGGAGCCAAGCTGACGGTGAAGTTCAAGCCGGCCTTGTCTGATAAGCTTGTCAGCGAAAACGAATATACATTGACTGCCGACCTTAAAGGTGGTAAATGGCTTCCTAACACAAAGGTGGTATACTCGATATCTTCGACGGGCATCGTCATAACGCCTAAGATTGATGCTGATCCATTGCCGGCCATACTGCATCCTAACGGATATGTCAATGACTGGAAAATGGCTCTGTATGGCGAGCTGGTGCAGGTAGGTCATAAGTCGCCTGAAAAAATAAAATTGCCCATAAAAAGGGTGGAGTATTCTACCGATGGAGGCCTTAGCTGGGCCGCGGGTGAATGGCATAATGGCGACGACTCGAAGGCCGGATTGAGCGACAAGGTGGCCCGTTCATTTAAACTGGATGCCCAACCCTCATTTACACATATGAGGAAATTCTTTACCGAGAAAGGATTAGATATAAATTCGGAGGCCGGTACTGATGTCGTGAACCTTGCGGCAAAGGAGCCAGCCAACTGCTATGTCATCAATAAGCCGGGCTATTACAGTTTTCCGCTTGAATACGGCAATGCAAGCACCGGAACAAATGCTTACACCTATATGGGCGCCCCCATAGCGGACGATAACCTTTCAAAGGATTTCGTATTGAAGAATTTTGTCGGCCATGATAATAAATCTATTGCCGGTCCCGCAATAACAGGTGTCAGTGATGTCGTGCTGGTGTGGCAGGACGCTCCCGGTCTTATTTCGGATATAAAGCTTGAAGGTTCGACGGTTAAGTTTCATGCCGGATGGCAGACATTTACGCAGGGCAATGCTGTCATTGCCGCCCGTAATAGCGATGGCGTTATTCTGTGGAGCTGGCATATATGGGCTACCCATTATAAGTGGGATGGCTCCGAGGACATCGAAATAACTACCGCGGAGATTGAGGATACTGATGGAACGATGCTCCCGGGCGTGCCGTACAAAATGGCTCCGTGCAATCTTGGCTTCTGCGAGCCTCATGAGGGCGATAAGAAACGAGAGTTTAAAGTGAGACTCATTGTTGAACTGCCTGTGCCTGACAAATCTAAGGCAGAAAAGACAGTGTTGGTGACCGGTACAATGACGCAGGAAGAGATTGTGGCTTCTGTGGCCGGTGACAATACGTACTATCAGTGGGGCCGTAAGGATCCTATGCTCCCGGGGGTATGGAATTCTGATATCTATGAAAATGGATATAAGGGTTATGGAAAGGATCCACAGTTCAACATGGATAATAAAAAGTATTATTCTGATGATTTTAAATTTGAGCGGGCCCCAAGTGCGGTTTCGATAGGTGAAGCCATCAAGTACCCCTATCGTTTTTATATGTATAATAATTATGGTGGGGACAAACATCCCGATAATTTTCCTCGCCGTCATTGGCATAATGGTGAGGGTACCAATTATGGTAACCACGGGATTATGAATTATTGGAATGCAAATTTGTATGAGATGAGTAAAGAAGATGCTGGTATCATAAATAATAAGGAGGTTCAGAAGACGATATATGATCCGTGTCCTCCGGGTTATAATGTGCCTTCGGCGCATGTATTTTCTGCTTTCTCTGACACATATGGTAAAGCCGGAAGATCTTTTGCTGATTTTGAAAACGTTAATGGTTATGTGTTAGATAAGTATAATGACGAAGGGATGCGCATCGGTTGGAAATTCAATAATGGCGTCTTTTTCCCTGCTACAGGATTAAGAGATATGGGTATGAGTAAAATCGTCATTGATTGGGGGGATACAGATACGTGGCCTGCCCATGCTGACCTTACATTTATAGCTACAACGTCATTTATAGAAGATGGTATTACATATCGTTGTTTGATATTTTATCTCGACCGCAGGCATGGGCAGGATAAGATTTGTGTAAATTGCGGTTCAAACAATTCTTATGGCTTCTCGGTGCGTCCTGTGCATTCTGCTCCTTGATCACGATGAAGTTTGTCAATGTCGTTGATTGTAGGTAACTTTGCGGCATTATGCCGCAACCGATAAAAATAGAACTTCTTGCTCCGGCCCGTGACGGCGCCGTCGCTGTCGAGGCGATACGTCACGGAGCCGATGCTGTATATATAGGTGCCGAAAGCTTCGGCGCGCGTGCTGCTGCGGGAAATTCGACCGATGATATAGCCCGGGTGGTGGAATATGCGCATCGGTTTGATGCCCGGGTCTATGTCACTGTCAATACTATTGTTTACGATTCTGAACTGAAGGCAGTGGAGCGGCTTGTGCGCCGCCTTTATACTGCGGGCGTCGATGCCGTTATCGTGCAGGATATGGCGTTGCTTAGAATGGATATTCCTCCTATAGCACTTCATGCGAGCACACAGTGCGATACTCGCAACCCTGCGCGGGCGCGTTTTCTTCAGGATGTAGGCTTCTCGCAGATTGTGCTGCCGCGTGAGTTGTCGCTCCGCGAGATAGAGGCCGTGAAGCGGGCGGTCGATGTGCCGCTCGAGGCGTTTGTGCACGGGGCCCTTTGTGTAAGCTACAGCGGCGACTGTCATGCGAGCGCCGTATTGCGCGGACGTAGTGCCAACCGGGGCGAGTGTGCCCAGATATGCCGGCTGCCTTATGATCTGTATGACGGAGCTGACAAGTGTGTGGAGCGTGGCAGGCATCTGCTGTCGCTGCGTGACCTGAATCTGAGCGACCGCCTTGAGGCGATGCTCGATGCCGGAGTGTCGTCGCTGAAAATTGAGGGGCGTCTGAAGGATGTCGGCTATGTGAAAAACATCGTGGCGCATTATCGCCGGGCCCTTGATGATATATTTGCTCGGTCCGGTGGCCGGTACTGCGCTCTGTCGTCGGGCGAAGTCAGGCTCGGCTTCGATCCTTCGCCATCCAAAAGTTTTAACCGAGGGTTCACCCGCTACTTTCTTGACGGCCCGCGGCAGGGCGGTATGGCTTCGATCTACACTCCCAAGTCGCAGGGCGAGCGTGTTGGTGTGGTGAGCTCGGTGCGCGGCGGAGTTATCGAGGCGCGTCTTGATGTGGAGCTTGCCAACGGCGACGGCCTTGCATGCTTCACTCCCGGAAAGTCACTTCAGGGCTTTCGGCTGAACCGCGTCGACGGGAGCCGGCTGTATCCGGCCGGAAGTGTGGCCCTGTCGCCGGGTTCGGTGTTGTACCGCAATAGCGACAAGGCCTTTGACGACATCCTTGCGCGGCCGTCGGCTACACGCACCATAGGAGTGTCGATGCGGCTGGGTGTTGTCGGTTCTGACCGCCTTGCGCTTGAAGTGACCGATGTGCGCGGCAATGAGGTGACTGTGGTCCGTGATGTGGGAGTCATTGCCCCGGCGCGTAGCGGGCAGAACGAAGCGCGACGCAGGGTGCTGTCTAAACTCGGCGGTACTGATTATGAATTTTCGGAACTTGTGGATGACGCGGGCGACCGGTTTATTGCGGCCGGTGTGCTTGCCGCATTGCGCCGCGAGGCTGTGGGGCTGCTCGACGCGGCTCAGGCGGTGCGTTACCGGCGTGAACTCCGGCGTCCTGAATGTCGCGGAGCTGTGTTTCCCGACGGTCTTGAACTATCTTATCATGAAAATGTGTCCAACGCCTTGGCGCGCCGTTTCTACGAAGAGCATGGCGCATCGTTGGTCTGCCCTGCGATTGAAGTGGAGCCTCCGCGACGTGTGTCGGGGCTGACCGTCATGACTACCCGCTACTGTCTGCGCCGTGAGCTTGGAGCCTGTCTGCGTGAGGGTGGAGCCGCCCGTCTTGCCGGTCCGCTGCGTCTGGAGTCGGGCGATATTGTGCTCGGGCTCGAATTTGACTGTCGAAACTGCAGAATGCATGTCAATGTGCTTGACGGAAAGAAGAAAAAATAGTAAATTTGTTGTCTGTGGCACATTATTATATTAAACTATCAATCACAATAAATAATAACCGAATATGAAAAAGGAGATGATTTTGGTGACCGGTGGCACCGGTTACATCGGATCACACACTGTCGTGGAGCTTCAGAAAGCCGGCTACCCCGTCGTGATCGTTGACAATCTGTCAAACAGTAATGAGGAAGTGCTTGACGGCATCACAAACATCACCGGCATAAAGCCTGAGTTTGTCAAGGCCGACTGTACCGATATGGAAGCCATGAAGGCGCTTTTTGCAAAGTATCCCGGCATAAAGGGCATCATCAACTTTGCCGCAAGCAAGGCCGTGGGCGAGTCCATGCAGAAACCCCTGCTTTACTACCGCAACAATCTTGATACACTCATGAACCTGCTTGACCTTATGGCGGTCCATGAAGTGAAAGGCATTGTGTTCTCTTCGTCATGTACGGTTTATGGCGAGCCTGATGAAAATCCCGTTACCGAGCGGTCGCCAATAAAAAAAGCCACTTCACCGTACGGCAACACCAAGCAGATATCGGAGGAGATCATTACTGACGTCATCAATGCCGGAGCTCCGTTCAAGAGCATCATCCTGCGTTATTTCAATCCCGTGGGTGCGCATCCGTCGGCCGAGATAGGGGAGTTGCCCAACGGAGTGCCTCAGAACCTTATTCCTTATCTTACACAGACTGCCATCGGTATCCGTAAGGAACTTAGCGTATTCGGCGACGACTATGACACACGCGACGGATATTGTATCCGCGACTTCATCGATGTCGTGGACCTCGCCCGCGCCCATGTTATTGCCGTTGAACGTATGCTGGAGGATAAGAGCGACGCCAAGATAGAGATTTTTAACCTCGGTACCGGCAACGGACTGTCGGTTATGGAGCTTATTGAGGCCTTTGAACGTGCTACCGGCGTAAAAGTGCCTTATAAAATCGCGCCTCGTCGTGCAGGCGACATAGAGCAGGTGTGGGCCGATCCCTCCTATGCCAACGATGTTCTCGGCTGGACCGCCGATACCCCTATCGACGATACTATGCGTGCCGCGTGGGCATGGCAGTGCCGTCTTCGTGACCGCGGCATCATGTAGTCTTCCGGCATCTGCGAGTACCTTACGGGCTCGCCGCAGCTTCCCTCCGTGATCGCTCCTCATAAGTCTGATAGGCTCTGTTTCGCGTCGCTTTTCCCGTTGCGTTCTGCGGCGGGCTCGCCGCAGTTTCCCGAGGCCTCGTCCTATTGGACTCATTAGCCTAATTGGTCCTATTGGCCTAATCAGCCTAATTCCCAGCTTGTTACAATTTTGTTCAATAAAAACTTGTAAAAATATTTGGAGGATATGTATAAAGTGACTAACTTTGCACTCGCTTTTGAAAAGGAGCTGCCTCGGGGAGAGCCCCGGAAAAAGGATTAACAAATTTTTTCGCCGAAAAGTTTGCGGGAATGAAAAAGAGGTTGTAACTTTGCAACGCTTTTCCC
>NZ_VSMC01000034.1 GCF_008728965.1 Heminiphilus faecis | reverse complement strand
CAGTACCAGTGTGGGGGACCTTCCTCTCAGAACCCCTAGACATCGTCGCCTCGGTGGGCCGTTACCCCGCCGACTAGCTAATGTCACGCATGCCCATCCGTCACCGGATCGCTCCTTTAATCGCAAAGCCATGCAGCTTCACGATATCATGCGGTATTAGACCGGATTTCTCCGGATTATCCCCCTGTGACGGGCAGGTCGCATACGCGTTACTCACCCGTGCGCCGGTCGCCGGCAGATATTAGCAAGCTAACATCCCCGTTGCCCCTCGACTTGCATGTGTTAGGCCTGTCGCTAGCGTTCATCCTGAGCCAGGATCAAACTCTCCGTTGTTGGTATGTTTGTTTGTCTTTTTTCTTTTGCTTTCACGAGACCGTGCGGTCCGTCAAGCTCCCGGCCGGATTATGTGCTGTTACAGAATTGACAGAGCAGTCATGTTAATGACCCTTCTCTTGTACTACTTCTTGTCTATTGTAATAATTTCAATGTTCTTGTTTGCCTGCCCTTCCGGGAAAAGCGTTGCAAAGTTACAACCTCTTTTTCATTCCCGCAAACTTTTCGGCGAAAAAATTTGTTAATCCTTTTTCCGGGGCTCTCCCCGAGGCAGCTCCTTTTCAAAAGCGAGTGCAAAGTTAGCCACTTTATACATATCCTCCAAATATTTTTACAAGTTTTTGTCGAATAAAATTGTAACAGACTGGGAATAAGACTAATTAGACTAATAGGACCAATTAGGCCAATGAGTCCAATAGAACGAGGCCTCGGGAAGCGGCGGCGAGCCCGCCGCAGAACGCAACGGGAAAAGCGACGCGAAACAGAGCCTATCAGACTTATGAGGAGCGATGACGGACGCGAGGTCAGTCGACAGAACGGAGGAGAAATATCTGGGTGGGGAAGTGGTCGGAGTAACCGTTGAGAAATCGACCGCCGGCGTATGTGCGCTTGGGATAGTTTTTATAAACTCCGGTCTTGGTACGGAGGAATGGCTTGTTGATGACGGTACACTTCCAGTATTGGAGCTGTCCGTCGAGTCCCTGCACGAGATTGCCCGATACGATTATCTGGTCGAAAAGATTCCAGACTCCTTTATAGCAAAGGGTGCCGACCCCGTTATCCAAAATATACCAGAATGGATTGTAAAATCCGTGGGCGGTAACTTTGTCCTGATCGCGAACAGCGCCGAAAGACTCGGCACACGACTTGTCGAACGGATCATCATTAAGGTCACCCATCATAACAATGCCCTGATCGGGATTGACTCTCCACAGCGAGTCGGCAATGCATCTGGAGAGACGCCCGGCAGCTTCGCGCAAGGGACTCGACTCAGCCTGCCCTCCAAGTCGCGACGGCCAATGGTTGACAATAAAACTGACAGGAACATCAAGCAATGAGCCGGAGACACACAGCTGGTCGCGGGTTATGAAATCGGGGTCGTCAGGAATGACAAGGCGGTGAGGCACGACATTGCCCACCTCAAAAAACAGAGGGTTGTACAGCAGCGCGACATCTATGCCCCGCAAGTCGGGCGAATCATGATGTACGATACGCAACCCCCACGGCTCGCGGCCCTGAGCTTTCAGAGTCGAGTCGACCGCCGACACAAGATCTTCGACAACACCGAGATTCTCCACCTCGCTAATGCCAATCACGGCAGGTCCAACAGGAGTTTCGGGAGTACTCAACGAGGTTATAGCCCGCGAAAGATTGCCTATTTTTTTCCAATAGCGCTCCGAGGTCCACATACGAGGCCCTTCGGGCGTGAACTCATAGTCATACTTTCCGTTGTCGTTTATGGTGTCAAACAGATTTTCGAGATTGTAAAAGGCCACACCGGCAACGATATACTTTTTCTCGGGAGCATTGTCCTGCGAAAACGCCACGGCTGCAGCCAACATTATAATTACGGGAAGCAATATTATCTTACGCATAGCACTAAGCCTTTTGATTAAACAATTCTTGAGGTAAAATTAGCGATAATCCCCCATATTACGCAAATAAAACAGAGGATTTTCATAACTTTGTACTTTATTTACTATAAGCGAGACACTATGACGACCAAAATCATTATTATAAATGGCCCGAACCTGAACCTGCTGGGCGTACGCGAGCCCGACATCTACGGCCACAGCAATTTTGAAGACTATCTCGCCCAACTGCGCGGACAATATAGCGATGTGGATATCGAGTATTTCCAAAGCAACCACGAGGGAGCCATAATAGACAAGCTCCATGAAAAGGGATTTTCGGGATGCGATGCAATAATACTTAACGCAGGGGCCTACACCCATACATCGCTCGCGATAGCCGACGCCATCGCAGCTATCAATACTCCGGTAATCGAGGTACATATCAGTAATGTACACGCGCGCGAAGAAATAAGACACCGCTCGATGATATCGGGAGTATGCCGCGGCGTAATAGCCGGCTTCGGCCTCGACAGCTACAGGCTGGCCACAGAGAGCGCCTTGCGCTTATGAATAAAGTGAATAAAGAATTGTGCGCATTATATAAAACCGCATGTTGCAAATTGTGAATTTACAGAAAGATTATGAAGAAGTTTACCAAGATAGTCGCTACAATATCAGACAAGCGATGTGACAAAGAATTTATACAGGCCCTTTACGACAACGGCCTGAATGTGGTGAGAATGAATTCGGCCCATCTTCAGCTCGACGGATTCCGCAAAATAATAGAAAACGTGAGGGCCGTGTCGCCATCCATAGCCATACTCATGGACACCAAAGGTCCCGAGATACGCACCACAACCAACCTCGACGACATGCCCATAGAGTTTGCTCCGGGCGACAAAGTGACTTTCACAGGCGACCCCGGCGGCATCACCACCCGCGACACGATATACCTGAGCTACTCCAACATAGCAAACGACGTCAAGGCCGGCAACCACTTCCTCATAGACGACGGAGAGATAGACTTCCTCATAGACAGCATAGACGGCTACAGCATAACAGCCACCGCGCAGAACGGAGGCCAACTCGGCTCACGCAAGAGCGTAAACATACCGGGAGCCAGCATAACGCTGCCCTCGCTCACGGAGCGCGACCGCACCAATATAGGCTACGCCATAGACCTCGGCATCGACTTCATAGCCCACTCGTTTGTACGAAGCGCCCGCGATGTCCACGACATACAAGAGATACTCGACGCCCATGACAGCCCTATCAAAATCATATCCAAAATAGAGAATCAGGAGGGCATCGACAACTTCGACGAGATACTTGACGCCTCATACGGCATCATGATAGCGCGCGGCGACCTCGGCATCGAGGTGCCGGCCGAACGCATACCGGGCATCCAGCACACCCTCATCAACAAGTGCATAATGCGCCATAAACCGGTCATAGTAGCCACCCAGATGCTGCACTCAATGATCAACAACCCCCGTCCTACCCGCGCGGAAGTCAGCGACATAGCCAACGCCGTCAACCAGCACACCGACGCACTCATGCTTAGCGGCGAGACCGCCTACGGCAAATACCCGATAGAGGCCATAGCCACCATGACGCGTGTGGCCGCCGAGGTCGAGAAATCGCTTGTAAACTCCTACGTGACACCGGCCATAGAAGCCGAGGTAACATCGTTTCTGTCGCGGCAGGCGGTGGCTTCGTCCAAAATACTCGGCACCCGCGCCATCATCACCGACAGCTACACCGGCCGCACCGCCCGATACATATCGTCATACCGCGGCAGCTACCCCACCCTCGCCATATGCTATCACGACCATGTGGTAAGACTCTTGGCGCTCTCCTACGGAGTGCTCGCCGTGTACCAGCACAGCATGGGCTCTTCGCGAGGCTATATAAAGAACGCCCTCGAACACCTCATAGACAGCGGGCGCCTCACACGCCAAGACCGCATAGCCTACTTGGGCGGAGCTTTCGGAGCGGGCCACGGAACCTCGTTTCTTGAAATCAACCGCGTAGGCGAGATCATGGACAACTATCAGTCATTCAACCTGCCCAACCTCGAGCTGGTATAACACTTCAGTCCATGCAGCCCACACTTGAAGAGTACATACTCGGCCATATAGATCCGGAGCCCGACCACCTGAAGAAACTGAACCGCGACACACATGTGACATGCCTGTACGCCAACATGTGCTCGGGTCATCTTCAGGGACGCCTGCTCAAAATGCTCACACGCATGATAAAGCCCAAGCGCGTGCTCGAACTAGGCACATTCACCGGCTACTCGGCGCTATGTCTCGCCGAAGGCATGGAAGAGGGCACCGAAATCCACACAATAGAAATCAACGACGAACTCGAGGAGTTCATACTCTCGCATATCGACGAAAGCCCGTGCGGAGGACGCATACATCTGCACATCGGCGACGCCTCCGAGATACTGCCGGCCATAGGAGGAGAGTGGGACTTGGTATTTATCGACGCCAACAAGCGCCGCTACACAGAGTATTACGAGGCCGTCATGCCGCATGTAAGACAGGGAGGCTTCATCATAGCAGACAACACCCTGTGGTACGGCAAAGTCACCGACGGAAGCCATGACGCCCAGACCGCCGGCATACTCGAATTCAACGACCATGTAGCCTCTGACCCCCGCGTGGAGAAAGTGATGATACCCCTGCGCGACGGGCTCACCATAATATATAAGAAATAATTAGTAACTTTGCGAAAGCTCCGGTGTTAATACAATATACATCGACCTAAAACAAAACGATTATGGAAACAACCCGTCAAGCAAAAATAGCCCGTCTGCTTCAGAAGGAGCTAAGCGAAATATTTCGTCAGCAAACCGCCAAGACCCACGGAGTCATAATATCGGTAAGCGCCGTAAGAGTGTCGCCCGACCTGAGCACGGCCCGAGCCTATCTGTCGGTATTTCCATCAGACAAGGGCGCGGAGATGCTCGAAAGCATCAACCACAGCGCCAAAACCATCCGCTATGAACTCGCACAGCGGGTGCGCTATCAGCTGCGCAAGACCCCGGAACTGGCCTTCTACCTCGACGACTCGCTCGACTATCTTGAAAATATCGACAACCTGCTGAAGTCATAAGCCCGAAGCAAGCCGCCCGATGTTCACCCTGCGAGTAGCCCTGCGCTATCTGTTTTCCAAAAAGACCCACAACGCGGTCAACGTCATATCCACGATATCGATCATCGGAGTGGCGGTGGCCACGATGGCCATAGTGTGCGTGCTGTCGGTGTTCAACGGCTTCACCGACCTCGCCACCGCCAAAATATCGCAACTCGCACCCGACCTGCGCGTAGAGAGCACCGAAGGCAAGACAATAGCCTCACCCGATTCACTGCTGCGGGTAATAGGAGCCATAGAGGGTGTGACCGCGGCAGCCCCGACAATCGAGGAGCACGCTCTGGCCATATACGGCGACCGGCAGATGCCTGTACTCATGAAAGGAGTGACAGAGGCATTCGACACGATAACCCAGCTGCGAAGCACCATAAAAGAGGACGGCACTTTTCTGCTCACCGACAGTGAATACGGCGACTTCGCCACCTTAAGCGTGGGCGCGGCCATAGGACTGCAGGCTCATCCGGGAGTCATGAGGGCGCTGACGCTCAATGTGCCGCGGCGCACGGGGCGCATCAATCCGGCCAATCCCGCAGCGGCATTCCGCAGCGACTCGCTTCTCGTAGGGGGAGTGTTTCAGACAGAGCAGGCCGAGTTTGACACAGACCTCGTGCTCATACCGCTGTCGGCCGCCCGGCAACTTCTCGATTACGAACGCGAAGCCACTGCCATAGAGATAAAAGTGAGCGACGGAGCCGACACAGACCGAACGGGCCACAGGATAGCCGAAGCCTTGGGCGACGGCTTTGACGTAAAAAACCGCGTAAGACAACAGGACCAATCGTTCAAGATGATCGAGGTCGAGAAATGGATCACCTTTTTCCTACTGGCATTCATACTGATCATAGCCTCGTTCAACATCATATCAACGATGTCGATGCTCATAATCGAGAAGGAGGACAACATACACACCATGTATGCCATGGGCGCCCCGCGCAAGACGATAACGCGCATATTCATACTGGAAGGATGGCTTGTGTCGCTTCTCGGCGGAGTATCGGGCATAATAACAGGAGTCATCCTGTGTCTGGCCCAGCAATGGGGCGGCTTCATAAAGCTCGGCGGCAACCACGAAGCCATGTCAATCGACGTATATCCCGTAAGAGTCGAGATACCCGACCTGCTTGCGGTGATAGTGCTTGTGGCGCTCACAGGCCTGATAACGTCAGCGCTCACATCGCTCCTCGCCCGAAAATACATATCCAGACAAGGCCAATAAGTTAAATATACTTAAATTTAGCTAAATGTCGTGCAAATAACACCGCCAGACCTACAAGCCGCGCGGCGCACACGGTGCATATACTTGGATAATGCGCAAAAAAATTGTATCTTTGCAGAAGATTCCACAGCATGAGGGGGCGGCAGTCCCCTTTGTTTGTATAACTAAACCGAATTCATCAACAATGATTGACAAAGAACTCCTTGCCCAGACAGTAGCCGAGTCGATAAAAGACACCGACATTTTTATCGTCGACATCACGATAGGCGCTGACAACGCCATTGTGGTCGAGCTCGACAGTCCCGAGGGCATCGACATAGACACCTGCGCCGCCATCACCCGCAGGATCGAGGAAGTCTTTGACCGCGACAAAGAGGATTATAGCCTCGAAGTAGGGTCGGCGGGGCTGACCTCGCCTTTCAAGGTAAAAGGCCAGTACGAGAAAAACATCGGCAATAAAGTCGAGGTGCTCACTAAAGACGGCCGGAAACTGAAAGGTACACTCATCTCTGTGGGCGATGACGACTTTACAATAGCCATAGCCAAGAAAGTGAAGGAGCCCGGCAAGAAGCGACCAGTCGAAGTGGAAGAGCCGGAGACTATGAAGATGGCAGACACCAAACACGTTATATATTTAATAGACTTCAAATAATAAAGACTTTAACCCATTATGGCCAAGAAAGAGGAATCCACCAATATGGTGGAAAGATTTGCCGAATTTAAGGAACTTAAGCATATCGACAAGACGACGATGATATCCGTACTGGAAGAGTCGTTTCGCAACGTCCTTGCCAAGATGTTTGGCACCGACGAGAATCTTGACGTTATCATGAACCCCGACAAGGGCGACGTGCAGATATTCCAGAATCTCGAGGTTGTGCCTGACGGAGAGGTCACCAACCCTTCGACACAGATATCGCTCAGCGACGCCCGCGCCGACCAGAACCCCGATGTGGAGATAGGCGAAGAGCATACGCGTGAGATAATATTCGAGAAGTTCGGACGCAGAGCTATCCTCAACTTGCGCCAGACCCTCCAGTCCAAGATACTCGACCTGCAGAAAGAGGCCATCTACTCGCAGTTCAAGGGTCATGAAGGCGAACTCGTGTCGGGAGAGGTATATCAGACATGGAGCAAGGAGACCCTGCTCATCGACAGCGAAGAGAATGAGCTTCTGCTGCCCAAGAGCGAGTCGATACCGGGCGACTACTTCCGCAAGGGCGAGACAGTACGTGCCGTCATACAGCGCGTGGACAACAAGAACAACAACATACGCATCAGCGTGTCGCGCACAAGCGACGACTTCCTGCGCCGCCTCTTTGAACTTGAAGTGCCGGAGATACACGACGGCCTGATCAACATACGCGCCGTGGCCCGCATACCGGGCGAGCGCGCCAAGATAGCCGTGGAGAGCTATGACGACCGCATCGACCCGGTGGGTGCATGTGTAGGCGTCAAGGGCTCGCGTATACACGGCATAGTACGTGAGCTGCGCAACGAAAATATCGACGTCATCAACTACACGTCCAATCCCGAGTTGTTTATCCAGCGTGCGCTGAGCCCCGCCAAGGTATCGTCGATAAGGCTCAACCCCGACGAAAAGCGGGCCGAAGTATTTCTGCGCCCCGAAGAGGTGCCTCTGGCCATCGGTAAAGGCGCGCTCAACATCAAACTCGCGTCAAAACTCACAGGCTACGTAATCGACGTATACCGCGATACCGGCGAGGAATACAACGACGACATCTATCTCGACGAGTTCAAGGACGAAATCGACAGTTGGGTCATCGACGCTCTTAAAAACATAGGCTGCGTCACCGCCAAAAACGTATTGGCCATGCCGCGCGACCTTCTCATCGAGAAAGCCGACCTTGAGGAAGACACGGTTGACAATGTCATCGCTATCCTAAAGGCGGAATTTGAAGACTAACAACGACATCCCCTAATTCAATATATGGCGAAAATAAAGATAAGTAAAGTAGCGAAAGACCTCAACATTGCATTGCCGACAGTCATAGACTTCCTGCAGTCCAAGGGCATCAACATCGATATGAATCCCAATTCACGCATCGATGAGGCGGCCTATGACATGCTCATAGCGCAATACAGTGATGACAAGGCCGAGAAGAGTAAGTCGGAGAAACTCTCCTCCGTTCGCCAGAAAGAAAAGCGTCCCGCGACACCGGCCGACAGCAAACCCGAAGAGATCAAAATCGAGCCGATGGTACGACCTACGGTAGTGGGCCATATAGATCTGGACGCCAAGAAATCTCACTCCAAAAAAGAAGCTCCTCAACAGCCCACGGCGGCAGAGCCGGAAGTCAAGCCGACTCCCGCGCCTGAAAAGCCCGAGGCTCCCAAACCTCAGGAAGTGAAACAGCCCGAGCCACCCAAAGTGAAGACCGAAGAGAAACCCGCACCCAAGGCTCCGGTGGCCGAAGAGAAGCCAAAGACCGAACGTCAGGCTACACCGGCACCGCAGGCCGCTGAAAAACCCGCGCCCAAAGCGCAGGAAGTGAAAAAGCCCGAGCCTCCAAAAGTGAAGCCCGAGGAAAAATCAGCACCCAAGGCTCCGGTGGCGCAGGAGAAGCCGAAAACTGACCGTCAGGCACCGCAGGCCGCCGAAAAGCCCACGCCCAAAGCGCAGGAACCGGCTCCCAAGAAAGAGGAGGAGATATTCAGCCCCTCAAGTCTGCCCGCAGGACCGCAGCTCAACGTCATAGGCAAAATAGACTTATCAGCCATAAACCAGCAAACACGCCCCAAGAAAAAGACAAAAGAGGAGCGCCGCAACGAACGCCTTGCCAAGAGCGGACAAGGTGCCGCCGGTCAGGCAGGTACAGCACAGTCGGGCGACCGCAAAAAGCGCCGTCGCATAGGCAAAGAGAAGGTCGACATCGAAAAAACGTCAAACCAACAGCCTTCGCGTGGCGGAGAACGAAGCGGCAACAATAACAACAACGGCAATCAGCAGCGTCATGACCGCAGCGCCGGCAAAAACAAAGACCGCAACAAACGCCAGATACATACCGAAGTAAGCGAAGAGGACGTACAAAAGCAGGTAAAGGAGACTTTGGCGCGCCTCATAAACAAGGACAAAGGCCAGAAAAAGGGCGTAAAATGGCGCAAGGAAAAACGCGAGGCTTTCCAGTCGCGCGAGCGTGAAGCGGCCGAAATGGAAGCTGCCGAGAGCAAAGTGCTCAAACTCACCGAGTTTGTCACCGCCAATGACTTGGCCGTCATGATGGATGTACCCATCAATAACGTCATAGCCACCTGTATGAACCTCGGAGTCATGGTGTCTATCAACCAGCGCCTTGATGCCGAGACCATCAATATCGTCGCCGAAGAATTCGGCTACAAGACCGAGTATGTATCGGCCGAAGTGGTTGAAGCCATCCAGCAGGTGGAAGACAACGAGGAGGACCTTCAGACACGTCCGCCGATAGTCACCGTCATGGGCCATGTGGACCACGGTAAGACATCATTGCTCGACTACATACGCAATGCCAACGTCATAGCCGGCGAAGCAGGAGGCATAACCCAGCATATCGGCGCCTACAATGTCAAACTCGAGGACGGACGCCGCATAACCTTCTTGGACACCCCCGGTCACGAAGCGTTTACCGCCATGCGTGCCCGCGGAGCCAAGGTTACCGACCTATGTATCATCATAGTGGCAGCTGACGACAACGTCATGCCGCAGACCGTCGAGGCCATCAACCATGCATCGGCTGCGGGTGTACCCATCGTATTTGCCATCAACAAGATAGACAAGCCTACAGCCAATCCCGACAAAATCAAGGAGGAGCTCGCGCAGATGAACTATCTCGTTGAGGAATGGGGCGGAAAATACCAGTCACAGGACATATCGGCCAAGAAAGGCATCGGCGTCAACGAACTTATGGAGAAAGTGCTGCTCGAAGCCGAAATGCTCGAGCTGAAAGCCAACCCCAACCGCGCCGCCACAGGCTCAATCGTCGAGTCGTCGCTCGACAAGGGTCGCGGCTACGTAGCCAACATACTTGTTCAGAACGGCACACTCCATGTGGGCGACATAATACTTGCCGGTACACATTTCGGAAAAATAAAGGCCATGTTCAATGAGCGCAACCAGCGCATCAAGGAAGCGGGCCCCGCAACTCCGGCCCTCATACTCGGACTTAACGGTGCCCCCACCGCAGGCGACACATTTAATGTCATGGAGACAGAGCAGGAGGCACGCGAAATAGCCAACAAGCGCGAGCAACTCCAACGCGAACTCGGTCTGCGCACCAACAAGCGCACTACCCTCGAGGAAATCGGACGCCGCCGTGCCATAGGCAACTTCCATGAGCTCAACATCATCGTCAAGGGTGACGTTGACGGCTCTATCGAGGCTCTGTCCGACTCGCTCATCAAGCTGTCGACCGAAGAGGTGCAGGTCAACGTACTGCACAAGGCCGTAGGTGCCATATCGGAGAGCGACGTCACACTCGCAGCCGCATCCGACGCCATCATAATCGGCTTCCAAGTACGTCCCTCACAGGCCGCACGCCGTGCAGCCGAGCACGAAGGTGTCGAAATCCGACTCTACTCCGTCATCTATCAGGCCATCGAAGAGGTCAAAGACGCCATGGAGGGTATGCTCGCTCCGGAGTTCAAGGAAGAAGTCGTGGGTACGGCCGAAGTGCTCCAGACCTACCACATATCCAAAGTGGGCACCATCGCCGGAGCCATCGTGCGCGAAGGCAAGATCAAGCGCTCATGCAAGGTACGCCTCATACGCGACGGCATAGTACGCTACACCGGCGACCTCGGTTCGCTAAAACGCTTCAAGGATGACGTCAAGGAAGTACTCACAGGCTACGACTGCGGTCTTAGCATAGCGGGCTACAACGACCTTCAGGAGGGCGACATGATAGAAGCCTTTGAGCAGGTCGAAGTCAAAAAACAGCTTTAATGCAGGCTCGACTTACGGCTAAACGGCCATGTCAACCGCCTACATAAACATAGGATCCAATCAGGGCGACCGCGAAAAGCTTATAAAGCAGGCGGTGGCCCTGATTGAGCATTGGGCCGGAACAGAGGCCGCTGTATCACGAACCGTCGAAAGCGAACCGTGGGGTTTCACTTCTACATCGCGCTTCATTAATGTAGGTATTGCGCTCAACGTGGATTGCACTCCCGAGCAACTCCTTGACGCCCTGCTGGAGATAGAGCACGGCATATGTCCGTCATCGCACCGCGACAGCCTCGGCAACTACATCGACCGCTACATCGACATCGACCTCATAGCAGTCGACTCCGAGATCCGCGACAGCGACCGCCTCACTCTGCCCCACCCTGCCATGCACCTGCGCCGGTTTGTGCTGCTCCCCATGGCGGAACTCGCCCCTCACTGGGTACATCCCCGACTCGGTAAAAGACCGGACGAAATGCTCCGGGAACTTTTAGACAACCGCGACTGACCGCGATACCAAAAGGTTTTTGTAATTTTGCATTATATTTAAAAACTGACCATTACATTGACACGATACATTACTCCCGATAACTGGCTTGCACTGGCGCTCGCATGCGCCTCACTCATATTGGCGCTCGTGACTATAGCGGTCTACAGACGCCGCTTGATATCGGTGCCTCGCTGTGTAAAGCGTCAATCCGACGCAGGATTGCCCGACCGCATCACCTATCCGTCCGTATCGGTCATCGTGTACTCGTTCAACAATGCCAAGGGGCTTGAAGAGCTTATACCGCAGCTCCGACGCCAGAATTATCCCGGAAAATTCGACATAATAGTAGTAAACGACGGCAAAGACGATGCTACCGAAGGACTGCTCAACCGCATGTCGACAGAAGATGTTCCGCGGTTGTACCACACATTCACACCGCGAGACACGCGCAATCTGTCGCGCAAGAAACTCGCTCTAACGTTAGGCATAAAGGCCGCGGCAGGCGACTGCATCATAAACGTCACCGCCGACACTCGTGTACACTCCGACAACTGGCTCCGGCTTATGGCAGCCCCGTTTACCGACCCGGCCACAGAGATTGTGATCGGATACGCCGCTCCTGACAATGACATAGACACCGCGCGCGGAGCACGCGGACGCCGCCATGACCGCCTCATAGACAGCGTATACTACCTTGCCTCTGCCCTTGCCGGCAAGACATACCGGGGCGACGGCGACAACCTCGCCTATCGCCGCGACACTTTTTTCAGGATGAAAGGATTCAGCAACTCGCTCAACTTGCACTACGGCGATGATGACCTCTTTGTATATGAAGCCTCCACAACCGGCAACACCGCAGTTGTTCTCGCTCCCGACGCACAGGTAATATCCACCGTTACCGGCGACAGACCCGAGAAAGTGTACCGCTACAAAAAGATGCGCTACGACTTCACATCACGTTTTGCCGGACGCGGACAGCACCTGTTTTACGGCACTCTGTCGCTGCTGCTCTGGATATGGTTAGGACTTACCGTTGCCGCCGTCGCTGTGGAGCCGCTCAATCCGGTATCGCTCGCGCTATGCGCCATAAGCGCCTTGTCATTGTGGCTTCCGATGATGATGATATGGAACAGTGCCGCCAAGTGTCTCGGTTCAAAACGCTTTCTGCTGTCGGCGCCTTTCTTCATCATGTGGCGCCCGCTGCGCAACATCGTATACCGTCTGCGCAGCCGCAAAATACACGATGCCCAGTATGCATGGCAGTCGCAGTCCATGGCCTGAACCCAAAGAGTGAGAAATACAATAACCGCTTCACTGCTGACGTTAATAAATAAAATCACATGAGTGCTATGTCGCGTTTCAACAATATATCGTTCTTTCTGTTTATCATGACGCTCATGGTGTCGTGCACCTCCTCTCGTACGTCGCTCACATATTTCGAGGACCTGAAAGGAGAGCAGTCGGGCACACTCTCGTCAGCCGATTACGATATAAAGGTCATACCAGACGACGAGCTCTTTATCGTGGTAAGTTCACTCGTGCCCGAAGCCACTGCCGAGTTCAACCTGCCCACGGTCAATCCCGCCGTACGTGGCAACGTCGGCACCCCCTCGCAGCAGTCGCAGATAACATACCTCGTCGACAAAGCCGGCGACATCAACTTCCCGGGTCTCGGCACACTGCACGTAGGAGGACTCACCACCGCACAGATAGCCTCGATAATCGCCAAAAAGGTAAGCGAGACCGTAGAAGACCCTTATGTGAAAGTACAACTCGTCAACTTCAAGGTCAACGTACTTGGCGAAGTGGCCCGGCCGGGCACAATCGAGGTCGACACCGAACGCTACTCGCTGCTTGACGCTCTCGCAGCCGCAGGCGACCTCACCCCCTACGGCGAACGCGAGAACATACTGCTCATACGTGAGGAAAACGGCCAGAAGCACTTCCATCACCTCAACCTCAACGATGCCGCCACCCTGTCGTCGCCCTACTTCTACCTACAGCAGAACGACGTCATCTACGTGGAGCCCAACAAAATACGCCACGACAACTCCAAGTACAACCAGAACAACTCCTACAAGCTATCCGTAGTCAGCGCTGTAGTCAGCGCCGTATCCGTCGTCGCCTCACTCTGCATCGCCCTCTTCATCAAGTAACAAAACACCTGCATGTTACGTATCGATCGAATATGTATATGGCTTTTTATGTTCGGTTTCATTTTCATGCTTCCGGGCATAAAACATATCAAATTCGTTGACGAACTCATATCCTTTTCATTCTTGGCCGTTGCGGTGGTAGACTGCATAGCCAACCGCAACTGGCGATATTATAAACTCCTGTGGATCATATCGGGCATACTTACATTCTATTTGCTCTACTCGCTTATATTTCTTAAATACAACACTACCGTGGCCGTTGTCAGCGATTGGATCATACAGTTGAAGCCGTTTATACCATTTACGGTAATGTATGCAGTAAGACCACGCTTCACCTATATCGATAAGGCTATTTTCAAAGCATTGACCGTAATAGCGTCATTGTTTATTGTCATTGTGCTTATAGCCGGCCATGAAGCCATACATGCCAAAGTATTACACATAGCCTACACAGGCATAGGGCTTTTCATATCGGCCATGATATACCTGTATTGCAGTATCAGCGACAAAGGACATGTAGCGCGTCACGACCTTATCGTAACCATAATCATGCTTACGGCAGGGCTCGGTTGCACGCGTTCCAAATACTACGGCATATATATTATAGCCGTGTTCTTTCTATTCATATTCCGTCCCGGCGCACACCGTGGCCTCCCTGTAAAATATATAATAACCGGAACCGCAACTGCCATAGGCGTCATCATAGTGGCATGGCATAAACTCGACTATTACTTTTTAACAGGGGGCACGGGCGTCTATGATCTTAGCATAATCGACTCGTACGCAAGGCCCGTTCTCTATATAACCGGCTATAAGATATTGCTCGACCATGTGCCATTCGGCACAGGACTCGCATCATTCGGCTCGTTCATGTCGGGCGAGCACTATTCCGAAGTATACCATGAGTACGGCATAAACACCGTATACGGATTGTCTGAGCACATGCCTGACTTCATCTGCGACACATTTTATCCGAGTCTCGCACAGTTCGGCATAATAGGTGTCATCCTGTTCATAGCATTTTGGTTATATATTTATTCTAAAATAAAATATTACCTTTGCATAGACGGCAATACTTATCGGTACCATTACGCCATAGGCGTAAGCATCATAGCATTTATCCTTATTGAAAGCATAGCCGCCACAACATTTGTGCAAACAACCGGCATGCAATGCATGCTTCTGCTCGGCATGTTATGCGGCGAAGCTCAGCGCATATGGGAGTCAGATCCGCACAGGGCACAAAACATCAGTTTTTCATGGAAAAGATTAAGAATAACGAGCTGGACCTAAGACGTTTTTTCAGTACAGTCAAAGATAACCGACCGGTTTACATCGCGTCATTCATTATCATAATGGCTATGGCTGCCGTATACTGCGCTGTCCGCATGCCCCAATACAATATTCACTCTGCCATGCTCATCGAGGAGCCGGCCAACGACATTCCGCAAGCATCGACCGGCATGACTTCACTGATGAGAGTCTTTTCCATAGGCTCTTTCGGAACCTCATCGGTAGAAAATGAAAAATTACTGCTTTCGTCATACGATCTGAAATTAAGGGTCGTTAAATTGCTCGGTCTGAACTGCACATACACTTACCGGAGCGGATTGAAAAGAATAATGCTCGCTCCCGACGAAGCTCCCGTATCGGTAAGCGCACCGCAAGAACTGTTTGACACACTGTCATACAACTTCAACCTGAAGGTTGAGCTGCATGACGGCAAAGCCGACCTGTCGTTAAGCAAAGGACGCTTCTTTAAAACAAATATAGCTGATGCGAAGAATGTGGCGCTTCCCTACACACTTGAAACACCGGAGGGAACCTTCCATATCGCCGCGAACGGCAAAACCGGATTTAAAGGCAAAAAACTCAATGTAGCCATGTCTGGATACGAGAACTGCGCTCTCGACCTTGATGAAACGGTTGACATCGAACTCGCCGGACGTGTATCGGACGCTCTCGGACTGGAACTTGTATACCCCAACAAACGACTCGGTATAAATATACTGAACTGTATAATGGCCGAGTATAACAACAAACGACTGCGCCGAAAGTGGGACAACGCCGACTTGGAAATCAAGTTTTACGACGAACGCATAGCATCGCTATTCAATGAACTTGCCACGGCTGAAAAAGAGATTGAACGTTTCAAACGCTCCCACGACCTTATAGCCATTGAGGATGAAGCATCCTTGCTTGTCGAGAATGAATTCGCCTCACGACAGGAAATAGCCGAACTTGCCACTGCCCGCAATTATTACGAAAGTGTATTTGACCTGCTCGACAACGGCTCGGCCGACAATACGCCGCTACCCGTCGTATCGGGCCTCAGTATTGAAAACAGCGCCGGCTCAATGATCGAACGATATAACGAAAACATATTGAAGCGTCGCGAACTTACCCGCTCCGCTAAAGGCGAGAACCGCGCGCTTAAATCGCTTGACAGTCAGCTGACATCGCTCCGTGAAGACATAAAAGCGGCCATGACCGAGCAGATAAAAGCCTCTGACCTTATAATATCATCTCATAAAAAAACAAGCGGAGCGGTAGCCGGCAGAATAAAACAGCTTCCCTCCCATGAACGGGAGTACATAACTCTGCTGCGCGACCAGAAGTTGAAAAACGAGCTATATACATTTCTTCTCGAACGTCGTGAAAATGCCGTGCTGAACCGCTATTCATCGGCAACACTCGGATTTGTATTTCAGGAAGCATATTGCGAAGGCTCCGACTCACATAAAATTATCATATACAGCGCGGCTATTCTGCTGGCACTGCTGTTGCCCACCATCCGGGTATTTTATATAATGAGCCGAGGACGCATCAAACGCCCGTGTGACCTTAATTTCTACAATCTTGAAGAAAGCACTGTCAGCCTTAGCAAACAGCCTGCCAAAATCGACAACTTAAGGAGCCTGCTTCGCAAATCCCCATCACGTAATATAATACTATATCTCAACTTGGACGGCGGCGACATAACGGATATATTGCTGCAATCGTTACGTAATATAGGCCGGCATGCCGAATCATTCTCATTGGACAACTCCCCGCAACAGACCGATGAACTCTACACCGATACATTTGAAGAAAAATTAAAGCGGCTTATGGAGGACGGCTCTTACGCCATCGTCGAACTGCCGCGCCATATCAATCTTGTATCTTTACTTGATTTCAGCCTTGCCGACAGTTCGCAACTGCTATTATCAATGGAGTGCGGTATGCAGAGCCGCAGCTATGTGCGACATCTACTCAGCCCCGTAATAGAGCGCATGCCCGTCACCATAGCATTGCAGGTCAGCGATTAAAGCTGTCCAATATAGGGCGCATGTAGCGATCAATCACAACCTTCCACGAGCTATCATCAAGACTTCCGGAAATATTGTCATATGAGAGATTGTCTCGCTCTTTCATATAACATTCAAGACCGTAGGCGAATCCTTCCGGTGTGTCATCTATCAACGTACCTGTTCCGGATTTTATTAATTTCCTGTTTTCATAAGTCGCTGTAGCGATAGTATACAGTCCTGACCTTATGTATTCATATGTCTTGGTGGGAGGCTGAAAGTCATAATAATCTGTAATCGGAATATACGAAACACCGATATTGGCTCTATCAAAATACTCCGCAAGCGCACCATGAGGTACCGGCCCGTGAAGCACTACCGAGTCATGCAGTCCAAAATCATCGATGCTCCTCTTGATGAAAGCGTCATCGCAAGGTTCTCCACCACCGACAATATCATAAGTAACAACTGCATCAGGATTGCGCTTTCTGAATATGGCCATTCCCTCCAATGTATGCTCTAAATGTCGTCCAAGAAATGTACCTACGTATAACAACCGCAAATCCTTACCATATACTTTGGGTACTGTAGAAATTTTATCGGCACCGATAGGCAATAATTTTATATCGCCACGCCCGAGTTGTTTTATAACGCCTGACGATAGACTTGAAACGGAATCGAAACGGGCACACTCCCGCTTCATAAAATCATTCTCACGTATACGTACACTTTCATCACAATCAACGCTAAGACTTCTTATGTCCAAATGAAACGACAATTTGCCAAACAAGCGTCGTAACATACCACAATGCCTGAAATACACAATGAATACCGCACCACGGAAAGTCGACAGATAGTATAGTGCATTAAACACAAAAAGCATATTTCTGATAATTCCTGACTTGAAATATCGTAATGCCACAACCTTGACTCCTTTGATTTTTACAGGCTCAATACCTTTAAAACACAATAGTGTAATGTCATAGTCATCGCACAAGTATTCACACCATTTAAGGACATCGGTCAATGTGCCTAAAGGATGCTGTACATCCAATATCATCAATTTATTCTTTGCCATCGGTCACATGCGTTTTATCTGCTATAAACTAATGTAATCATACACGTCTTATCTGTCTTTCAGCGGGAGGGTGATGCGGAAGACGGTACCGTGGCGTGGATCAGAAGAAAGGATGACGATGCGGCCGTGATGGTATTGCTCGACAATGCGGCGGGCGAGTGCGAGGCCGAGGCCCCAGCCTCTTTTCTTGGTGGTGTAGCCGGGATTGAACACGGTCTTGAAGCGGTTACGCGGTATGCCTTTGCCGGTGTCGGCCACGTCAATCACGGCATTGCCTCGGTCGTGTCCGAGAGTTATGGTTATGCTTCCGTCACCGTCAATGGCGTCCACCGCATTTTTTATAAGATTTTCCATGACCCACTCAAAGAGCGATGACGAGAGCCCTACCTGAAGCGGCGATGTGCTTGTATGCAATGTAAGGGCCACACCGCTTGATATCCGTGTAGACATATAGTTGACAGCGCGCCTGACAACCTCGTTGAGGTCGACAGGCTCCATGCTCGTCCTCGACCCTATCTTGCCGAAGCGCGAGGCTATCATGGAGAGCCGCTTCACATCCTTGTCCATCTCGCCTACCGTGTCGGGGTCAACGCCAAGCGACGGCAACAGCTCCATCCAAGCCATAAGCGACGATATGGGTGTGCCGAGCTGGTGGGCTGTCTCTTTGGACAGGCCTATCCACACCTTGTTCTGCTCGGCTTTTTTGGTTGAGGTCACGGCGTAGTACACCGTAGCCACAAATATAAGCATGACAAGTATCTGTACATACGGATAGTAGCTCAACAACCGCAGCAGGCGGCTGTCCTCATAGTACAGATGCTGCCTGACGCCGGGCGATATGACGATATGGATCACGTTTGAGGTGCCTTTCAACTCATTAAGGCGCCGGTGGAGAAAGTCTGAGTTACACTGCGATATATAAAGAGGACGCAGCGAGTCGACCGGTTCGGGAAGGTCAAAATTGCGATGAAGTATTATCACGTCATTATCGTCGGCAAGAAGCACCGGTATTGTGCGGTTGCCCTCGATTATGCGGAGCACAAGCTCCATGTCGGGCCGAGCTATGGAATCACCGTCGGCCACAGCCGCATCATAGCCTATAACGGTCTTTGTGGCATCGGCCCATATCTCCATACGCTCGTGTTCCTGACGGGCAAGATCAGACACTATGCGGTCTGACACGTAAAGAAACACGGCTACCACACACAGTGCGATGACGATAAAGGCTATAGTGCCATAACGCCGGGTGTCATATATGTCAGCCATCGTAATCCTGCTCTATAAACCGGGCCACAGAGTTGTCGGTATTGGGTCCGATGACAATATCGGCCGCGGCCTTGACCTGCGGAAGTGCATTATCCACTGCCACGGCCACATCGGCAACCGCCATCATGGGCAGATCATTGAGATTGTCACCAAACACAACCACCCTGTCGGCACCGCTTCGGAGGGCCACACGGCTCACCGCATCGGCCTTGCTCACACCGGCGGCAAACACCTCCAGTATGCCGACATCGACACCGAATATGTCGATATACGCGCTCACGGAGCAGTCCACACAGGATTTAAGTTCGTCGGCAAGCGGGAATATGCGGTCAACCGGCCCCATGGCGAAGAGGAGCACCGTAGCGGGCAAGTCGAGGCGCAGGCCGGCCTCATCGTCGAGCACAAAGCGCTTCAGGGCAAGGCGGTCGCGCTGCTCTATGAACCGCCGGTCATCAACCGACAGCGGACCGTTGTGATATACAAGCATATCTCCACGGTCAAGAGTGTAGACAAACGGATGGATACCATGCCGCTGACAGATGCCGCGCACGGTGGCGGCTACATCAACGGGTATCAGTTTAGTATCGACATAACGCCGGTGTCGGCGGTCCCACAGCGCGGCACCGGTCATGACTATAGCCGGCAGAGCCGTGGGTGCGTCGGCCAGCAGCGGCTCCACTGTAGCGGGGGTGCGTGCCGTAGCTACCGTGATAAGCGCGCCCCGGGCGGTAAGGCCGCTGATTATAGCGGCACTCTCGTCCGACAGGCGGCTTCCGGCATCAAGTAACGTACCGTCAAGATCGCTGACATATACGGTGCTCATAAAGCGCGCCGTTCATAACGTTGCAGGGCCTCGATCCACTCCTCGGCTATCGGAGCCGACTTTCCTGTGGTAAGGTCAATGCCGGCCATGACTGTACGGGCCACACACTTGACCTCGCCGGTAGCCGTATTTACTATGCGCTGCTCAAGCGAGAAGCTTTTTTCGCCCATGCGGGTCACGGTTGTGACCACCGCCACAGACTCGTGTATATAAGTCGGTGCATAGTAGTCGCAATTGATGTTGACCACGACTATATTTATATGCTTCCAATCGACGGCCTGCGGCAGTACATCCTGAAAATAAGAACTTTTGCCGAGATCGAAAAACTGTATGTATACGGCATTGTTAAGATGCCCGAGCATGTCGAAGTCATTGAACCTCATCTGCAGGGGCAACATATGACGAAACGGAAACTGGGGAGCGGGCACCCGGGGATTGGCCGGGTGAGGCAACTTGATTTCTTCAGGCATACTATATAGCTGGATCAGAGAAATTTATCGCCGTAAGCGAGTTTCACATCGTTGACATACTGCTTGATGGTCTGCTCGTCGGCCTTGGGACACACGAGAAGCACATCACCGGCATCGGCCACTATATAGTCTTTCAATCCGTTGACCACCACGAGCTTGTCGCCGCGCACGGCAAAGATATTGCCTGTAGAGTTGTAAGCGAGCACACGGCAGTTCTGAGTTACGTTGGCCTCGCGGTTTTTGGGCGAATTGTCATAAAGGGCGCTCCATGTGCCGAGGTCGTTCCAGCCGAAGTCGACACACTCTACATATACGTTAGACGCCTGCTCCATGACGGCATAGTCGATGGATATGTTGACACAGCCCGGAAACTCACGCCTGATGAACTCAGACTCGGCCGGAGTGCCGAAGTCAGCAGCGCCCTTGTCAAACGTCGACATAAGGTCGGCAGCATAAGAGTGCAGCGCCTTAAGAATAGCCTCCGCGCTCCAAAGAAATATACCGGAGTTCCAGAAAAACTCGCCGCTGTCAACAAACACCTTGGCGAGGTCTATATCGGGCTTTTCGGTAAAGGTCTTTACCTTAAGTATATCGCCTTCGAAAGGCTGTCCGATTTGTATGTATCCGTAGCCTGTCTCGGGGCGTGTCGGTTTTATGCCCAGAGTGAGGAGGGCATCATGATTCTCGACGAAATTAAAACCGGCCTCAATCGACTTTACAAATTCCGACTCGCGGGTGATCAGATGATCGCTCGGCGTCACAATCATGGACGCCTTCGGGTCCAATGCCTGTATGTGGCATGCGGCCCAAGCTATACATGGCGCCGTATTGCGGCGCGCCGGCTCAAGCAGTATCTGAGAGTCGGTCAGCTCCGGAAGCTGCTCCTTTACGAGAGGGGCATACATGTCATTGGTTACCACTATGATGTTTTCTTTCGGTACCACAGGCAGTATACGGTCATAGCTCATCTGCAGCAGCGAGCGTCCGGTGCCGAAAAAGTCGATAAACTGTTTTGGGCATTCCGTACGGCTGTAAGGCCAGAAGCGGCTTCCTATACCACCGCACATAATCACACAATAGCGATGCTGATTATTCATATCGGTCAATTAATGTTGGTTATGGACTCATTTAAAACGATAAGTCTGTTATCGTCATCGCTAAGGTAATGAATTTTATTGTAACCGGAGCTGTATTTCCGCCAAAAAATATTAAAGCGGACCTATGCCGGGCGGCAACAATGGCGCGCTCCGTCCATATGGCCGCAGGGCCATGCCTGTCATTCACGCCGCGGAGGGCCATACGGGGCTTGGAACTGTACGCCGTGGACAGGCTACAGGCCCCGCATGGTCGCCGGTGCTATAATTCCTTATGACGGATATGGCACATATCACTGCTCTTCTTCGTCGTCATCTGACATCAGGAGGCTGTAAGTGAAGCCGTAGCCTTTCAATTTTGACTTGCCGTCGGTGAAAAATCCAAACGCAGGATACTCTATCTGCACGTTTTTCACTGACGTGATTTCAAGGCCGTTCAGAAAAAATGTGGCTGTACCGTGGTCATAGACCATAGTCACTGACATGAGTTTGGAGTTGTCGACAAGCGGAGTGATGTCACCGATGTGTTGAAAGCCGCCAAACTGTATGATTTTGGGATTTTTCTGCACCTTATAAAGACCCTTTTTGTCAACCGTCATCTCGCCTTTGTCGCAGCTTATCACGTAGTATTGCTTCTTGTTAAACAATATAGCCTGAAAACGGCTGTTGCCCTTGACATCAAACATCATGCCGAACATATGCTTGTCATCGATCGACGCGGGCAAAAGATCGGCATTGACGACAAAACCGGCATCTGACAAGTTTACCGGAAGTTCGGCATAAGAAGCGGCGTAATAGTCGTCGGCGCGCGACTCGATCTCGATGTATTCGCCTTTGATGATGGCCTTGCCCTCCTTTTCGTCAAACTCAGTCCATTCGGCCAATCCGTCATCCATGCGCACGGTTTTGTAATCGGTAAGTACCGTCTGGCCATATGATGCGAGAGGTGATAAAAACACGGCGGCAACCGCAAAACATTCAATAAGTTTCATAACAAATCTATTTTTCTGATTAATAATACGGTTTCAGTTGTCATTCACCTCCGCCGACTGAAGTCTGTAGCTCCTGAACAAGGGGATCAAAACGGTGCAGCACCCTGTCATAACGCATGTAGCACTGCGAACCACGGCAATCGTTATCTTTTATTTCCGATGAAATCCTCACACGGTAGGTCAAGTCATTTTCCTCAGTAAACGATATGCGCACCTCCATACGAGTTCTCACGGTCTGATTGGTGAACTTCGTAGTGGACCAACCGGTCTTTATCCATCCGGCCGCCTTGTCGCGGACCTCTACGTTGTCAAAATACTGAGTGGCGATATTCATCAGGCGCTTCCACACGACATCTTCCGAGAGGCCCTTGCGACATGTCACGTCAAACCATCGTCCGGCCAAGTCGAGACCGCCGTCATCCGATCCGCCGGAAGAAGCCATCTCGGCCTCATCCTCGGGCAATGTATACAATACAGTATTCTTAGGATTGTTTTTGTTAAGACGATAAGTGCGGGTAATGTAGCCCGGAGCCTCCACTTTTATTATGTAAAAGTCGGTCTTGCGGTCAAACTTTACAGTGTACTGGCCATTGGCCACCATAGCTCCGTCGACATAAATCTTTGCCGTCTCGGGCAACACATTGATTGTGATCTTCTTGGCTCCGAAAGCCCAACAGGTCATCAGTGGCAATATCAGCATCGCCACAAATACGCTTATACTCCTTGCCATAACGCATTGTGTTTTTTGCCACGATTGCGTCCCTGACCTTGGCTGTTATAATAATCGGTTAATTAAAACGAGAAGCGTGAGACGCAGTTCAGTTTATCTCATTCTCGGCATCGCCAAACGCCTTACACGTAATAAACAGCCCACTCCCACGCTATATCGGATATCGATACCCCCGTGTCGGGGAGTGGATATACGACACGCATGAGCGTCCCTTGACTGCTTTGTCCCACGTGTGAAGTTTTGGCGATTTCAGAATGAAGGATAAAGCAAAAACGCTTCATTTACAAATGTCACGCTCATACCCTGCGGCAGAGCAAAATACATAAGCCCGCAATAACGAGCCTATTCGCAAAGATAGACATTATCCGCTAATCAACAAAAAACTGTAAGAGAATTTGCAGATATTCAACCGGGTGCGTTGGTGTGTAGAGTCCAACAGCAAATGCAAATTTATCCAACGAGTGCGAAAAAACGCGCCTTAGGTGTATCAAAATTTATTTTCTCTCGTGGTCTGCGGTTCAATTTCTTTTGTATTTCCATTATTCTCTTATCAGAGAAGTCGTCAAAATTTGATTTCTTAGGGATATATTTTCTAATTATCTTATTTGCATTTTCAATGG
>NZ_VSMC01000033.1 GCF_008728965.1 Heminiphilus faecis | reverse complement strand
ATAGAGAATTAAAAGGGTAAAATAAAATTGACCCCTAACACCAGGACTTTAAAGGGTCAATCATATTATGGCCAAGGTGGGTAAATTCTGTTTGGCCAAAAGGGTCAAAGTAGAGTGGCTTTTCCAGTTTGCAAAATTAACTGATATAGAGTAATTTGTAGGTATGCAAAACGTAGCGGAACCACGAATAGGAATCACAGATGCCATCCCGGAGCCTATATTTCTTCGCAATGCCAGAGAAAATCGCTAAATTTGCAGTAGCAAAGATGCCTGACAAGCGGGTTCTATGACATAAGACAGGGATAATCATCCATCGGCAAAACCGTCTTCAAGACCGGATTCCGAATAGGAAAAAGGCAACGGATAGGTAGCGATTCTATCTCCTAACCCTTCCAAAAACCGAATTTTCCGCCGAAAGCACCATTCGGACGAACAACGCCGATCTCTCCTAACTCTCAACACATTACTTTATTCCCCATTTATTGCCATAGTCTCGCGAATTCTTCGTATCTTTGACTCAAATTTCATTATTGCATTAACATACTATTATTCAGTAACGCCATATGTACAGGAGTAAGACATGCGGAGAACTCCGCTTGAGCGATGCCGGCAGCGAGGTCACAATTGCCGGTTGGGTTCAGCGTGCCCGTAAGATGGGTGGCATGACATTTGTAGATCTGCGTGACCGCTACGGCATAACGCAAGTCGTGTTCAATAACGAGACTGACGCCGACCTCTGCGAGGCCGCCAATCACCTCGGCCGCGAGTATGTGGCTCAGGTGACGGGCACAGTAGCCGAGCGCTCAAGTAAGAATCCCAATCTACCTACCGGTGACATTGAGATTATCGCCCGACGGTTTACCGTACTTAATCCTTCTGAAGTGCCGCCGTTTACTATAGAGGACGATACTGACGGAGGCGACGATCTGCGTATGAAATTCCGTTATCTTGATTTGCGCCGCAGTTGCGTCAGGAAAAATCTCGAGCTGCGTCATAAGATGACAATGGAGGTGCGCCGCTACCTTGACAGCAAAGGCTTCCTTGAAATTGAGACTCCCATGCTGGTTGGGTCAACACCAGAAGGTGCTCGCGACTTTGTTGTGCCTTCGCGTATGAATCAAGGCCAGTTCTACGCTCTCCCGCAGTCGCCCCAGACTCTTAAACAGCTTCTTATGGTGTCAGGCATGGACCGCTATTTCCAGATTGTGAAATGCTTCCGCGATGAAGACCTGCGTGCCGACCGTCAGCCTGAATTCACTCAGATAGACTGCGAGATGAGTTTCGTGGAGCAGGACGATATAATCAATCTGTTTGAGGGCATGGCCGTGCATTTGTTCAAAGAACTTCGCGGGGTTGACCTGCCGCAGCCTTTTGTGCGCATGCCGTGGGCCGATGCCATGAAGTATTACGGCAGCGACAAGCCCGACTTGCGTTTCGGCATGAAGTTTGTCGAACTGATGGATATAATGAAGGGCCACGGTTTCGGTGTGTTTGACAACGCCGCCTATGTCGGTGGTATCTGTGCTCCCGGCGCGGCTACATACACCCGCAAGCAGCTCGACCAGCTTACCGACTACGTAAAGCGTCC
Organism: Heminiphilus faecis; assembly: GCF_008728965.1. Classification (GTDB taxonomy): domain Bacteria; phylum Bacteroidota; class Bacteroidia; order Bacteroidales; family Muribaculaceae; genus Muribaculum; species Muribaculum faecis. Next base: position 26,974 of record NZ_VSMC01000033.1, on the reverse strand, counting down.
GCAGATAGGCGCAAAGGGCATGGTATACGCTCGTGTAGAGGCCGACGGCACCGTGAAGTCGAGTGTCGACAAGTTTTACTCGCAGGAGGTGCTTCAGCAGATGAAATGTGCCTTCAATGCCAACCCGGGCGACCTTATTCTCATTCTGTCGGGCGATGATGTCATGAAGACCCGCAGACAGTTGTGCGAGCTTAGACTTGAAATGGGACGTCAGCTCGGTCTGCGCGACAAGAATAAGTTTGCTTGTCTTTGGGTCGTTGATTTCCCCATGTTTGAATGGAGCGACGAGGAGCAGCGCCTTATGGCCATGCATCATCCGTTCACTCATCCTAAAGATGAGGACATACCGCTGCTTGACACCGATCCGGCCGCTGTCAGAGCCGATGCCTATGACATGGTCATAAACGGCGTGGAAGTTGGCGGAGGCTCCATACGTATACATGACAGCAAGCTTCAGGCCAAGATGTTTGAGATTCTCGGTTTTACTCCCGAGCGTGCTCAGGAGCAGTTCGGCTTCCTTATGAACGCGTTCAAGTACGGCGCGCCGCCTCACGGAGGTCTTGCCTATGGACTTGACCGTTGGGTATCGTTGTTTGCCGGTCTCGACAGTATACGCGACTGTATTGCATTCCCGAAAAATAATTCAGGCCGCGACGTCATGCTCGATGCACCTGCGCCTATAGATCAGAAGCAACTCGACGAGCTCGCTCTTAAAGTGGAGCTTCCTGAAAAATAATATGTGACGCGGTGATAAAGATACGCGATATAATCAACGCCATAGAGCAGGTGGCGCCGCTTCCTTTGCAGGAGGACTATGACAATGCCGGCTTGCAGGTAGGTGATGCCGGTGCGTTATGTACCGGAGCTTTGCTTTGTGTCGATATCACGCCCGATATTATCCGGGAAGCTGTTGATCGTGGCTGCAATCTTGTATTGTCGCATCATCCGCTGCTGTTTAAGGGGATAAAACGCCTTACCGGACATACACTTCAGCAGCAGGCACTCATAGCTGCGGTTAAAAACGACATAGTCGTCTATTCGGCCCATACCAATCTTGACAGTGCGCCTGTGGAGGGTGTGAGCCGTGTGCTCGCTTCTCTTTTAGGCCTTTGTGATGTCGTGCCGCTTCAGCAGCTGACAGGAAAGACGATGAAACTGTCGGTTATGGTGCCTGAGGCGCATGCTGTAAAAGTCAGAGAGGCGATGTGGCGTGCGGGTGCCGGCAGAATAGGGTGTTACTCCGATTGCTCATTCTCTGTAAAAGGAGAGGGGACTTTTATGGCTCTTGACGGCGCCGACCCGTACGTAGGCCGTATCGGAGAACTGCATCATGAGCCTGAAACACGCATTGACGTCATGCTTCCGTCGTGGCTGCGCGACAAGGTGGAGCGTGCCTTGTTGGAGGCACATCCTTATGAGGTGCCGGCATATGAGTTTGTGCGGTTGGACAATCCGTTGCCAGCCGGTCTTGGCGCGGTTGGCCGATTGCCGTCTCCTGTTGATGCTAAGGCACTTGTGGCCAAAGTAAAGGACGTATGCTCGTCACCGGTGGCAAGGTGTACACGGTTGCCCGACAGCGCCATTGAACGAGTGGCTGTATGCGGCGGTTCAGGCGGCTCGCTGATAGGCGATGCCATAGCTTCGGGTGCACAGGCATTTGTCACTTCCGATGTCCGTTATCATGACTTTGTCGATTACCGCGATGACATTTTCATCATAGATATCGGCCATTATGAGAGCGAAATGTGCACAAAACAGATTTTTTATCATATAGTTAGCGAAAAATTTCCTAACTTTGCGCTCTATTACTCCGAATTAGAAAAAAATCCGATAAACTACTTGTAAGCAAATGGCTACAGACAAGAACAAAAACGAAGTACTCTCAGTGGAACAGCGTCTGAAATCGCTGTATGAGTTGCAGACAATTCTCTCCGAGATTGACCGCATAAAGACCATACGCGGCGAGCTTCCGCTGGAAGTCAAAGACCTTGAGGACAATATCGAAGGCCTTCGTACTCGTATCGAAAACTACCGTCGCGACGTGGAGGAGCTCCGCAAGAAGACGGTGATTGAGAAAGAAAAAATCAATGACTCGCAGTCTAAGATAGCACGCTACAAAGAGCAGCTTGACAATGTGAGAAACAACCGCGAGTTTGACCTGTTGTCAAAGGAAGTTGAGTTTCAGGCACTTGAAATCGAGCTTTGCGAAAAGCACCTCAACGAGTATGCCCGTGCCATAGACGCAAAGAACAGCGACATTGCCGCGACCGAAGAGCGTCTTACCGACAGCGAGCACATCCTTAAAGAAAAGAAGGCGGAGCTTGACGAAATAGTATCGGAGACCCGACAGGATGAAGAGCGTCTGCGCATACAGGCCAAGGAGATAGAGCCGCGCATCGACGAGCGTACCCTGAAAGCGTTTAAGCGCATACGCGACAACGCACGCAACGGTCTCGGCATTGTGTATATACAGCGCAATGCCTGTGGAGGTTGCTTCAACCGCATTCCGCCGCAGAAGCAGATGGAGATCAAGATGCATAAGAAAGTCATCGTATGTGAGTACTGCGGACGTATCATGATTGACCCTGAACTCGCGGGAGTAGCCGATGACGCGGTAAAATAATTTATCTTTAATTATTGATAGCGACTTTATTACCGCAAAATTTTGTCATCTCGAAAACTATATGTAATTTTGTCGCGCAATTAATAAAACTGAAACAAACAAAAACAAACATATAAAAATGATAATCGTACAAGTAAAAGAAGGCGAAAACATCGAAAAAGCTCTTAAGAAGTTTAAAAGAAAATTTGAAAAGACCGGCATCGTAAAGGAACTTCGTAGCCGTCAGGCATTTGAAAAGCCGAGCATCACTAACCGCAAGAAGATGATGAAGGCTGTTTACGTGCAGAAGCTTCGCATGGTTGAGGAATAAATCATAATTTCCCTCCTTTTTATTTGGTAAATTGACATAAAAGAGCTAAATTCGTAAACGTAGGTTTCACGGATTTGCCATGTTGGACTCTTTTATAACATATATACGGTGTGAGCTGAATTTTTCAGTTCACACCGTTTCCGCATATACCGGTGACCTACGCCAGTGGGCTGATTATGCTACCGGTGGTAAGCCGGAGGAGTTGCATCCCGAGGATGTCACTGCCGGTGACCTGAGGCTGTGGGTGGCAAAACTTGCGAAGGATGGCGACGGAGTCCGTACAATACGCCGTAAGATACAGGCTTTGAGAGCTTTTTTTCGATACCTTATGCGGTATCACGGACTTCGGGCCAATCCTGCAGCCGAACTTGCGCTTGCAAAGCCCGACAAGCCTCTGCCCGTTTATGTAAGGCAGCGAGAGACGGAAGAAATTCTTGACCAGCCGATAGATACCGATGATTTTACGAGTGTGCGCGACCGGCTGATAATCATGATGATATATACGACCGGGCTTCGGGCATCGGAGGTAATGGGGCTTATGGATGCCGATGTCGACACCGTGAAGGGTGAACTAAAAGTGCTTGGCAAGCGTAATAAACACAGAATAATTCCTTTCGGAGAAGAGTTGTCTGATATGATCACGTTATATCGCAATCGGCGTAGCGAGACAGTGCCCGGTATCGTTCATGAGTTTTTCGTTAGATCTGGCGGAGAGCCGCTCTACAGAAAGCTTATATACAATGTTGTCAATTCGGCATTGGCTGGGCATACGGTAGCGCAGCGACAGAGTCCGCATGTTTTGCGCCATTCATTTGCCACCGACATGCTCAATAACGGAGCCGACCTATATTCCGTACAGCAGTTACTTGGTCACCAATCGTTGGCTACAACGCAGGTGTACACCCATATAACTTATCGAGAACTAAAACAAAATTATCAACTCGCACATCCACGTGCTCTAAAAAAAGGAGGAGATCATGGAAGTAAACATTAAGTCAATCCATTTTGACGCAACTGAAAAACTGCAAGATTTCATCAACAAGAAAGTAAATCGTCTTGCGCGACACTACGAGAACATATCCAATGTCGAGGTTACTCTTAACGTCGTAAAGCCCGAGACTTCGATGAACAAGGAAGCAGGCATCAAAATATCGGTACCTCAGCAGGAGGATATATTTGCATCTAAAACAGCTGACTCGTTTGAAGAAGCGGTCGACCTGTGTCTTGAGGCACTTGAGCGTCAGCTCGAGAAGATCAAAAGCCGCAAGTAGACGTGCTCCGGTATATAGATTAATGTCCCGCCAATTATAGGTACATTATATAGGTTTATGCGGAGAGAGTGCCGGTTGGCGCTCTCTCCGTTTTTAATTGCGGCGGCGTGTCTATATACGCTCAAGTAGGAGTGTGGAGGGCTGCCATTTCGAGGCTGCATCCACAATCTCTACAAGTGCGGGCCAAGATGTTGCCGCTTCGACCTTGTGGTTATATCGTTTAAGTACTTTGACCGATACCTTGTCGCCGGTTTGCGACACTTCCACCCTGAATCTGCCTGCCGAATTGTCGACATTGCGTTCAAGTGACTTAAGGGTTTTGTCCGACACTCGATAGCCTTCGGGTATCTTTATCGCTATATCTGTGGCTATCTCGCGGGGCATGCTCATGTATACATCATCGGTGCGGGTGCGGTCAGAGGGTAGCAGCTCAAGTTGGTCGTTTATCAGTCGTCCCACCTGTATGATAAGATTATGTCCGGCATTCTTCACCATTTCGTCCATTACATATTCCAACCGGTATTCGAGCACCGGGTTTTTCGGATCGATGCCTGTCGACACAATCTCTCCGCTTCTCATCTCCATGGCATCGCGTCCGTGATAATTTTTTATCTCTGCCTTGAAGTCGTCGGTCTGTTGTCGCCGTCCGTCGGCATAGCGCTCTTCTCTTTCCGCCTTGGCTTTTTTGTTCTCACGGAATATACACTTTATGTCGACACGCGACAGCACGTCAATGTATTCTTTGTTCAGAGCCTCTTCGCTGAGTAGTTCCGATGATGATGATTTCATGCCGCCGTAGTCGCGTACTCTCCTGTCGATGACGAGGGCTGTTCCGTCGACCGAAGCGTTGACCTCGACAGCTTCGCGGTTTTCTTCGGGAGAGCACATTTTGAAGTCCACTATGGCTCCTTGTGTGTTTTTATTCTTCTTCAACTCTCGTTTGGTAGGTTTGAACTGGCCTTTTTCGCCTTGGAATATACCGGCTGTTTCGCCCGGAGCGTTATAATATCCGGCTGGGGGAAGATAATATTTTCCTGTATTTTCCACATATCCGAACCATAATATGTGAAACATGGTGCTAAGTGTGTCGAGCGGTTCGTAGAAGTCGGGAGTGACTATGCCGTATTTGACATCAAGACCGGTGGCTGCCGCGGCTTCATTGAACATGGTTATGAATTTGTAGGGATTCATATTGACACGCTTGGCACATACGCGATACGAAAGCATGTTGTAAAGATAGTCGCATATCTCATCATCGGTTATCAATCCTTTTTTACGCATGTTCTTAAGTTTGCCGGTCACATTTTTCCCGCCGTCAAAGTCAAGATTAAGCAGGTCTTTCACTATTTTTTCATTGTAAGACCCGTATTCGATATCTGTAAGTGCATCGTTTTTTATTATTGCCACAGACGGGTTGGACTGTACGCCGTCTTTACGTGCGCTTTTGGGTGTATATTGGTCCGACCGGCGGTTGTAGACACGCATCTGGATAATCGGCGATTGTCGCAGCGCGTTGTACCATAGACGTGGGGTTTTGGCCGATATGTCGGTCTGCTCCGTGTCAAGTATGAAGTTCTCATCTGCGTCACGTGTTATGCTGAAGTCCGGAGCGCCGTTGAGGGTGCGGTATTGTGTCGTAAGGTCATTGTCGATTTTGCAGTGCACCTTATAGTACATAACCGGATAGTCTTTGCGAAATACATAATCGATAGGATCGAGATGCAGGTTCTGTAACTGTGTCGATGTGTAGAAAAATACGTCAAGATTATCGCCGACCTCAAGTCCGGGCACGGCCAATTTCCGGCGTTTCTCCTCGCCCTTTTTGCCCTCCTCGACTTCAAGAAAGTCATCGGTGTCTACTTCAATCACCCGGCCGTCGGGTTTGATTATCTTGGCTCCAAGCACTTTGCGCACCTTTTCGTTGGCTTTGTAGGAGAGTCCGTCGCGCCAGTCTCGTTTGCCCATTATCGCAAAATCAAATTCCGAGAAGCGGTCGAGCGCATTTTTGTCATTTATGTGTATAAGCATTCTGTCCAGTTCATCGGCCCATATGCGTGCGCGGGTTGACGGTATCCATAGCTCAAAAGCCAATCCGGTTTTCTTTTCTGCCGCAAGGCTGCTGTACATGGCTATTATCACAGCCGATTCGTCTTTGTATTTTTCAGGTATATCCGTTACCTTAAATTCCGGTATATCCATCGAGTATACTTCGTTGCGTATACTTTCGGCAAACTTTTTATATTCGGCGACATCATCGGCTCTCAGTTGTGTCGCCCATAGGAGAGCCATACTCAGTATCAGCAGAGTCTTTTTCATTGCGATTATTTTTTGAGGGTTAATTCTATTTGTCGGTTACATGCGTTGTTCCACTCCGATACGGTTTTATTCCATCGGTCGATATCGGCAAGCGGTATTCTTGTATCTTCGAGTTCCATTATTTTATATAATGTCACTGTTTGCCCGTTACGTTTATAGCGGCATGAGAAACGGCCCTGTGGTATCTCGACGCTGAAGTTGTCCGGTACATAGGTTATGTCGTATGTGTCAGGAGCAGTGAGCGATATCTCCCTGAAAATCACAGCTCTGAACGGCAGTTCATAATCGTTTTTGCGCTCTTTTGTATCGATACGTGCAGTAAACGGGTCGTTTGCGGTGTTTAGGTCTATGTACAACCGGTCATCGGCGGCGGTTACGGCATTGCGGTTTATTATTACACCCGCTATCACGGCAAGCCGGCCTCCGTCTATGTCAGGATAGAAGTAGGTGTGTTCTCTGTCCACATCGGCCTGTGTGCCCGGAATGAGAGCTTTGGCTATAGCGTCGCTCTGTCGTTCTTTCTTGATGGAGTTGAGTGAGGTCATGAAATATTCCTTCATGTCGCCGGTAAATGTTCGTCCGGCAGCCCCGACGAGAGCTCCGTCGATGATATTGTAGCCATACGCCAGTGTGTCGGCAGCAGCATTTGCAGGCAATCGCGGTATTCTATACAGCTCGTAGTCGTCACCACGGTCAACAAGTACATCCTTGCCTTGTATCGATGACGGTATGTGTTGCGGATGTATGTATTCATTTGTCGCGTCAAGGTATAACGTGTCTCCGTTGTGATACGTCACGCATATCATGTGGTCGGTAGCGGCCAGCGAAGGTACTTCGCCGATAAGAAAGGGTATTGCGTTGGTGCCTGTCGAGGCCACATGTGCGTCATAGCCGTTGTGGCGCAACAGAGAGGCAAGCAGTGTCGACATGCCCTTGCAGTCGCCGTAGCGTTTACGTACCACCTCTGCCGGAGTGTCGGGGCGGTAGCCGGCGTCGCCCTCCTCATAGGCTATATAGCGAATGTTGCGCTGTACCCAGCGATATACTGTTTCTAACGTGTCGCATTCTTTACATTCTTCTCCCATTATTTCCCCCATTAGGGAGTCCGTATCGGGGATTGTCTCGTCTACTATACTCCTCTCATGGTGCCACTTGTATAACTCCGGCACGCCGTTGAAGTAGCCGGCTACGAGTATATAAGGCTCCGCCGACATGGGCCGTGGTGTTCCCGGTTCCTCTTTGAGTGCGGGCAGATTGTCTATGCTATAGGTGACAGTGCGTGAGCCGTCGGAATGTTGAATGTCTTCCCGTATTATGCCGAGATTGCCGAAATTCTTATCTATGAGTTTGAGCCGGGCCATTGAGGACGGTATCTTGAATACTATGCTTTTGCTTTTTACAGGATACTCTTCCTGAATGAATACTTTTGTGAAATAGGCCGGGTCGTTGAATGTGCGGCGAAACTCCGTTTTGGCTTTCTTGCCCTTCTCCGACAGCCATATGTCGAAGTAGCATACCTTGCTGTCGTCGTGAAACACCATAGGATTGTTTACATTACGGTACTGCGCTTTGCCTCCCGCCGCTTTGTCCAGTGATATTACGTTATTATAATATATATGTGGCTGGATGTTTTCCGATTTTCTTGTGGCCTCGTATTCGCGTGCTACTGTATTTTTTACTGTCAATGTATTTTTGTTGTCGCCGACGGTGTATTCGTCTTTGCATGATATGATCACCACATTATCTTCTTTTTCCATGGACTTGCACGGTATTGTGCATAATAGAATGCACAATAATAAACATATTTTTAGCATAGCGACAGTTTTTTGGTTTCGTGCAAATATAAGCCTTTTTTATGCGAATGCAATTAAACTAATTTAAGAAATAACCGTATTTTTAAATGAAATCCGTATTTTTGCACTAAATAGTAATTTTGCGATGAATAATATTAATGTAAGTGTTATTAGGGCTGTGATGTTGTTGGCGGTGCTGTTTTCTTGGTTGCATGTCAATGCTGCCGATGCGCTTGCTGATTCGGTCAAACCACGACTCACACTTGATGAGGTTGTTGTTACAGGGCAGAGGTCATCGGCTTCGGCAACACTTATTTCGCAGTCAGTCACGGCTATCGGACGTGAAGTGATAGATAATTCGTTGCAGCCGTCTCTGTTGCCGATGCTTGCATCGCAAGTGTCAGGACTGTTTACGACCGCACGCGGAGTTTACGGCTACGGTGTGTCAGGCGGAGCCGCCGGAGGCATATCGTTGCGCGGCATGAGCGGCGGTGCCGGACGTATAATGACATTGATCGACGGAAAGCCTCAGTATAGCGGTGTGTTCGGCCATCCTATATCGGATGCCATGCATTCATCTATGGCCGAAAGCGTTGAGGTGGTTAAGGGGCCGGCATCGGCTATATACGGGTCCAATGCCATGGGGGGAGTCATCAATATCGTAACGCGTCGGCCAAAGGTCGACGGGGTCCGCACATCAGTAAAGGCCGGCTATGGTTCTTACAATACACTGGATACCGAGTTTACCAATCTGGTTAGAAAACGACGTTTTTTGTCAACGGCAAGTATTTCTTACAATCGAAGCGATAACAATCGTGATGACATGGACTTCGCTCAGGTCAACGGATACGTTAAGTTGGGTTATGACATCTCCACACGTTGGACTGCCCTTGCCGATGCCGGCATCACCCGCTTCAGTGCATCTAATCCCGGTACTGTGACATCGCCTCTGGTCGATGCCGACCAGAGTGTAGTACGAGGTTCGGTGTCGGTCTCTGTTGATAATGATTATGGCTATACATCGGGTGGCATAAACATGTTTTTCAATTTCGGACACAATCACATTAATGACGGCCATGCTGTTTCGGATGCGCCCCGGCTTTATCGTTTTATTTCCGACGATAACATGGCGGGTATGTCAGTGTGGCAGTCGGTATCGCTGTTTTATGGCAATACGTTGACTGTGGGTGCCGATATGTTTCGTTCTTCGGGCAAGGCGTACAACCGTTATGTCGAGGGCCAACGAAAAGGAGAGCGTCAGACTCTTGCCGACAAGTGGCACAGCAATATCGGGGCATATGTGAATGTACGGCAAGGCATAGGCGGCTATATAACACTGAACGGTGCTATACGTGCCGACAGGCACAGTGCTGTCGGCACCGAGTGGATACCTCAGGTTGGTGCTGCAATAACGTTGCCGCGTGAACTTATGGTTAAGATTTCGGCGGCCAAAGGCTTTCGTTATCCTACATTGAGGGAGATGTATATGTTCGGACCGGCTAATCCTGATCTTAAACCGGAGTCGTCATGGAACTATGAGATGTCAGTGTCACAGCCCTTGTATGGCGGCCGACTGACCTACGACGTCAATGTGTTTTATCTTAATGCGAAGAATCTTATAGCGACAGTACCCCGCGAAGGCGCCACCCCGTTGAATATCAATACCGGGCGCGTTGAGAACTTCGGCGTGGAAGCCGGGTTGTCTTATCGTATAAACCGGTTATGGAATATCGACGGCAACTATAGCTATCTGCATACAAGCCGGCCGCTTCTTGAGGCACCACGCCACAAACTATGGCTTGGTGCGAGGTTTGTCAAAAGCCGTTGGAATCTTTCGTCGGGTGTGCGGTATGTGGCAGGCCTGTATACGTCCATCGACGGTGGAAAGAAAGAACACTTCGCGCTATGGGATTTCAGCGGTCAGTATGAAGCGGTGCGATGGATGAAAATATGGGTGCGCTGTGACAATATTCTTGCACAAAAATATGAAATAAATGACGGATATCCCATGCCTCGTATGACCGTCATGGCAGGTATCAAAGTCGAAATTTAATTATAAACAATCATGAAAAAAGCAGTTATGGCATTAGCAATCGCAACAGGTATGTCGATGGCCGGTTGTACGGGCACCAAAGCGCAGACAACGGCTACTGACGCGCAGGGAAAAGAACTCCCGAAGGTTTATTTCATTAAGGAGATTACTCCTGAAAACATCGTCAAGATCTATAATGCACTTGGTCGTAAGGCCCAAGGCAAGAATGTGGCGGTAAAGTTGTCTACCGGTGAGGCGGGCAATCCCAATCATCTCTCGCCGGCTCTTATAAAGGACCTTGTACAGAGTGTTAACGGCACTATCATCGAGGGCAACACGGCCTACGCGGGCCGTCGCAACACTACGGCCGACCATTTGAAAACCGCGGAGGAGCACGGCTTTACGGCTATCGCCGATGTTGACATACTTGATGCTGACGGTCAGGTGTCGCTTCCGATTGAGGGAGGCCGGCATCTGAAAGAAGACATCGTGGGCAAAAATTTTCTGAATTATGATTTTCTGATGGTCTTGTCGCACTTCAAAGGTCATCCTATGGGAGGCTTCGGAGGCGCCCTTAAGAATATATCGATAGGCATAGCTTCACCCGATGGAAAGGCAAATATACATTCGGCCGGCAAAACTCAGGATGTGGCCAAGGTATGGGATATGATACCCGATCAGGATATATTTCAGGAGTCCATGGCCGAGGCTTCAAAGGCTATAATTGATCATGTGGGCGACAAGGTGCTGTATATCAATGTGGCCAATAATCTCTCGGTCGACTGCGACTGCGTGGCTGAGCCAGAACCCGTATCAATGGCCGATATAGGCATATTTGCCTCTCTTGACCCTGTGGCTCTTGACCGTGCGTGCATTGACGCGGTGAGAAACTCTGATGACCATGGCAAGATACATCTTATAGAACGCATCGATTCGCGCCACGGCATGCACAATCTCGAATATGCCGAGCAACTCGGACTTGGTTCGCAGACTTATGAGCTTGTCGAGCTGAAATGACGGTCTGCCTGTTTCAAGGTATAAAGATACTTGTTTGTGAAAGCCGGAAATTGATGATATTTTCGGCTTTTTCTTGTTCTCGCAGTGAAAAATGAACATATAAAGTGCATATTTGTTATGGTTATATGTTATTAATTGTAAAAAAGTCGTAAATTTGCAGCGGAATTGAGAACTACACGTTGCTTACCTATATTATAAAGTATAATTAAAAACTATTATTAACATGAACATTGACACTATCGGCTATAATGCCGGCCTTGTGTGGAATGCACTGAATGATGCCGACGCTCTCGGGCTTAAGCAGATTAAGAAAGTTACCAAGCTCAAAGACAAGGAACTTTATGCCGCTATAGGATGGCTCGCCCGCGAGAATAAAATCCTTATTGCTGAAAATGAAGAAGCAAAAGATCTTATCATATCACTCGCTTGATTAGAATAAATCTTACTTGATGAAATCATAACGGGATGTAGCAGCTGCTTCATCCCGTTTGTTTTATATATGTGCCATATTCTCATCCGGTATATTGCTATCGGTTTCACTCTCCCTAAAGTCTGGCGATACCGGCATCATTGCTGATATGTAGATGTTTTTATATATCGACCCATTATGGCAGATGCCGTATTTTGGATTTTTTGAGCGCAAGGCTTCCTGTGTCAGTCGGCCTGTGGTGTTGATTGGTGGCTTTGCATGAGGCGTTTCCAGTTGCGGTAGCCCTTGAAAGCCACGATTGTATATGCTCCGTAAAGTATGCCGTACAGATAGATGCTTTTGTACGAGTAGAGCGCTACACATACGGCGTCGACGGCTATCCATGCTATCCACTGTTCGATATACTTGCGGGCAAGCATCCACATAGCCACAATGCTCAATGCCGTGGTGAAGGCATCGGCTACAGGCACTGTGCTGTCGGTAAGATATCGTAGCCCGCAATATAACGCTATCCACAGAAGCAAAAATATAGCGGAGCATGACAGCAATTGCCTGCGGGGAATGTGTCTGATCGGCAATTGCTTTATTTTTGTGGCGGATGACTTTTTGCCGTGGCGTATGCCTCTGGTCCATGCTATATATCCGTAGACGGCTATCAGGAAATAATATATGTTTATGGCAAAGTCGGCATATATGCCTTTGTGGAAATAAATCCACATGGATATTGTAGGCATGACTATTGATGCGAACCATAGGCGCGAATCTGCGTGATATTCCCACCATAGATACAGTATTCCCACGCTGAAGCCGAGAACTTCAAGTATTGTGTCCCACGGAAGGTCGTAAAGTGTCATGTCAGAAAGTCATTGTTACGGTTGCGAGAACATTGGCGGTGGCTTGTGCTGCAAAGCCTGCGTAGCGGTATATGACCGGTTTGTCATTCTCTATATAATATCCGGCGCCGGCATATCCGTTGTTGTAATATTTCTCATTGAACAGATTATATATCGCTAAACCGAGGCGTAGCTCTTTTATCGACGGCAAGGTCCTGAATGTATATGCAAGCGAAAGGTCCGATACGAAATATGAGTCAAGTCGGGCCTCGGCGCTTCGGGCATTGTTCATGTATTGGCTTGAGATGTATCGGCTTGCCAACGACGCCTCAAATCCTGCTGCATTGAAGTTGAACATGTTTTGCAGTATGAAGTCAGGGGAGAACGCTATAGGAGTGTCGCTGCAGTCGATCGATATCGGATTTTTCCATTCATCCTCGTATACATATTCGGTAAAATCGCTGATGCGGTTGCGCGACAGAGTTGCGTTGACTTGCCAGTCAAACCACGCTACGGGTCTCAAGGCTCCCTGTAGCTCGATGCCCATGCGGTATGAATCCGGTACATTGACGCTTATCGGGTTGCCGGTGTCTGACAGCTGTCCTGTCACCACAAGCTGATTGCGGTAGTCCATGTAATATAAGTTTGTTCCGAGCGAGAACAGGTTTGTGTTGTAGAAGTATCCCAGTTCGTAGTCAAACATGCGTTCAGCCTCGGGATAATGGGCAGGGTCGCTGTCGGTGAAGTTGTCACGCGTGGGTTCCTTATGAGCCACGCTCCATGAGGCATAAGCGCGGTGACTGCCGCAGTTATAGGCCACTCCTATCTTCGGGTTGAGGAAAGTCCAGTCGCGATGCAGATCAAGAAGCGCCATATCGCCTGTATTCCAGTCAAAGTTGTCGCTCATGCCGGTTATTGTATAATGTATGTGGCGCAATTGCATGTCGCCGTATACCGATATGCCGTTATGCATGTCATAGTCGGCTCTTACAAATATGTTGGAGTCAAATTTGCGTCCCGTGTTGAGGTAATATTGCTGCAGAGGGTCGATGGCTCCGATGTAGTTGCGCACCCATTTTATCTGGCCAAAGTGATTGCCGCGGTGAAAATTGGCCGCTCCTCCGGCCACAACCGACAGATTGTCGTGCAGATACCTTACGTTCAACATGGCTCCGCCGAAATCATTGTCGTTGTTTTTCAACCTTATGAGGTCTGATTTTTCTACAGTATTGCCCTCCTTGTCGATAAACGGCTTCAGACCGTATTCCGTAAGAGTTCTGTCGGTCTTATACTGGTCGTAGTAGCCGTCGCCTTTCGTATAGTGCAGCGTGGCGTTGAGGGTTAAATCGTGTCTAATGCTCTGGGTGTACAGCAACTGCAGGTGATGCTGGGTGAAGTTATCGCACTGGTCGGGATAGAAAGCGGTCTCGCCGTTGTCGGCAGTATATTTGCCGCAAGGGTTATAACGGCGGCCAAACTTCTTCATCTCCTCTTTTGTGGCGTAGTCCCACGCCATATATGTCTGCTCTTTTCCTCCGAAGGCAAGCATACGTAAAGACATACCGTCGCCTCTGTAGGCCACCTGCCCCATATAGCTCCACAATTTCGAGAACGCACGGTCAATGTATCCGTCTGAACCGATATGACTCAGCCGCGCGTCCACGCTCCAGTGGTCGCCGAAAAGCCCCGATGACACTTTGATCGTCTCTTTATTTGAATTAAACGAGCCGTATGATGCCGATACCGTCGCCGACGGCGCATATGACGGCGCGTCGGTGAGCATGTTTATTGAGGCTCCGAATGCTCCGGCTCCGTTGGTCGATGTGCCGGCTCCGCGCTGTATCTGGATGTCGCGCAACGATGACGCGAGGTCGGGCATATTGACCCAATATACATTGTGGCTCTCGCTGTCGTTGATAGGTACGCCGTTGGCCGTGATGTTTATGCGCGATCCGTCGCTGCCTCGTACGCGTATGCCGCTGTATCCTATGCCTCCGCCTGCATCGCCTGTCGCTATGACCGACGGTGTCATCTCAAGTATGCTCGGCAGGTCTCTGCCGTCGTTACTGCGGGCTATTGTCTCCCTATTGATATTTGTAAAGGCTACCGGAGTTTTCACGCCGGCCCTGTTGGCCGTTACTTCCACACCGCGCAGTTCTATGGCTACGCTGTCGTTCAGCTCCGATGGTTGTGCATCAGCCGTAGCGGCGATGGCACAGGGCGTGCCGGTCATGCCAAATATGACCGCCGCCGATGAAAAAGTTTTCTTCATGCGTCAATTTTTCTTTTCGCCGGTACTAACCGGATCAAGTTCCAAGGGTCTGTTCTCAGCCCCGTTGTCAGTATGCCGACATGACGGCCCGTGACAATGGTGCACCCCCAAATATGTTCACATCAAGCGGCGATACGGCATTTGGCCATACTCCGCTGTTGTTTATTCTGCAAAATTATGCAATATCTTTGACAATGGCTAACAAAAATAGAGAAAAGCCTCCATGGTTTTAACTGAACTAAGACAGAGGGCTTTTTGTTTCATTCGAAAAAGTTCTTCAATATGAAAAAAGTCATATTACTTCTCTCTATTGCATTTTCAATCTCATTCGGAGTATCAGCCATGAGCTTGAAAGATGCCTTTGAAGCTCTCTCGAATGTGCCTAACATTTCCGCTAAAACAGATTATGATACTCCTATATTGGGGTTGATTGTAAATGGTCAACAAGCCTCGGCAAAGAACTTGGACGCATCACAAATTTTAGAATCAGGCAATGCCGTTCTTACAATTCTTAATCAAGTGCCTCTTTCGCGGATGATAAATGGAGGTAATAATAATTATGTGTGCGCTTTTGTATATGCTTCTCCCGAAAGTTCAAACGGTATTTTTGAAGTTTTGATAGTGCTGATGAGCGGTAGGGATGGCGACATTTCAATAATCTATGGCGGAATTGACTCCGACGCAAAAGGTGCACTTCAAAACGCCCCACTATATATGGAAGGGGCGAGAATAAGAATACATGCGAGTCTTCCAAATGGAGACACCTATAATATACACGTTGAATAACTCGATTCTGAGGGCCAATATCCGTCTTTTTCATAAGTTTTGCTCCCTGCCGATTCTTAATTCTCCTGAACATGCAATTAGGGCTATGTATTTTGACCTTATCAATTTCCCGGAGTAATAATGGGTTATGTCATGATGGTATGATAAAGGTCTGATATATAGGGTTGTAATGCGCGATATTTGTGTCTGCGGCAACAATACGTGGCGACTCGTTGTTATATGGAAGTAAATTAACAATAAAACGATTTTAGCATAATGAAGCGAATAGTGATAACGGGCGCGACGTCAGGTATAGGGCTGCGTCTTGCCGAGACATATGCGGCCAAAGGCTGGCGCGTAGGTATGGCCGGACGTCGTGATGGGGCCATGAAGGAGCTCAAAGAGCTTTTTCCCGAGCAGGTGGAGTGGATAAGACTTGATGTTACCAAAAACGATGCACCGAGGCGGCTGATGGAGCTTATCGGTGTTCTTGGCGGAATGGATGTGTATCTTCACGTGGCCGGTGTATATCATGAAAATCCTGCGTTGAAGATTGACGAGGATGTGGCTACGGTAGAGACCAATGTCACAGGATATACGCGAATGATCGACGCGGCCTATCACTATTTCCGCAAGGTCAGCGAGAAAGGCGGACAGGGCCATATTGCAATAATCTCTTCTGTCGCCGGTACGAAAGGCATAGGACGGCTGGCAAGTTACTCGGCATCGAAGCGTTATCAGCAGACTTATCTCGAGGCGGTGGAGCAGCTTGCCCACAGCGAAAAGGTGAATCTTTCCTTTACCGATATCAGGCCCGGTTTTGTAAGAACCCCGTTGCTGAACGATGCCAAGTCATATCCGATGACTATGACGCTTGACCATGTCGTGCCTATGATAGTCAAGGCTATAAGCCGACGTAGCCGTATCGCGGTCGTGGACCGCCGTTGGGCTGCCGCTGTATTTTTCTGGCGGCTCATACCGGGGCGTCTATGGGTTAAAATGAATATAGGACTATCGTCGCCAGCGACAAAAAATGAACCAGACGCCGATGCCGCCGGTACGGTTGAACTGGTCAAAGGTTAAACTGACGTAGTTAAATATAATAAATCGCGGCCCGCGTCCGTTATAAAATTGAAAAATAACGAGGA
The DNA here is from genome assembly GCF_008728965.1 of Heminiphilus faecis. Taxonomy (GTDB): domain Bacteria; phylum Bacteroidota; class Bacteroidia; order Bacteroidales; family Muribaculaceae; genus Muribaculum; species Muribaculum faecis. Next base: position 10,164 of record NZ_VSMC01000033.1, on the reverse strand, counting down.
CGTGGGCCGATCTATGTTAAAAATATTGTGTGTCGCACTTGCCGCGGCCGTAGCCTTACAGGTTGCGGCGCGTAGCAATGCGCTCGGTCTCAACAGGGCATACGCCGACCAACGGTCTTGGCATCTGGGGTTTTCGGTGGGATTGCATACACAGGATTTTGTATTCACTCATAATGGATATGTCACTGCCGACGGACAGTCTTGGTTTATGGAACAACCTTCTTTTTCTCCGGGTTTCTGTGTGACCGGTCTTGTCAATCTTCGGTTGAACACGTATTTCAGTCTTCGTTTCACTCCGGGTATGTATTTCGGCAACCGCACTGTCATAATGCACGATGTTAACAGCGGCAGTCGCGAAGAGCAGGATATCAAGTCCAATCTTGTGGTGGTGCCCGTTGATGTGAAGTTTTCCGCGCTCCGCTACCGCAATGCACGTCCTTATCTTGTAGCCGGAGCTATGGCTACGTTTGATGTGTCCCGACGCCGTTCGCGTGAGCCTCTGCAACTCAATACCGCCGATTTTCTTCTTACGGCCGGTTTCGGATGCGACTTTTATTTGCCCTTTTTTAAGTTATGTCCTGAAATAAAGTTCTGTTTCGGGCTTACCGATGTGTTGAGTCACGACCGTCCCGACTTTCAGGATGACCCCGACGGTTACAAGTTTACGCATTCTCTGAAAAAACTGACTTCGCAGATGGTGGTTCTCTCTTTTTACTTTGAATGAAAACGCAGTTGGACACCGGTAAAGTCATATTAACAGTAATATTGCAGGTGCTTGCCGTGATTGTGCCTGTCGGAGTTCTTGCGCAGACCGACGCACAGTTTTCACAATACTATGCCGTGAAAAACTATTACAATCCGGCGGCGTCGGGCTGCAGTCCTATGCTCAATGTCAGATTAGGCTCTCGGCTTCAATGGACCGGCATACCTGATGCACCCAAGACTTTTGCTGCGTTGGCCGACATGCCTCTGCCGCTGCTTGACCGCCGTCTGGGTGCCGGTCTTGTGGTACGCCATGAGAGTATGGGGCTGTATCGCGGTTTTATTGCAGCCATGCAACTGTCCTATCGTTTCAGGCTGTGGGGCGGCGAACTTTCGGCAGGTCTTCAGGGAGGCATGCTTGAGGAGACTTTCAAAGGTTCGGAAGTGGTGCTGCCCGATGACGATGATTTCCACGAAGGTAGTGATGACGCTGTTCCGCGGACCGATATAAGCGGTTCGTCGGTCGACATAGGTGCAGGAGTGTTTTACTCGTCACCGCGGTTTTGGGCGGGAGTGTCGGTGTCGCATGTCAACAGCCCTTCGGTAACGATGACGGAGGGAGGCGATCGCGAGTGGGAGTATGAAGCCGGTCGCACATTCTATTTTATGGCGGGAGGCAATATACCCGTCAAAAACACGTTGTTTGAGATACAGCCTTCGGTTATAGTCAAAAGCGACTTCACTTTCACGACCGGCGAGGTTACGGCACGGGCGAGGTATAACAAATTTATCACCGTAGGCGCGGGCTACCGTTATCGTGATGCTGTCACTGTTATTGTCGGAGCCGAGTACCGCAACTTCTTCATCACATACAGTTACGACTACGCTACGTCGGCTATTGCCAAAGCCGCCGACGGGAGCCACGAGATATGGGCCGGCTACAGCGTCAGGCTTGACTTCGGACGGAAAAACAAGTATAGGCATAAAAGTATACGCATAATGTAAATCGACTATATGAACAGATTAATAAAATATCTGCCGGCGGTATTGACGGGAGTTGTAGCCGTGTCGTGTGCGACAGGTCACAACCGCAATGCCGGAGGTGAAGTGACCGGTGTGGGGGCCGCGTCATGGTCGGAGCCTGTACCTTACGGTATGGTGCTCGTTGACCGCGGATCGATAAAGGCCGGTCCGTCGGAACCCGACAGCGCGTGGCATCTTCGTGCCGACGCCAGAGGTGTGTCGGTCGACGGTTTCTGGATGGATGAGACCGAGATAACCAACAGCAAGTACAAGCAGTTTGTGTACTGGGTACGTGACTCCATTATCCGCCAGCGTCTTGCCGACCCTGCTTACGGCGGCAATGAGGATTACCTGATAGAGGAGGACCGCGAAGGTAATCCGATAGGCCCCTTTATCAACTGGAGCAAGCCTATTCCGTGGCGCAATCCCGACGAGGACGAGGCCCGGGCCATTGAGAGCATGTATAGGGTAAATGCCGTTACTGGAGCCCGGGAACTTGATCCGGAGCAGTTGACGTACCGCTATGAGGTATATAATCATACTGAGGCGGCCAAGCGCCGCAATCGACTGAACCCTGCACGCCGCGAGTACAACACCGACCTGCCTGTGCCTGTCGATGTGCCGCTTATCACAAAGGATACGGCTTATATAAATGATGACGGCGAGATTGTGCGCGAGACCATAACCCGCGGGCTTACCGGCGACTATGATTTCCTTAATACGTATATCGTCAGTGTTTATCCCGATACGACGGCTTGGATCAACGACTTTGACAATGCCTATAACGAACCGTACGTGAGGCTGTATTTCTCACACGGAGGCTATAATGATTATCCTGTGGTGGGAGTAAGCTGGGAACAGGCCAATGCGTTCAGCAACTGGCGCACCGACTATCTGCGCAAGTCGCTCGGCAAGGACGGTGTGCACATCGAGCCTTACCGCTTGCCTACGGAAGCCGAATGGGAGTATGCCGCACGTGCCGGCAGGAGCGAGAACAAGTACCCGTGGGACGGTGACCTGCCTATGTCGGATGACAAAGGATGCTTCTATGCCAATTTCAAGCCCGATGAGGGCAACTATGTGCGCGACGGTCACATAATAACCTCGCGGGTGGGCACTTATGCGCCAAACGACTTCGGCCTTTACGACATGGCGGGCAACGTGAGCGAGTGGACTTCGACGGCCTATACGGAGAGTGTAAGCCGCCTCACGAGCGACCTGAATCCCGAATACCGTTACGACGCGGCCGTTGAAGACCCTTACCGTATGAAGCGCAAGATAGTGCGCGGCGGCTCGTGGAAAGATGTCATGCACAATGTGAGAAGCGACCTGCGCATGTGGGAGTATCAGAACGAGCAGCGAAGTTACATCGGATTTCGCAACGTCAGGACCCATATCGGTTTTGCCAAAGGGCAGGGAGGAAAAAGAAAATAAACGTCACAATCATTTATCGCAATGGGAAAGATAAAAAGATACCGAAACATCATAGAGCGCTTTCTTTCGAGTGAGAAAGGGCAACGCTTCTTTAACTTCGCTTACTCTATAGGAGCGGCGATAGTGATATGTGGCGCGATGTTTAAATTTCTGCATCTGCCGGGAGGCAGTGTGCTGCTCGCCATAGGCATGGGCACCGAGGTGCTGATGTTTATACTTACGGCTTTTGACCGTCCGTATCATGAGCATGACAGGATGGAGGCGCCTGCTTCTGTGGCTTCCTCTGGTCCGGTATCACCACCTGTATCGGCACCGTCGGTAAATGTGCCCGATCTGTCAGGTGAAATGGAGCGTCTGCGCACCACCGTGTCGGAGCTCAACAGAATGTCGGAGGCGCTTCTGGAGGCATACAGGACTATAGCTGACAACTCAGGCAGTATCAATGCGGGTTCCAAAGGTTACGTAGTGCAGATGGAGGCGCTAAACCGCAACGTGTCAGGACTGAATGCCATATATGAGATACAACTGAAGAGCATAGGATCGCAACTTGAGTCGATCGAGAAGGTCAACGAGGGCATGAAGCAGATGAGGACCATGTATGAGAACGCTTCGTCAATGAGTGGCCGCTACTGTGACGAAGCTGAGAAAATGACGCGCAACATCGAGCAGCTCAATACGGTGTATGAGAACATGCTCCGCGCTATGACAGTCAATATGCAGCGAGGCGATGGCACAAGATAATACACCGCGCAACATGTCGCCTCGGCAGAGGATGATCAACCTCATGTACATCGTTTTGACGGCGATGCTGGCGCTCAATGTGTCGAGCGACGTGCTGCAGGGCTTCACGCAGGTCAACGACGGGTTGGTGCGCTCCAACGACAATGTCGGGGCGCGCAATGATGCCGTATACCGACGGTTGGAGGCTGTGGCGGCTGACAATCCACGTAAGGGTGAGCGCTGGTATAGTGCGGCGACCGATGTGCGTGTGGCTACCCGGAGGTTATATTCGTTTGTCGACTCGCTTAAACAGGCTATAGTGCTTGAAGCCGACGGTAAAAACGGCGATCTCCGTGATATAAAGAAGCAGGAGGATTTTGAGGCGGTGTCGGTGGTGATGCTTAATCCGGTATCGTCGCAGGGCAGGCGTCTGCGTGAGCGTATAGGCCGATATCGTGCTATGCTTGTGGACATGACTGACGACTCGGCGAAGCGTGCCGATATAACGGCGGCTCTTGCTACCGATGCTGTTGCGCAGAAGGGAAGCGCGATGTCGGTAGACTGGGAGACCGGACTGTTTGACGGCACACCGGCCATTGCCGCCATAACCCTGCTGTCCAAGATACAGAACGATATACGGTTTGCCGAGGGGGAGACTCTGACTCATCTGCTGTCTAAGGTGGATGCCGGCGACCTCCGTGTCAACAGCCTTAATGCCTTTGTGATACCGCAGTCACGCAATGTCATGCGCGGCGACAGCTATTCGGCCGACATAGTGCTTGCTGCCGTCGACACCACACGGCTACCTGCGATATACATGGACGGCGTGAGACTTGCCGGCAATGGCGGCCATATCGATATACCGGCTATGTCGCCGGGACTGCACACTCATTCGGGCTATCTTGAAGTGACTCATGATGACGGCACGGTGTCGCGCCATGAGTTTAGCCCGGAGTATACTGTGGTCGAGCCGTCAGCCACAGTATCGGCTACTATGATGAATGTGTTTTATGCGGGTATCGACAATCCGGTGGATATATCGGTGCCGTCAGTGGAGCCTTCGGCAGTATCGGCCACAATGACCGGAGGCACCCTGTCGCGTTCGGGACGGGGATGGGTGGCACGTCCTTCCAAAGTCGGCTCCGATGTAGTGATTACTGTTACAGCCGATGTCGGCGGACGCAAGCAGACGGTGGCTAAAACCACATTTCATGTGCGTAAGTTGCCCGATCCGGCTCCTTATATCGCTCTTGATGACACAAAAGGTCATACGCTACGCTACCGCGGGTCGAAACCTATAGCCAAACCGCAGCTTATGGCGGCTTCCGGCATCGGGGCTGCTATTGATGACGGCATGCTTGACATAGCCTGCAAGGTGCTTGGATTCGAGACCGTATTTTTTGACTCGATGGGCAACGCCATGCCCGAAGTCTCGGACGGAGCCTCGTTCTCGAGGCGTCAGAAAGAGGCTATCAAGCGCATGTCGCGTGGCAAAAGATTTTTTATTTCGAGGGTTAGGGCGCTCGGTCCCGACGGCATAGAGCGCGACATAGCTCCGATGGAAGTGATAATAAACTAAAATACTACAGGTAATGATACATATTCGTCTCTTTCTGATATTATTGGCCGCCTTTGCAGCCGCTACGCTTCACGCCCAACGGTCATCGACCTCGACCGAGGTGCGGCGTGTGGGCTCCGAAGCCAAAACGACGGGCAGTGCCGCATCCGGCATAAGCGACCGCATGCAGCTGCTTATGGCCGAGGAGGTTCCTGACGATGACAACGCGCAGTGGATGAGAGTCGTATACCGTACTCTCGGCGCTGACAATATAAAAAATGCCGCTCTTTATTATCCGGAGGATGTGGTCGACGGGCAGGAAAATCTGTTTCGCATACTTATGCGTCTGTTGGCGGCGGGCGATATTGAGGCTTATGAGTATCTTGACGGCCGTGAGATATTTGGCGCCGATTACCGCATAAATATAGCCGATGTGCTCGACCGTTTTCATATACCATATACAGAAGGGCGTAAAACACCTGACGGAGTGGCGTCTTTTTTAATAGAAGAGAGCGATGTGCCGGCTGCCGAGGTGCAGAGCTATTACATCATAGAACGCTGGGTCTTTGACCGCCGGTCCAACCGCAAGACCACGCATGTCGAGGCTGTGTGTCCGGTATTGCACCGTGTGGGCGATTTCGGCGGGGAGGCTGTCAGATATCCTATGTTTTGGGTGAAGATGAGCGACATACATCCTTATCTTATGGCCTGTGACATATTTGTGGATGACGACAACAACGCGGCATCGTATACTTACGACGACTTTTTCAGGCTGGGGTTATATGACGGAGAGATATACAAGACCCGCAATCTTCGCAACTTGTCAATGGACCGGCTTTATCCCGATCCTGACCGGCGTAAGCGTGAGCAGGCTTCCATAGACTCCGTGCTTGAAAATTATGACCGCAAGATGTGGGTGCCTACCCGTGAGGAGGTTATTGCCGCAAAAGAGGAGCGTGAACGTATTCAGCAGGGCGATACAATTGCTGTGAAACGCACATCTGATACTGTCAGAAAAAGTACCAAGCGTAGTTCACGGGCCAAGCGTGCCACACGTGCCAAGAGAGCGGGAGTGAAGGAGCAAAAGACTGTCACACGCTCGGTACGCAGCCGCAAATAAGTCAATTGGCGGTATGGCTGACTATTTTGCCTGCCGATTATTTGGAATTTACGATACAAAGCCCTACCTTTGCATCAATCAATTGAGGTGCGTTAGTTCAGTTGGTTAGAATACATGCCTGTCACGCATGGGGTCACGGGTTCGAGTCCCGTACGCACCGCTTCGATAGTCTTAGCCGGAAACAGTAGCGTTTTCGGCTAATTTTTAATTAATAAACCAATGAAAACATTTAAGTCTGTTATTGCGGCCCTTCTGCTTGTAGCCGCTGTCCCGGTAAATGCCGGCGATGACTGGGCCAACTTCCGTCGTTATGAACAAGCCGATATAGAGGCTGCAAAACTTCCCGCCGACCAACGCAGGGTTGTGTTTATGGGCAATTCTATTACCGAAAACTGGAACCATGCGCACCCTAATTTTTTCACTTCACACGGATTTGTGCCTCGCGGTATAAGCGGCCAGACCTCCTATCAGTTTCTGCTCCGTTTCCGCGACGATGTCATTAACATTCATCCTGAAATCGTCGTTATTAATGCCGGCACCAATGATGTGGCCGAAAACAATCATGTGTTCAGTGAGGACCGCACTTTCGGCAATATCGTGTCGATGGTTGAACTTGCCAAGGCCAACGGCATACGTCCTGTGCTGTCGACGGTCCTTCCGTCCAACCGCTTCCCGTGGCGTCAGGAGATTACCGACGGCTCTCGGAAAATAATAAGCCTAAACAAGCGTATCAAGAAGTACGCCGATGAAAACGGCATACCGTTTGTCGACTACTATTCGCCTATGGTGCTTGACGAAAGCGGCGCTCTCAATCCGGCATACTCTGATGACGGTGTTCATCCTACTCCGGCTGGATATGACCTGATGGAAAAGATAGTGCTGGAAGTCCTCGGCAAGATGTAATTAACGTAAGTCCCTGTACGAAGTTTGTCAGGTTGTCGGTTGATGTGTTTTATACCGACTCCTTATTTTTAGCCGATCGACCGTACTCCGGAGGGTGCGGGGCGCAATTGGTTAATACAAAAACCGTATCGGTTCATGACCGATTGAAAACAAGCGAGTATGAGATAACTGATAAACATCTGAAATGCCTACTGGAACAGATAATTATTTTGCACACGAAAAAGAATAGAGCAAATAAAAGTAAATACGTAATTGTAAAATTTGATAGACATGAAAACTCAAAAATTGGAAATACTGATATTATTCCTATGTATATTCGGTTTTATAGGCTGCGATAACGAAGATGAAGAAGGTGAGAAAGTGATAGGCTACAAGGAATATACTCTGACCATTGCATCGAAGAAGTTGCCCGGTGTTTGTGGGACAGACGGATTTTATTATTTGTCTGATGTATATGCCATAAAGAAAGAAAATGCCCAAGAATGGGATAGTCTTCGATTTATTGATGGATTTGAGTTTGAAAAAGGATATGAATATAAGATAAAAGTCAGCGAAACAAATTATTTGAATCATCGTAAGGGGCAACCTGCATGGACGGAATATAGTCTGCTTGAAATAATATCAAAGGACAAAAAGGCTTCAGATGCTGTTCCGTTACACTTTATTCCTGAATGGTATTATAAAGATAAATTCATACCCGAATACAAGTATGCGGTAGAAGCGGATAATAAAGATCTAATTGAAGAAGATTTGAAAACCTATTCTATCATGCCATTGGATTATCATTATTTGTTATATAGAGGTGATAATAAATTAATGACATGGATTGCCATAAAAGATGACAGTAACATGTTGACTCCAACCTTTATCAAAAGTATGAATAAAACCCCCGAAGAATTTCCGGGTTCTTACACCATACTTCCGCCAAAAGGAAATATAGTAGGTTTCATGGAATGGACGTTTTTAGATGAATATGGCAATGAAACCAATTATCCGTCATTTGATGTATTTTTTGGCTATGCTGCTGATGCGAGAAGCATCCAAACTCCTAACACTGCTTATCTTTACAAAGACCTTACGGAACTTTACAAAAATAAATACCCAAAAGCCGGAGTAAAAACAGTTGTGATTTCCTATGCCATTTCTTTTTAATAGCATAATCAATTATCTTAATTGTCATTGCAGCTATTATAAGAAGCTATTAATATGAAAACTATAGAATTAATGATAAAAAAACGCATGAAAAATCTGACAGTTTTGTTGTTGGCTGGGGTCTGTTTGTTATGCCAACCGCTACAAGCCCGGCAGTGCATTGATGCTTGCGACGGTCGTACTTATAAAGTAGGCGACACGCTCCGTATCGGCGAACCATTGTCATCGGGCTATCTATTTGTTAAGCAGCTAAACGCCAGCAATCGATTCGAAAAGCTGAATCAAAAAAACTTGACAGGACGGATTGCCATCATTACCGACATACCTGCCTACCGGCCCGAACTATATCGACAGTTCGGTATTTACCAACAGCCGGAAACTCCCCAAATTGTTTTTGCCGAACAAGGCGATTTCAAGATTGGCGTATATCTAAACATGGCTTTAAGCAAAGGAAACATCGTGTCAAGACATCATGTTTCCCATATGAATGGAGCTGTTGACCTTACACCCGATATTTTATTTGCCTATGCACATAAACTTTACGGTAAACCTATCGACACAACATCTGTAGATACCTATGCCTCTCTCCGTGCCCCCCAACAGTATGCAGAAGCTGCCAATGACCCGTTTGCACTGGAAGAACTCCGTACAACATACCGCAAAGAACTGGAACAAGCTGTGGCAAAGGCAGATTTCAATAAGGTATTCCGTATCAAATGTTTCTCGAAACTTCAAATGTATGACATTAATCAACAGCATTTCCCGCTTTCTGATTTAAAGTGTATCGATGTGGAGACCAAGCAGGATGAAGACTTGTCCAAACAGGGCTATTGCTTATGGGGAACTTGTGCCTTTCATTTCACTAACGCTCCTTCTTTTGCCACCGTGCCTTGCGACAAACACATTGCCCAAGGCGTCTATGCCATGCGTAAAATGATATCGGCAAGCTTGCCGATACCGGCTATCCTATATGTATATGTGCGTATACTCCAACAGCCGGTATCACTTCCCGATAAACGCATCATGGTGATGCGTCCCGGAACATCATTCGATTACGAGTGGTCAACACTCAGTAAGGCATGGGGTCAAAAAGCTTTGGACTTGGAGATTATACAAACAGACGGTTATTACAGTGTCTTTCCTCATAACACACAAGAAGTGGCATACAATTACCTTGGTACGCAAACAGTGCCTGAAAAGTAGCACAATGAGCAATATGCCGATAAGAACTATTAAGGTACATGGCATATTGTAATAACAGTCTTTACTTTTATTGCCACAAACTCCCGTTAAAACGTTTCGCTGAATAGTTACGGTTAGAGTGTGTGGCAGAACCTCCGGAATCGCGAAAATCAGCTTTATGATATGCTGATTTTCAATAGCTATATTTTTGAAAGTATTGCCGAAAATGAAGTTCTGCAATACCTGGAAAAGCCACTCTACTTTGACCCTTTTGGCCAAACAGAATTTACCCACCTTGGCCATAATATGATTGACCCTTTAAAGTCCTGGTGTTAGGGGTCAATTTTATTTTACCCTTTTAATTCTCTAT
>NZ_VSMC01000032.1 GCF_008728965.1 Heminiphilus faecis | reverse complement strand
CCGTTCCTGACTACATTTTTAGACCCGCAGAAAAAGCATTTTTTTAACCATATCAATAATTATCTTCGCAAAGATAATTAAATCAATGGTTTACACGCAATCCATCACCCCAAATGTCCAACCTGCCGGATATGCCGAGATGATAGTTGTCGTATTTCAACCTCATGCCATAGGCTGGTTTATCGATACGCCTCCGTCCTCATTTTTCAACCTTGAAATATCAGGATTTGATATAGGTAACGGTGCTCTAAGCGGTCTTGCCTTGCGTATATTTGATTGTGTAGATAATTTTCGGTGTGTGCATATGATAGAAAATTGGTTGCTTGCTAAATTGTACAATGTCAATCTGCCGGATTATTACCGTATCGGAGCGACGGTCGCGAGACTTATGGAATATCCTTCAGCCAAGGTGACGGAACTTGCCGATGTCGCTTGTCTATGCAAGAAGCAGTTTGAGCGTGTGTTCGGCCGTTGTGTGGGGATGAGACCTAAAGAATATGCCCGTGTGGTCCGCTTTCAGAAATCGATGTGGCTTATGCAGAACGGACAATGCAATGATGCGGACATAGCATACGCAAGCGGCTTTGCCGATCAGTCGCATTTCATACGCGAGTTCAAGGCTTTCAGCGGACGGACGCCGGGACAATTACGAAATGAAGCCCGTCCTTATTCCGATCTGTTTACTGATCCGTTAACACAATCTATGAAGTGATTTATGTCAAAAAACATAATAATGTCCTTTTTATTCTATTCTGATAGGACTTTAACACGTAACTTTGCCCTAAAAACACAATGGTTAAAGAAATAAATCCGAGTGAAACATCACGTGCTTATGCCTACAATATGTGGATGAAGGCACCAATGCCTATGGTGACGTTTTTCAAAACTCTCGATGTGTCACGCCTGTTGAGGTTTAGCCGCCGGCGAAAAATGAAGTTCAACATGCTGATGTGTTATTGTATCGGGAAAGCGGCAAGTCAGATAGAGGAATTTCGCACGCTTCCGGTCGGTGATAGGTTATTGCGTTATGATACTCTGGCAGTCAATACGATTGTTCTGAACCGGCAAGGAGAGGTGAGTTCATGCGACATACCTTTTTCTACGGATCTGTATGCTTTTAATGCCGACTATCTACAGCTCACCCGTCAGGTGGCAGATACATGTGAGAACCATGACTTGTCTGAAGACAGTATGGTCATTGGCACTTCTGCTCTGGCGCGGTTTGATATTGACGGAGCTGTGGGAATGTACAGCGGCATCTTCAATAATCCGTTTTTGATATGGGGCAAATACCGCAAAAAGCTATTCAGGGCCACCTTGACTTTGTCTTTCCAATTTCACCACACGCAGATGGATGGTGCACACGCGGCCCGTTTTCTCGACCTTTTGCAGAAAGAGATGCGTATTATAATGCGCTCGGAATAAGCTGCGTACTATAAAACAAAAGCACTTACATCATCTGTAAGTGCTTGATTTTTAGTTGGTGGTCCCACTAGGAATTAAAATAGTGAATCTCATTGAATTTGGTTGAACATCGGCATTCAAACGGTAATATTCTATACACCTTGAATATCAGTATATTATATATTGATTTACATATTTGCAAATTGCGTCTCTATATCAAACAGACGCAAGTAGGTGCAAAAGATGTGGACAATCCGTGGACAGAAATTTGCGTGCGTGGACAAATTTGATTAATTTTGTACCATAACTTTTAACCCCCTCTCCTTATGGCTACAATCACAAGGTCTCTTTCCTCGAAAGTAAATGGCAACGGTGAGTCTGAAATCATGCTCCGTCTTAGCGTATCACGCGAATTGCGTCTGCGTCTCAGAAGCGGTGTATTTATCGAACCCTCCCGATTCAGGGACGGTAAATTTATCATGCCGCGTGCCGACCGCAAGACGCTTGCAAAATTACAAATTATCAGTGACAATCTCTCATCATTGGAGAGCAGATTGATCTCTCTCAGCGTAAACACCCCTGCAAATCAACTCAGCAAGGAATTCTTTGAGGATGCTATAATGCGTCACAATCATCCGGAATTGTTTGAGACGGTACCTGTCAGCCGCAGTTTCTTCGATACCTTCAATGAATATCTTGACACCACACAGGATGGTACAAAACTGTCAAGCCACTATAAAGTGTTGGCCCGGCTGTTGGATAGATATGAGAAATACAAGCGAAAATCAACCCGGCAGAAATTTCAGTTGACTCTCGAAGATTTTAACGGGGCGATGGTTGACGATTTCAAGCAGTTTGTCATTGATGAGCCCAGAATCTATGAGAAATATCCATCCATATATAAGGACGCATCAGATGTTGTGGAGACAAAGCGCAAGCCTCGCAAGCCGGAGCAGCGTGGCCACAATGCCGTAATTGCCATTATGAAACGGCTTCGTGCTTTCTTCAACTGGTGTGTGAAGCGTGGATACATCACTCGCACTCCGTTTGCCTCCTGCACAAGTATCGGCGCGGAGAAATATGGTGTGCCGTATTACATCACATTGGAGGAACGTGACAAAATTGCTGACCGCGATTTTTCATTCAAGAAATCGCTGGAGGTGCAACGCGATATTTTCATCTTCCAATGCCTTATCGGTTGCCGAGTGTCTGACCTTATGGAACTGACACCCGAAAACATTATCAATGGCGCGGTAGAGTATATGCCCAACAAGACAAAGGGAGAGCGACCGGAGGTTGTGCGTGTGCCACTGAACAGTCGTGCAAAGGCTCTTGTCAGGAAATACAAAGGAGTGGATGAGAAGGGTCGATTGTTCCCATTCATCAGCACACAGAAATACAATCAGGCAATCAAGGATATTTTTACACTTTGCGGTATCACACGTGTTGTCACTGTCCTCAATCCCAAGACCGGCGAAGAGGAGCGTAAACCGCTGAATGAAATAGCGAGCAGCCACATGGCACGGCGCACATTCGTCGGCAACCTCTATAAGAAGGTTAAAGACCCAAGCCTTGTCGGAGCATTGTCCGGTCACAAGGAAGGTAGCAAGGCCTTCGCCCGCTACCGAGACATCGACGAAGACATCAAGAAAGAATTGGTCAATCTCCTTGATTGACAGAGATTAATTTCTGAGAATCAGAATAATTTGCTAATTTTGCATATGGATAAGACAAAAGACACCCCATATATCGTAAGAGTTAAGGATTTCAGAATTGACTCTGATTACTCATCATGGCTTTCTGATATAATAAAGCGATATAGGGAGGCTCAGATAAAAGCGGCTCTAAAGGTTAATTATGAAAAATTGCAATTCAACTGGAGCATTGGACGTGACCTTGTAATACGGAAAGCAGAGGAACGTTGGGGCTCAGGAGTTGTTGAGCAACTTAGCTTTGACTTGCAAGATGCTTTCCCTAATGAAAAAGGATTCAGTAGCCGCAATATGTGGAGGATGAAACAATGGTATTTGTTTTTCTCCACATCTGAAGCATCCGAAAAACTGCCCCAACTTGGGGCAGAATTGCAAAATGCTGAAATCCAATCATTAATAAAGCTGCCACAGGTTGGGGCAGAATTGAACGAAGATAGTTTGCCAATGATTCTCGGACTTGTGCCATGGCGTCATCAGACAGACATTGTAACCGGATGCGAATCGTTAGACGAAGCCATTTTCTATCTAAAAGAATGCGTAACAAGAGGATGGAGCCGTCAAACGTTGGCAAATTCAATGAAGGCCAAATTATATGAGAAGCAAGGCAAAGCCATCTCAAACTTTCCAAAATACCTGCCGGAAGCGCAAAGCCGACTTGCGCAGGAAATTACTAAAGACAACTACGATTTCAGTTTTGTGACAGTCCCTGAGAATTATCAGGAAGAACAGTTGGAAACAGCTCTTGAGCAGAACATCACCCGTTTTCTTCTCGAACTTGGAACCGGATTTGCTTTTGTTGGTCGGCAGAAAGAGTTTATCGTCAATGGCCGTAGCCGACGTATTGATATGTTATTCTATCATATCAAACTGAAAGCATATGTGGTTGTAGAACTCAAAATAAGGCCATTTGAACCGGAATTTGCAGGTAAACTCAACTATTATGTAAGTGCAGTCGATGAATTATTGAAAGGACCCGATGATAATCCAACCATCGGATTGCTGATATGCAGTGACAAGGATGAGACTGAGGTACGTTGGGCGTTCAGGGGCGTACATACACCGATGGGTGTTGCCTCATACGATAATGTGAACACCGTGGACGATTCAAATCTATTACCTTCTGCGGAGGAGCTCCAAGCTCGGATAAAACTTCTGGAACAAGAAATAAACAATAAGGGGATAAATATAAGTTTCACTTCTGATGACACTGTATAATCCCAAAACTGCGACAACCTGTCGCAGCTTTTTGAACCAACATATTCTGCATTATTCGCATTTTATCTATGCAAAAAGATAAATAGCGGTTATTTGAATGCTTTACTTTTTCAGGATATGATATAGGATTTGGCCTACCGGGAGACCGATAGCTACCTTTTTGTTGATACGGTAGTAAGGGGTCACTATCGGTTCGGCTTTATATCTGTTAGTACCGACCTGTTGCACTGTCTGGGCTCCAGTCTGGACTCCCCATCGCTCATTGATCTGGAAGTCGAAATATCCTCCAAATGTGGAGCGTCCATAGTAGCCAATCATTGCCGGCGGCATTGGCATTCCGTTTGCCATTCGTGGAGGCTGCCCAAAATAATATTCACCGAAGATAGTTGCAGACAACCTCGGCGTAAATTGATACGAGATGCCCCCGTTAAGGCCGTATTGGGTATGGAGTCCGTTGAAATAGCCGTATTTGTTGACTATTCCACCTGTATGGAATCTAAAATTGCCGGCAGACTGATAGATACCGAACTCTTCGCTGTCTATCAGCATCAACCCCGGGAAAGACCTTGTGCTTCCGGAGGCAACAATCGCTCCGCTTTTCCATTGAAACAGACTTGACACTCCCGGAGTGAAAGGGAAAATAGGGATATGCAGGTCGAGAGGCTTAGCTAAAGTATATGGGAAAAGAGGGTGCACCGCCGGAGTATATTCAAAATGATACGGCCCTGTGTGTGTTGTTCCGGATACGCTGTCAGGCTTCACCGCTCCGTCCATACTGATACCCTCGAACTTGATATGTCCAAGTGAAACTGAATCATTTAATTCAGCCTGAGAGAAACATTCTGACGGTATAACCGCGATAAGTAATGCCCAAAGGTGCTTATGTTTCATAATTACTGAGTTTTAACGGTTAACATATAGCCGAAGCCTCGCTGGTTGATGATGCTGATGTTAGTGTCATGGCGGAAAGCACGGCGGAGTTTGTGTATATAGCCGTGGAGAGAGTTGCGGTTGCTGATCTCATCACGCCCCCAGACGGCAATCATCAGTTCGGAGGCATCAACGGTCTTGCCAATGTTTGAAGCCAACTTTTCCAATATTCGAGCCTCAATATTGGATATGACAAATTCTTTTCCATTGAAAATCAACAGTTGGTTTGTTGCATCGAATTTATAACTGCCAATTAAATATGCAATGCTCTCAGCATGGTTGTGGGTCTTATTACGAAGAAGAGCCTTTATTCTCACAAGTAGCTCACGAAGTTCAAACGGCTTTTTGAGATAGTCGTTTGCTCCGATGTCGAAACCTTCCTCGACATCGTCAATCGTGCTTTTGGCTGTTAGGAAAATAATGGGTACACTTGTGGAGATGCGTCGTATCTCCTTTGCCATAGCAAATCCGTCGAGCCGTGGCATCATCACATCAGCGACAATCAAGTCGGCAGTCTCGGTCTTGTATTTGGCAAGTCCTTCAATACCGTCGAATGCTGCAACAACATCGAAGCCCTGCTGACGCAGAGTGTCGCATACTATCAGCGAAAGGTCGCGCTCGTCCTCAACGAAAAGTATTTTAGCTTTCATGTCTGTCGAATTTAATTGTGAATACTGAACCGTGCCCCTCCTGACTTTTAACAGATATGCTCCAGCCCATCTTTTCAAGAATGTGTTTCACATAATAGAGGCCGATTCCATAGCCGCGCACATCTTGACGATTCCCGTGCGGCACACGGTAGAACTTATCAAAGATATAAGGCAAGCTCTTTGCCGGTATGCCTATGCCATTGTCTGCAACCTCTATGTTGTCAGCGTTTAACTTTATGTTGATTGCCACGGATTCGCCCGAATATTTGATTGCATTGTCAATCAGATTATTCAGCACATTCGATAGATGCGATTTGTCAGCCGTTACTGAGATATCACCCTCTGACCGCACCTCTATTGCAATTTCCTTATCGCCTCTCATTCTCTGTGCCTCCGCGATCTCATCGGCAAGTGCTGGCAAATCAATTTTCTCCGGCTTTAAGGTCATCGTTTTCCGACGTTCCATACTCATGGCGAGTATATTCTCTACAAGTTCGCCAAGGCGTTTGAGTTGCTTCATGGCTATTGTGAGATAAGCCCCTTTTTTCTCCGGGTCGTTGGAGGTATCGTAGTTGAGCAGAGCATCGTTGGCGGAGTAGGCAATGGAGATTGGTGTTTTTAACTCGTGGGTCATGTTACTGACGAAATCATCCTTCATTTCCTCGATGGTGCGCAATCGGGACACCGTTCGGAACAGATACCAGAATGCAGCGGCAAAAGAGAGCATTAGAAGGAATATGGAGACGATCACACCCATCATCTGAGAAAGGATATGGCGGGTAAGAGGGGTAATGTATGCTTTATAATAGACATCTTCGTTAGGATTGATGACAATCCTGAACGTGTCATATCCCTAATGACTCTGAATCTTTGTATTGCTGAAAAGTACGGAGTCGTTTCCGTTTACAACTTCCACTGCCACAAATTCCGGATAAATGTATCTACGGGAAAGATGTTCATTGAGTACGCTATCCATAACAACCATATCAAAGCCAATATATTTATCCATGATAGTATGGAATTGTTTGCTCATCGCATCAATCATCTGATTGGAGTAAGGGGTCTCTTCCGCTAACAAGGCTTTTTCTTCTACGACTGTCCCATCGGCTTCTGTTCGTACGGAGATAAGTTGTCCGTTCTTATCCCTATAAGTTGACGCCTCTGCTTTTCTCGGAGCCTTGGAATTTACAGAATCTGCGTCTTCCTGCATGGTAAAATTTGAAGCGAGAGCTTGCGCTCTGCCAGCACGAACCATGAGGTCATCAATGTCAGCATCCGTCATGGCCGCCATTACTTCCCGTTCAACGTTTTTTCTTATGGATTCATACAGTTGGACAAGGTAAAATACATTGCAGCCAAAAATCACCGCAATGACAGATATGAATATTATGGAGTTGATTCTAAACTTTTTCATACGCAAATTTACTAATAATCTTCTGTTATGCATATCAGTACATTGCAGATTTAAGACTAAATAAGGAAGACTTAAGACTAAATAAGGTTGGACATAATGATTGGTGGCAGGTTTAGTGGTAACTTTGCGGCGATAGTTTAATCTTGGAGCCGCGAGCACTTCGTGGTTGTGCCATAACAATAATATAACGGTTATGAAGAGAAATTATATTATATTTATTGCTATGATAGCTGTCAATTCCATGATGGCACAGAGTGAAATGCCTGACAGTATTGAAGGTCGGGAACTTAATGAGGTAGTTGTCAAAGGCGAAAAACCACAAATCAAGGGGAAGGACGGCATTATGGTCGTTGACCTGCCGAACATCGTAAAGGACAAGCCCGTTTCCAATATCCTGGAGGCCCTCGGTTATCTCCCCGGTGTAGTTGACAACAACGGCATGATTGGTCTTGCCGGGGCTTCTGATGTAACAATCATCCTCAACGGCGAACTGACAAACATGCCGATGCAGAACCTATATCAACTACTTTATACAACACCCATTGACCGATTGAAAACAGTGGAGGTAATGTACACCGCCCCTGCAAAATATCATGTCAACGGTGCTGTGATAAACGTGGTGCTTAAAACGCCGACGCCACTTGACGGCCTGCAAGGACAAGTCCGCGCCGGATATAATCAGGGGCATTATGGCTCTTACGGCGGAGGTCTTGCCGCCACATACGCTGTCAATGACTGGACTTTTGACCTCAATTATGGGCTATCTCGTTCTAAAAGCTGGAATCACGAGGTGACATACTCCAATCATCTGATTGAGGGTCAGCGGTCAATGATTGAAGATAACATGCGTCGGATCTCTGAGAGTTGGAGCAACACCATCTATGCTGCGGCTACATATAAGGGATTGCGACTAACTTACAACGGGCAGATTACTTCGTCGGCTAAAGGTCGGAGTCTTTCAGACGGCACACTTGGCAGTTTCACCAACAACTACATCTATGACGAACCTATAAACTATCATAATATAGCAATGCGTTATTCAGCACCTTTCGGTCTGACGGTAGGAGGTGACTATACATATTATGGAGAGAAACGTAACCAATCGCTTTTTCAAAAAAGTGCTTACCTGCTTGGAGAATTGAATAAGCAAGACATCAACCGCTGGCACATATATCTTGACCAACAGCATCAGCTTGGCAAATGGCAACTCAGTTATGGCGTTGAATATCAGAGAGCCGATGACAGTAGTTCACAAAAGATTGGTGATTCTGAGGGATTCTCAGGCACGACATCAGAGGATTTGGCCGATGCCTACATAGGGGTTCAGCGCTCTTTCGATTGGGGATTGTCGTTCATCGTGTCGGCAAAGGGCGAGTATTATCACAACAACTATCAGCACAACTGGAATTTCATTCCACAACTCGGCGCCACCTATTACAAGACGCCGAAAAGCATTTTCCAACTGAACCTCTCTACCATACGCGTTTATCCCTCATATTGGGAACTGCGCAACGGCACATCTCACATCAACCCGTATGCAAAAGTCTTAGGAAATCCGTCATTGCAGCCCTATCTCAACTATGCCGGACAGTTCAGCTACATCTTCAAGCAGAAATATGTTGCCACTCTTTATGTTCAGTATGCCGACAAAGCCACAGTGCAACTTCCTTACCAGTCGCCGGACGAGTTAAGTCTAATCTACCAAACTATCAACACGAACTACAAGCGCACGGTTGGCCTTAACCTCAACGTGCCGTTCAATGTAGGCTACATCTGGAATGCGACTGCCACGGCCAACGTATTCAACCAGAGAGAAAAGGCTGACCATTTCCATGACATCAGTTTTGACAACAAGAAGTGGATATTCTATGGTGCGCTGAACAACTCATTCAAGTTCAGCCAGAATAGCCCCTTGTCTCTATCAGTGGACTTCACTTATATCTCTCCGTCAATTCAGGGACTTGCCGACCTGTCCGCACTGTGGAAAGTTGACGCTGGTGTGAAATGGCAATTCGGCAAGAAGCGTTGCTGCGAAATTGACCTGCAAGCCAACGATATATTCAACCGCTGGTCGCCGACAATGACAATCAGACATGCAGGACAGGATTACCGAATGAAAGTTCGTGATATGACCCGCAATCTCAAACTTACATTCATATGGCGCTTCAACGGCTTCAAACCAAAGAACGAATCCGGCATCGACACCTCGCGGTTCGGTACAGGTAAATAATCGCGCATCATGAAAAAATCCAAATACATATTCATAAGTTTGTGTATAAGCGCCATACTCCTATGTATGCTTAATTCATGTGGACTTGAAAAGAGAGTTATTGTCACAACGAGAGGACATGAAGCGACATATCCAAATGGGCATCAAACTCCGAGATATGATTTATTGCAGGATTATGATGGTTCTCCAAGAGACACTGTACTAAACTACAGAATAAGATAAAGCTGTGTTTATAACAAAGCATCCAGTTTCTGGCATAAGGTTAGAAACTGGATGCTAAAACTAATTGCAAAAAAATTACATGTGCATTCCGCCTGTCATAGTGTTTGGATTCTGACCTCGTTTGATGGCTCTGAATCGGCGCAGGGCTTCCTGTACGGGTAAATCCATGTGCGCGGCTCGATATTCGGGCCATGTTATGCCTCCGCCGCTTGAAAAGCCTTGTTCTTCCTGCGGTGAAGATTGTTGTGGCGATTGTACTGTTATTTGTTGCAATCTGTCGGCATGATTGGAGTAGTTGCATTTTGAGGTAGCCTCGCCTCGGATATTGGCACGTATCTGTTCGGAGTTTTTGAATGCCCTTACAAGACTGTCGTAGGTATATCTCTTATCTATTTTTGAAGATGGGAAACGTTTGCCATCTTTGATATAGAATGTACCTGTTATCTTTGATGGATCAGAAGGAGAATAGCGATGCTCAACAGAAATACCCTTGCGCTTTAACTCTGCAACATATTCATTCCAGTTTGTAACGTAAGCGTTAGCAAATGCGGCATTACAGAGATTGAACACTTCATAACGCATCTTCTCTCTGCCTCGGAGTTTCTCTACATTCGTGTTCCGCTTATCGGTTGCCATGTGCAGCCCGTACTTCTTATTAAGAGCCTTACATACTCTCTCGTTACGTTTGAAATTGGTGGTCTGCGAGAGAATCTTTCCGTTGTTGTTGACGCGGCTGAACACAAGGTGGCAATGCGGATGCGCCTTATCGTAGTGACGGACGACGATGAAAGGCGTGTTGACCAATCCCATCTGCTTCATGTATTCAATGGCTATATCGGCCATTCGCTCATCGGTCATAGTCGGGGCATCATCAGGGTGAAAGTCGAGCGAGATATGACCCACCGGACTCTCGATAGGTTTCCTTGTTCTTGTTGGTCGGGCGATGTCGTCAGCCATCGCCTTGCGGCCTTCATAGACTCTGACATCGTCAGACATCCCGATAAGTTTCCAATCCTTTGACAGATGATCGAGAATGTCCTCCCCCTTGTTGGCCTCATACTTTCGCTCATCGGTCTTATACTTCTGAGCGGCTTCCGCGCTCAGTTTCTCTTCAAGTGTCCGGCGCGTCACATAGTTAACGCAGTTGCCGAAACTCTTGCCGTTAATGATGTATGCAATCATAAAAATTAAGGGCTTAATCGTTATTGAATTTTCCAAAGAGGCATCGGAACTTGCCGAGGTAAAACTCAGCCTCTGCTGCCATCGCTTCGAGTCCGTGGATATGGCAGAGCCTTACGAACTGGTTGAAGTTGTTGCTGAAGCCGGATAGAGCACGGGCTATCCGCAGTTCTTCCTCAGTCAGCCGTGGAACAATCTTCGGATTGAGCGACACGGCACGTATATATTCGCTCACGCAGGAGAGTCCGCTGCGATGAAAGTTCTCCATCAGCACGGCATCCTGTTCCTTGTTGAATTTGGTGGGTCTGATTATTGACTGCTTTTCATTTTCGGGAAGAGCCGGGCGACCGTTGCGGTTGCCGTTCTTCAGATTTGACTTGGTGGTTGTCTTGGGCTTCATAGGGCGTATGGGATTGAAGGGTGGATAATTGGAGGGGGTAAATCACGGTTGGTACACTGGTGTACCGTTGCACCGGGTGCAATGGTGGGGTGCGAGGTCAGAGCGTTGACGCGACCGTTTTCGGTGTCACCGAAAACTAACCTCGCTAACCCCCTCCATTTACATTCCGGGGTGCAGTACCGCATGGACTGCTGTCTTCTCATTTAGATGCTTGTTTTCTGATTCGCAAACATTCTGTTGAACAAGTCACGGTGTTCGTCAATCCATGCCTCGATGACATGGATAGCGATATGCGAAGGTGACACTTTCCCTCCGGGGACAAGTCCGGCTATCTTCCGAAGTGCCTCCCTTATCCTCTCTGGAAAGAACAGCGGTTTCTTCTCAGCGATGTCTATAGGCGAGATAAACTGAGCAGCCAACAAGTCAAAATCAGATTCCAACATTTTGGCGCTTCGCCGCGTCTTCTTCGATTGTTCCACGGCTTCGGATAGAGGCTCTGAATCCAATTCAGATGATGGATTTGATACCGGCTTCTCTTGAGATGTTCTGAGGGCGTTTTCTTCGGAGGATTCCTCGATGACAGTCGGCAGAATACTTTCCGTTGACTCAGAAGATGGCATCGGGAGTTCCTCTTTGACTTTCTCCGGTTCTGTTATCTGCTCTTCATCGTTCGGTTCAATTATTCTACTGGTGTACCATTGTTCTTGGTTTACTGTTGTGGAAGTAGCCTCTGTCTCCAAAGACAGTCCATTTTCAAAGTTGACTGTATCTTCATATTCAGAATGAATAGCCTTGCCCGAAAGAGAAAATCCCGGTGTGTTGGGATTGGGGGTGATGTCAAGACTTCTCTGGTATTCGGCCTCAATAACCGCCTCCTTTTCCTTGATGAACGCCTTCTTATCGAAAGCCATGGGCACCCATGACATTACAAAGTACTCGAAATACATACCCTCTTTGGGCGGATTATTTGGATCCATTGGACCCTCAACGGCATCCTGCGGCTTATAGTTCCAATACTTATCTTTGGCTTCCTTGCGCAGTCGTCGTTTCAGAACACCAATATTGGCATTTGATGTTTTGCTATCAGCTGTGGTGCTGTTAGCAAGTGAAGAATTATTTTCATTTTTCATTGTTCAGATTATTTGAAGTTGACAATGGTGTTTCGGTTGTCGGGTCATACCGTTCAACCGACACTAATTCGAGTTGCAGGTCATCTATGAATTTCTGCAACATCGGATACTTTCTAATCATACTTTGCAGCACTGCTTGGTCAGGCTCTATTTGCAGTAGGTAGTCGGCAATGTCATATCCGGCTGACTTGTCAGTATCGTCTGCGACATCATCCATGAATTTGAATATGGTGGCCTCGATACCGAGCGACTTCATCAATGGCAGTTTCTGCCGCCACTGCCCGGTTGCCCCCAAATCGGGATAGAGGATAACCTGCCGTCCACGGAGAACCCGGAGAGCCTCGGCATTGAGGCAACCGTTCTTGCCGCCTGTGGCGAGCCATAGATATTCGGGCAGATACCAGCTCGCTATCAGTGCTGTCTTCTCGCTCTCGACCAGAGCAACAGGCTTGCCTCGGTTCATCGGCAACAGATGTTCACCGAAAAAACACTGACGGAGATTATAGTCCGGCAACTTCATCAGCGAGTGCGCCCACGACACATGGTTGAATGGATCCTTGACACGCTTTCCGCTCTCGGCATCGTAGAGCATCACTTTCCCGGTGCGGACACGCCCGTTTATGTCGGTCTGCCAGAACACACAAGCCCCCGGCCAGTGCTTCGATGTGCCGATGCAATACTCTCTCATCATCCGCTCCGCGTCATCGGGTCCGAACTTCGATTTGAGGAACAGAAAGAGATTGTTGCGGTCGTATCCGTGCAGAGTCTGAGCAACAGTGTCTGCCGCGATGAAAGAGGTTGGCTTTGGCGACTCGGTCGGCGTGGGTCTGCTGGCTGACGGAGCTGACCAATCGGAGTGCTGAGGCTTATCCTGCGGATTGCGCTCAAAATATTCCTTTGGCGTGAGGTGGTAGCCACAACTCTGCTCATGGTCACATCTGCCGACATCATCCGGGAATGTGATTTGTTTCTCGGTGTCGATGTATCGTGAGAAGCACCGTTTCTTGTGACAGGTGGGGCAAGTATGACGGCTTCCGACGCCACGATAAGGTTGGAGAATAAATCGGTGTTCACTCATAGTTCCATCAAGATTTTGGTTGCATTATCTGCATTATTTGCATTTTGATGGGGCAAAATGCGGAAAGTGCAGAAAATGCAGGTGGATAATCATAATTTCGCATAGACTCCGTGACGTACCTTTTGGAAATGGATGCCGGTGAACCGCTTGACAAAATCCTTGAAAGTCCGCTCTGCCATCGAATTGGCTATTGCAATCTCAACGCCCTGCTCGGTTGTGAACTCCTCCGGCAATGCGGCTATGACAGCCCGTTGCAGTTCTGACAGCGACAAATCCTGGATTATGCCCTGCACCCTTGTTGCGGTAGCCTTGAAATAATCCACAAGACTGATAGCATTCTCCACCGAAATAAGGTCTATTTCAGTTTTGTCAGCCTCACCACAAGCCCATCGCGCCATCTGGATTATCAGACAGAAGCGTATGGCGTGGAAATCGAATTTACTGAACACACCTTTCAGCGCGTCATTCTCCTCGCGGTTGCAGTCCTCGGTGTTCTCCCGTTGCCATTGATAGAGCCGTGTTTTTGCTTCCGGCGAGAAGCCGAGAATTGTAGGGATAACCTTGCCGTCCTCATCAGTTTTGTATGGCATATCCACAAGTCTGCCGATAATTTCAGCCCATGAAGCCTCGATGTCGAATGACGGTTCTTTGTCACTCCACGCCTGCTTATCCTGATTATTGGCGATGACGAATAGAAGTCGGTCAATGAAGCCGTTTGAACTGCGGCTGCCTTGTGCGAGTTCGTTGAGGATACCGTTCTGGATCGTGCCGACAACCGATACGAACGGTCTGCCGATATAGACGGAGTCTTTCGCGCCCTTGCGGTCGGAGAATATCGGGTTGGCGTTGTAGAGCTTCAACCAATATTCCTCGTCAGAGCCTTTGTTGTAGCGATTGAAGTTCTTGAACCATCCGGCAAGTTCATCATTCCACATGCAGATGCCACGCAGATTATGGGAATGAATAAGCATCATTGCCTCCGGCGTTGCGTCTGAAATCAGGAACCGTTTGTTAACCGGTAATATAGGATGCGCAACAGTCCTTTCTTTCATCGGCAACTCGCATTGGCGGTTGTACTCGGCAAGTTCTTTCTGAAAGACACTGTTGTTTACGCCGTCAATATCGGAGAAAGGACGGATAGCGAAGTTCAGAGGATGCGACTTGCACGCTCCGGGTCTGCCGACAAGAGCCATGAACAGAATGGCACTCTCGTCCCATTTTCCTTTCAGCCGGGCGAAATGGGTGTTACCGACGCCAAGACCGAGAGCCACGAGCATAGCTCCGGCAAGATAATCCACCGGATAACCATAGCAATCGTTAGCCTCGCGTACAATGCGCTGAATCTTCATTGGCATGGCACCGAGAGGAAAATCACCGCCTCGCATACTGACGCTCATATCCACAGCCTTGCCGAGAATGAGCATCGGGTCGATGCCTTTGGAGTTAGATGTGTTCTTTTCCATACTTTTCCAGAATTGTGTTTACGGCAGATGTCTTGTAATAGACTTTGCCTCCAAGTAGAGTTGCTTCCAAATATTGGCTCTTGCGCCAGTTGCGGAGTGTGTTTGCACATACTCCAAGAATTCTCATTACCTCCTTGCGGGGAATGAGCGGATCCTTGTCTGCCGAAAGCATAGCCGGCAGAACCTCCTCCTTAAATTTTTCGATAGCACGTTCAGCAGTGTGCTCGACCACTTCAAGGAGGTGACCCAGAGGGAGCGTGATTGAAAGTCCGGTCAGCTCCTCCGGTGTGAACTTTGATAAATCAAGATTCATTGTTAAAATTCCTCGCGTCATCTGGATTAATCAATGGACACCGACAACATAAAATGCCCAAGGGTCGCATCGCTATGAATTGGCTTCTCTCTGTCAGCTTCTATTGCATGAGGTGACCGGTCTTTACCTCAGCAATGATTGCGGACTTTCGCCTCGTCGTTGCGATTTGACGGTGCAAAGAAAACACATGATTTATGTTTCTCCAAATTTATAACACTGATACACAGTGGTTTATATTCGCATTGATTCGTAACGAAGTAAAACGAAGAATTTTTCTTTTCAGCGACCCTCAAAATTGCGCAGAAGGCGGTACGGATATGAAAAACGGGAGCCATCCGACATCACTGTCAGATGGCTCCCGTCAATAATATTTTTATATGTCAGCAGGAGTATGCGTAATCCTGCACTCCCAATTTCTCAACAAGGTCATTGTAGGCGAACATGTATTCCGGTCTCTCAAATGTCATGCAAGGGACTTCCACTCCGCTTTTCTTTGTGATTGTGGTAGGCGTAAGAAGCATTTTCAAATTATCCTGTATGCCTCTATGCCCGGGGATGCGGATGTTGGGCTTTTTCTCATAACGCTGTTCAAGAGCCGCATGAAATTCGACAACGGAGGTATTGGTAAGGGAACGGCTCTTTTCAAGGACAAGATAAAGAAGAGCCAAATCCTTCCCGCTTTGTTTGATATGGATATGCTCATCAATCGACCCCAATAGATATTCATCACTGTTGGGCAACAGTTCTTTCAGGCTACGGCGTTTCTTTTCTTTGCCGGGAATGGGTTTCTTTTCTGAAGTGCTCTTCATTTCAACCTTTGTCTCTGTCGGTATTGATTTGAATTTGGCAACAACTCCAGCAGTAACAACCGGAGTGATCCCCATGTCTTCCATCTCAGACACGAACTTCACCCAATCCACCTCTTTACGAGCGCCAATAGTCAGGCTGCGGTTGATGATGGTTTTTATATTGAACGATGCGAGTCTGCGCAGAAGAAAATTTAGTTTACCATCCTGAATCAACTCCTCGCCATATTCAACCATACACTCGAAGCTGCGGCCGAAAAACAACCAGCTCAACATTGCCGGAACAATGCAATCAGGCATCTGAGCCCTGAAATGCAGGGCAAGTTGGTCTTTAAGTCCTCCATCGGTAAGAATCTTTTCCAGATCTTCAATGCCCTCCGAGCGGTCATTCTTCAGATAGAGCAGAAGTGCCTTCTCATATTTCGGCACAAGCATAATGGCAGTCTTGAAGACTTGGTCGAAACCGATACCTCTGCGGTCGTGCATAAGGTCGGTGAAGTTGCAATACTCCTCCTGATGATTCTCATACCAGTGCCGGAGGGCATCACGGGTAAGTTTGTTCTTTTCCTCTTTAGTCATATAGTGGGCTTGGGTGAGTGAATGAGCCAAAATAAGCATCGAAATTCAAAACACCTACCTCACATCTATTGTTCGTTGCCAATCAAATTCTGCCCATTTTTGAGGCAGCATCAATTATTTTCAGAATTTTTAAGGAAAATTTTTGTCCACACCGTGGTCAAAAATCAATTTGGTGGACAATCTGTGGACAATTATTATAAAATAAAATATCCAATCGCTTAATTTATAAGCGATTGGATATTTATTAAGGTGGTCCCACTAGGGCTTGAACCTAGGACTCCCTGATTATGAGTCAGGTGCTCTAACCAACTGAGCTATGGGACCGTCTTTGTGAGTGCAAAGTTAATGCTTATTTTTGGAGTAAACAATACTTTTGCGAAAAAATGCGAAATTTTTTTTGAAATATAATCGTTGGGCGGTTTTTTATGTTTCGTGAAACAGAATAGCATCGTCTGTTTTCAGTGACTTGTGGTTATAGTGAAATTTGTTATTGCGGCCTATTAGGTCTGCGGCAATTGAATATATGAAGAGGAGGGCCTGTTGTTTATGCCCATTTTGTGCCGCATTGATATATACGAAGTTATGAATAATTATATAGTATGCTGTTGTTCCGATATGAATAGGGAAGAAACTTCCTCTTTTTTGGATGTGACGACTGTATTGTATGCATGATATTGATTACGGTTAATATCCAATAGGGTAACCGATATTTATTTCTGCTAAAACAAAATAAAAACCGAGGACTCATTGAGTCCCCGGTTTTATTGTAGTTGAATGGGTATGTGGCTTACTTCACTTCCTCGAAGTCGACGTCGGTTACTTGGTCGTCGCCACCGGCGTGGGGTGCGCCTGCACCGGAGTTAGGTGCGCCTGCACCCGGTTGTGCACCGGCTTGAGCCTGCTGTTGAGCGTTGAGGATGTCTTGCTGAGCTTCGCCAAAGGCTTTCTGGATGTCGTTGATTGCCGGTTCGATGGCTGCTACGTCCTGAGCCTTGTGGGCATCTTCCAAGCGCTTAAGGGCGGCCTCGATGGTGGCTTTCTTATCGGCGGGTATAGCCGCGCCGAGTTCTTCAAGCTGTTTTTTAGTCTGGAAGATTACAGTGTCGGCTTGATTGAGTTTGTCGATACGCTGTTTTTCTGCCTCGTCGGCCGCTGCATTGGCGGCAGCTTCGTCCTTCATACGCTTGATTTCGGCGTCGGTAAGGCCTGATGATGCTTCGATACGTATGCTCTGTTCTTTGCCTGTGGCTTTGTCTTTTGCCGAAACGTTAAGTATGCCGTTGGCGTCGATTTCAAATGTAACTTCAATCTGAGGTATGCCGCGTGGCGCGGGTGCTATGCCGTCCAAATGGAATTTGCCGAGGGTCTTGTCGTCTTTGGCAAGAGGACGCTCGCCCTGAAGAACATGGATTTCAACCGAAGGCTGATTGTCGGCTGCGGTTGAGAATACTTCGCTCTTGCGGGTAGGTATTGTGGTGTTGGCCTCGATAAGTTTGGTCATAACGCCGCCGAGAGTCTCGATGCCGACTGACAGAGGCACTACGTCGAGCAGAAGCACGTCCTTTACATCGCCTGAAAGCACACCGCCCTGAATGGCTGCTCCTACAGCTACAACTTCGTCGGGATTAACGCCCTTTGACGGAGCTTTGCCGAAGAATTTCTTCACGATTTCCTGTATGGCGGGTATACGTGTCGAACCGCCTACGAGGATGACCTCGTCGATGTCAGAGGCGGAGAGGCCTGCATCCTTAAGAGCCTGTTCGCAGGGCTTTATGGTAGCCTGAATAAGTTTGTCGGCGAGCTGCTCAAACTTTGCACGGGTAAGAGTTTTTACCAAGTGGCGGGGCACACCGTCAACCGGCATGATGTAAGGCAGGTTGATCTCTGTCGTTGTCGAGCTTGAAAGTTCGATCTTGGCCTTTTCGGCAGCTTCCTTAAGGCGCTGCAGTGCCATGGCATCCTTGCGCAGATCAACGTTGTATTCCTGCTGGAAGTCATCGGCAAGCCAGTCTATGATCACATGGTCGAAGTCATCGCCTCCGAGGTGGGTGTCGCCATTGGTTGACTTAACCTCAAATACTCCGTCGCCAAGTTCGAGGATGGAGATATCAAATGTACCGCCACCGAGGTCAAACACGGCTATCTTCTGGTCCTTATTGCTCTTGTCAAGGCCATAGGCAAGTGCGGCTGCGGTGGGCTCGTTGACAATACGGCGCACTTTAAGGCCTGCGATTTCGCCGGCTTCTTTAGTGGCCTGACGCTGTGAGTCGTTAAAGTAGGCCGGAACGGTTATGACGGCTTCGTCAACCGATTGTCCGAGATAATCTTCGGCAGTCTTTTTCATCTTCTGAAGAATCATGGCCGAAATCTCCTGAGGCGTATATTCGCGGCCGTCGACGAGCACGCGCACTGTGCCGTTGTCGGCTTTGCCTACCTCATACGGTACTCTCTTGACCTCATCAGCTATTTCATCATATTTCTCACCCATGAAACGCTTGATCGAGTAGATGGTGCCTTCAGGGTTGGTTATTGCCTGACGTTTAGCGGGGTCTCCGACTTTACGCTCGCCACCGGCTATGAATGCTACGATAGACGGTGTTGTATTGCGGCCTTCGCTGTTAGGTATAACGACAGGGTCGTTGCCTTCAAGTACGGAAACGCATGAGTTGGTTGTTCCCAAGTCAATACCGATAATTTTTCCCATAATGTTTAAGTTTTTATTTTTTGGTTATGTTGATTCGTCAATATTTATATGTGTCTTCATATCCCGAGGGGGACTTCGACGCTCATAGAAAAAACAAATCATATGCCAAAAAGGTTGAACGCAACGTTAAATATGTAATTTGCACTGTTTTAGCCGTTTTGGGGCTACTGACACACGGGCTGACACTTTTTCACTTTTCTGACAAAAATTCATTTACCATACATTAATTATTATATAAATGTCATTAGGTAGTTCAACAATAATTGCTAAATTTGCAGCGTCGATTAATGTGAATCGGTCTATGCTCATGTGGCGAGGGCGATTTTAACCGTAGAAACAACAATATTTTCAACCATAATTAAAAAATTAATACAATGAACATTTCTCACATTGAACACGTGGGTATAGCCGTTCCTTCGTTGGACGAGGCAATACCTTTTTACGAGAAAATCTTAGGCCTTAAATGCTTTGCCATCGAGGAGGTGGCCGACCAGAAAGTACGTACTGCATTTTTTAAGGTAGGCCAGACCAAGATTGAACTTCTTGAAGGTACGTCGGATGACAGCGCAATATCCAAATTCATAGCCAACAACGGAGGCCGCGGAGGCATACAGCATATAGCTTTCGCTATGGAAGACGGTGTGGCCAATGCTCTTGCCGAAGCTGAAGAAAAGGGCTGCCGCCTTATCGACAAGGCTCCGCGTAAAGGCGCTGAAGGCCTTAACATAGCCTTCCTTCATCCCAAGTCGACTTGTGGCGCGCTGATAGAGCTTTGCGAGGATCCAAACAAATAATAACCAACTCCCTTGTTTATTAACAAAACAATAAGACATGAGCACTCAGCTTGAAAAAGTACAAGAGCTTATCGCCCTGCGCGAGGAAGCTCGTTTAGGAGGTGGCGAAAAGGCCATACAGAAACAACATGATAAAGGCAAATATACAGCCCGCGAGCGCATAGCCCAGCTTCTCGACGAGGGCTCTTTTGAAGAGCTCGACATGTTTGTGCGTCATCGTTGCACAAACTTCGGACAGGAGAAGAAGAGCTATCTCGGCGACGGTGTGGTGACCGGCTACGGTACAATCGAGGGCCGTCTGGTATACGTATTTGCCCAAGACTTTACCGTATTCGGCGGTTCTTTGTCCGAGACAATGGCTCTCAAGATATGCAAGGTCATGGATATGGCCATGAAGATGGGCGCACCCGTTATAGGTCTTAATGACTCGGGCGGCGCACGTATTCAGGAAGGTATCAACGCTCTTGCCGGCTATGCCGAAATATTCCAGCGCAACATCATGGCATCGGGTGTCATACCTCAGATATCGGGTATACTCGGTCCCTGCGCCGGCGGTGCCGTATATTCTCCCGCTCTTACCGACTTCACTATCATGACCAAGGGCATATCATATATGTTCCTTACCGGTCCTAAGGTAGTAAAGACCGTGACCGGCGAAGATGTGACTCAGGAAGCCCTCGGTGGCGCTCAGGTACACGCCTGCAAGAGCGGTGTGGCCCACTTTGCCGCTGAAGATGGCGAAGAGGCCCTGAAGATAATACGTAAGTTGTTCAGCTATATACCTCAGAACAATCTTGAGGAGCCGCCGCTGGTAGAGTGCACCGACCCCATCGACCGTCTCGAAGACTCGCTCAATGACATCATCCCCGACAGCGCCACCAAGCCTTACGACATGTATGAGGTTATCGGCGCCATAGTCGATAACGGAGAATTCCTCGAAATACAGCGCGACTACGCTAAGAATATCATTGTCGGTTTTGCCCGCATGAACGGCCAGTCGGTGGGTATTGTGGCCAATCAGCCCAAATATCTTGCCGGTGTGCTTGACAGCAACGCTTCGCGGAAAGGTGCCCGCTTCGTGCGCTTCTGCGATGCGTTCAACATACCTTTGGTGACGCTTGTCGACGTTCCGGGCTTCCTTCCCGGTACCGGTCAGGAGTACAACGGTGTTATTCTGCATGGAGCCAAGCTGCTTTACGCTTACGGTGAAGCCACTGTGCCTAAAGTTACAGTCACACTCCGCAAGAGCTATGGCGGAAGCCACATTGTGATGAGCTGCAAGCAACTCCGCGGCGACATGAACTACGCATGGCCTACTGCCGAAATCGCTGTAATGGGTGGCGCCGGTGCTGTCGAGGTTCTCTACGCCCGCGAGGCTAAGGCAGCTGAAGATCCTGCAAAAGTACTTGCCGAGAAGGAGGCTGAATACAACAAGCTGTTCTGCAATCCTTACAATGCAGCCAAGTATGGCTACATCGATGACGTCATCGAACCGCGCAATACCCGCTTCCGCGTAATACGCGCCCTGCAGCAGCTTGCTACCAAGAAAGTCACCAATCCGGCTAAAAAGCACGGAAACATACCTCTATAACAAAACGCCTCTATGCATTTTCCAATGAAAAAGAGATTTTTAATCATACTCATCGCCGCCGTTGCATGCTGCATGACCGTTGACGCCCAAGGACGACGCGGACTGCGCATCAACGAAGTTATGGTACAGAACGACAGCAACTATGTCGACGACTACGGCCTTCATCAGGCATGGATAGAGCTGTACAACTCGACTTACGCGCCCATGGAGATATCGAGCGTGTTCCTGTCAAACGATCCGGCACAGCCCAAGAAATATCCTGTGCCCCTCGGTGATGTAAATACCGAGATACCTCCCCGGCAGCATGTCGTGTTCTGGGCCGACGGCGAACCCAACAAAGGTACATTTCACCTGAGTTTCAAGCTTACTCCGGGTCAGGACAACTGGATCGGTATATATGATGCCAACGGCATTACTCTTATCGATTCGATCACAGTGCCGGCGTCGTTGCTTCCCAATACTACCTACGCCCGTAAACTCGACGGCGAAGGCTCGGGCATTGAAGCTTGGGAAGTGCGTGACGGCTCTGACGCAGCCTACATAACCCCCAGCAGCAACAACAAGATCATCGACACCAACTCTAAGGTGGAAATGTTTGCCGAGACCGACGGTCGCGGCTTCGGACTGTCGATGATGGCCATGTGCATAGTATTCTCGGCATTGCTGTTGCTCAGCCTGTCGTTCTATGCCATAAGCCGCATAGGTGCGAGGGTGTCACGTACCAACAAAGCCCGTTCTCAGGGTATCGAGGCCAAGTCCTTGCCCAAGGAAGAGCGTCCGACCCACGACTCCGGCGAGGAGATAGCAGCTATCGTCATGGCTCTGCACAATCACCTGAATGCCCATGACAAAGAGAGCACTATCCTTACTATCAATAAGGTGAGGAAGAGCTATTCGCCGTGGAACTCAAAGATTTATGGCTTGCGCGAACTTCCGCGACGTTAATCCAAACAAAATTTTTTCCAACAAGAAAAGCAAATTATCATTCACATGAAAGAATATAAATATAAAATAAACGGAAACACCTATAATGTTGCCATCGGCGACATTGTGGACAACGTTACCGAAGTTCTTGTAAACGGTACTCCTTATAAGGTCGAGCTTGAGAAAAAGCAGAATTCGGTTACCGTAGTCAACACTCCGCGTCCCTCGGCCGCTCCCCGTACGGCTTCGGGTGAAAAGGTCGTGGCCAAAGCCGCCGTATCTTCCGGAGCATATGAAGTGAAGGCTCCTCTGCCCGGTACCATACTGTCAGTCAACTGTAAAGTCGGCGACACGGTTAAGGCAGCCGATACAGTGGTCGTGCTTGAAGCCATGAAGATGGAAAACGCCATTCATGCAGGTCGCGACGGCAAGGTGTCATCGATCAACATAGCAGCTGGCGATGCAGTGCTTGAAGGTGCTGTGCTTATAACCCTTGCATAAAGGTCCGGCAGGTATTTTAACTTTAAATAAAGCATCAGACAATATGACTTTCCACGAATTTATGGCGACCAATTTCCAGCAGTTCTGGGAGCTTACGGGCTTTGCCAACGCTACTTGGCAACATCTGGTCATGCTCGCCGTCGGCCTCTTCTTCCTATGGCTTGCCATCAAGAAGAATTTCGAGCCGATGTTGCTTGTGCCGATAGGCTTCGGTATACTTATAGGCAACATCCCTTTCAACGGAACCGCAGGTCTTGAAATTGGTATCTACGAAGAGGGCTCAGTGCTTAATATCCTTTATAATGGAGTGAGTGCCGGCTGGTATCCACCTCTTATATTTCTCGGTATCGGTGCCATGACCGACTTCTCGGCCCTTATCGCCAATCCTAAGCTAATGCTTGTCGGCGCGGCTGCTCAGTTCGGTATATTCGGCGCCTATATGGTGGCGCTTGCGCTTGGCTTCGCTCCCGATCAGGCCGGAGCTGTCGCTATCATCGGTGGTGCCGACGGTCCTACAGCCATCTTCCTGTCGTCAAAGCTTGCACCTAATCTTATGGGTGCCATAGCAGTGTCGGCATACTCTTACATGGCTCTTGTGCCGCTTATACAGCCGCCGATCATGCGACTTCTCACAACCAAGCACGAGCGTGTCATCAAGATGAAGCCTGCGCGTGCCGTGTCGCAGAACGAGAAGATTATATTCCCCATCGTAGGCCTTATCCTTACTTGCTTTGTGGTGCCTTCGGGTATACCTCTGTTGGGTATGTTGTTCTTCGGTAACTTGCTGCGCGAGTGTGGCGTGACCAACCGTCTTGCCAAGACCGCAAGCAATGCGCTGACCGATATCGTGACCATACTTCTCGGTATGACAGTGGGCGCTTCGACTCAGGCTTCGGAGTTCCTTACCCTTGACACGATATTTATTTTCGCGCTCGGTTTCATGGCCTTTATCATTGCATCGGCTTCAGGTGTTATCTTTGTGAAGATATTCAACCTGTTTCTGCCTGCAGGCAAGAAGCTCAACCCGCTTATCGGAAATGCCGGTGTGTCGGCTGTGCCCATGTCAGCCCGTATATCAAATAACCTCGGTCTTGAATACGATCCGAGCAACTACTTGCTCATGCACGCCATGGGTCCCAATGTTGCCGGTGTGATCGGTTCGGCTGTAGCTGCCGGTGTCCTTCTCGGATTCCTTGCATAATCAGTAATGACCATATGATTATAAGTGCGGCATCGTGATGATTCACTGTTGCCGCACTTTTTTATTAAGCGACGCCATTCCAAACTGTTTTTACTTAAAAAATCCTAAACTATAATTGCCGTAAATGTGTTAATACGACACAGGCAAGTGCGGAAAACCAATCTACGCCCGAAAT
Source organism: Heminiphilus faecis (assembly GCF_008728965.1). Classification (GTDB taxonomy): domain Bacteria; phylum Bacteroidota; class Bacteroidia; order Bacteroidales; family Muribaculaceae; genus Muribaculum; species Muribaculum faecis. The sequence continues at coordinate 4,431 of NZ_VSMC01000032.1, read as the reverse complement.
TTATCTGAAATAATTGCAGCAAATATGATAACGAAAAAGGTAATCGACGCCTTATATAAGAAATATCGCAAGCGGCCTGCGGGAATAGAGTTGCTTGATGTGGGATTGTTGTTTGAATATGCATCAGAACATCATGATATTGTTATTGATGAAGAGGGCAACTTGGTTATCAACAGCATCGACTCCGCATCGCCGTTTCATAAATTGGCTTTGAACCGTATACACGGCATTACTCAGTTTGATGAGGTCGTGGTCATAGTGCTCCACAGTTCTATTGTGTTTCTGAATAAAAAGGACAGTGGCATAAACGTGCATATTAAGTTTGACGAGCCTTCTATCTGGGAGAAAATCCGCTGGAAAGTCACTGGCAAATGACATGTGCCGCCTGCAAAATATGAAAAACCCATGATCGGCTTATGCCGAATGCCTTGAAGTACTGCTTGTCCTATTTACTGTCATAGTCCAAATTGTATGGGCGAATCATATATGACGTACAGAAATGAATAGATTGAATTGTACAGGACAATGCATTTGATATTAAAGTTTGTGCCATCATTGTGATTGAATAATGTCGTTTTTATCCTGATTTTTATCCAGAGGATATGTCAATGCGTTAATAACGTATTTATTGTCATGAAAAACATATAGAGATTTCCATTTTACGCGGTTATTGATTAACTTTGACGTGGTTTAAGATATTCAAAAGCTATGTGAAGGCAGATTATATTTGCTTTTGCACTCTGCTTATTCGTATATTTGATGTAGTCCTGGGCTAATATTTTGACTACAAGGTTATTCTTGAGAATTCGCGTGAGGATGGGCAATGGATAAGAAATTGGTAGTGTGTTTGGTTACGCTATATTTCTCACGCTTTCAAATAACTCTTTTACTTTGATGCAAAGTTAGCATTTATTTTTGGATTACGCCTCATTCCGGAGCGTAATTCTCTTTTATATTGTCTTTTCTGCGTCGCGGAAGCGACTATGCTTCAATAAGAAAAATACGAAATAAGGATACCATCATATAGAGGCGGAGTTTCCATAACCACAGGCAAAGGTAGTCCGTGTTCTTATCAGCCGTGCAAGGTCAGGCCCTTCGGGTTTCGTGGAAAAATCTTCCGCGCCCCGAGGGGCTTGCGGTATTTTTCCCGAAAATCTTGCACGGCTGGAACACGACCTTTTAAGCCTGTAGTTATGGGAATTCCGGCCCCATAAGCCGGAATAACAAAAAATTAAGATGGTATGTCAGAAGTAACAAAGAACAAGTACACCCTTGAAACCCTCCTGCCGTTGAATGTGTCATACGACAGGGATCATATCCTCAGGCAGCAGGATGTGGATATGGTGAACAGGCTCGTGGAAGTCATCGAAGGCTCACGCTCAAGCCTCACGCCTAAGATCGGAGACAGGATGCGTCATGTTGACCGGGAAGGAGATTTCTACGGACACGCGCTGCTCGAAAATCTAAGGGCTGACGGAATGTCGGTATGCCTTGCACCATACGTGCCGTTTGTAGGTATCGGTGATCCTGATATATGGCTCAGTGTAAGCGGAGGGCCGTTCACAAGCATCAATCCCGCCGAAATGAAGTTCATCGGCTGGGAGGACGGGGTATTCAGCGCATGGGGACATTGCGGACCGTGCGCCAACGGAAGCGTGAGATTCATGGCGAAGATTGCCAAATGGGAATACTCTGATCCGGAACCGCTATATGGGGATTTTACCACCGAGACATGGCGCAAACTCTATGTCCGCATCAATGATAATCCTGAGTCCCGCTACCGGTATGTCGCCGACGGAACAGCCTTCCGTGACGATGCCGACTTTGACAAGTTCAAGAAGAACTATGAAGCGACAGTATTCAATCATTCAGATTCCATGCTGGTTGTATGGTGCTTCCGGGATAAGACCGAGTTCCTACAGGAAGATGAATGGAACAGACTGGATTTGCCAATGCAGAATCGGATGTACAACGGGTGTCTTGTTAAAGTCAAAATCAAGAAAGACATGGAGCGTCATATCACCACATTCTACCGCATAGAACTACCACCGATAACTTACTAAAACCATACAATATGCAGACATCAACAACAACACATGCAGGCGGCAATACCGACCTGCTTTCCGGTATTCTCGGAGTGGAAATCCGGAACGAGGAGAAGATAACGGCTCAGGACAGGCTCTTTTGCGAAAAGCAGCAGGAAATGCTGTACAATGCGCTCGAACAGATAGACCAATGGTACGGAATCTTCACAAAAGAAGCTGAGAAATACCGTGAAAGCCACAAGATAAGCTACAAGGAAAACGGCGAAATATCCTACACTGAAAAACTATATCCGGATGACAGCAACTATTCACATCACGAATTCAGACCGTTCAAATCCATCAATATGCTCGCATCCGCAAATCACAGTGCGAATCAAAACTTTGCAAGCAGGATAATCGGATATTTCAACCGCACATACAATGTGTCGGTACCGGTTCCAGAAATAAACGGGAACACTCTTAAAATGGGGTTCCGTCCCCAATACATGACTCATGTGGATACGGTCATAGAACATCTCGGAGGGCGCAGTTTCCGCAAGACAGCCGAAGATGAACTCATCAAACGTTTCCTCCAGCTTGTGAAGCCAAACCGTTGGAGCAAAGTTAAACCTGAATTGAAGGGAGACAAAATATCTTTTCCCAATATCGTGATATTCGACTCATTCTATCATGATTTTTACAACAAAAACTCTATGGATTATAGCAGCCATCAGAAAATGTCGGATTTCTGTGAAGGGATAGCCTTCGGTGCCGACGACGTGTTGTGTGGAGACCGTGAGATGGTTATGCGTTTGAATAGGAACGAAGTGGATACCTCAATATGGTATGACCTCACAACAACTAACGCCACGGGAATGAAGTTCTTCCGCAACGGGCGAATAGATGTACGGTTCAAGGACAGAGAAGCGGCAAGCCTGTGTTTCAACCGTCTCCGCCTTGACGAACTGCGGTTGCAGGAGGAATAGACAATCATAACAGAGAATAGACAGCAGGAAGCACGGATATCGGCAACGGTGTCCGTGCTTCCCCATTTATAACCATATCCCAAGACGATCATGTACGCCATCATACCCCAACAGATTCCCCCGAACCAGCGGGAGGAGATAAACGAGAAGATACTCTTCTGCATAGATTCCGGCAAGGACACCATACCGGCGGAGAGCATCTACAACTGCTATACCGGCATAGGAGGGCTGCATAACCTGCGACGTGGTGATTACAACAGTTACAACGAATATGCCGAGGCAAAGCGGGAGTTCGAGATGGGCCAGTTCTTCACGCCCCATGAGATATGCCGCGACATGGTGGATATGCTTTCACCCCAACCGTCGGAAATGATACTCGACATGTGCTGCGGCATGGGAAACTTCTTCAACTACCTGCCGAACCAGCGCAACGCGCACGGGTTCGACATAGACCCCAAGGCGGTTGCGGTGGCAAGACACCTCTACCCCGATGCGGACATAAAGCAATGCGACATACAGCAGTTCACACCGGAGAGCCGGTACGATGTGATAATCGGCAATCCACCTTTCAACCTCAAATTCGGTATCAAAGTATCGCAGATCTACTATATAGACAAGGCATACGATGCGTTGAATCCGGCCGGGATACTTATGCTGATTGTCCCCGCATCTTTCCTCCAAAGCGAGTTCTGGGAGAAATCGAAAGTCAGGGCCGTAAACGCGCAGTTCTCGTTCATAGGACAGACCCTGCTTGACACTGACGCCTTCGCATCGCTCGGTGTCCGCAATTTCGGCACAAAGATAATGGTGTTTCTGCGTCATTCCCGACACATTGACATGCAGCCTTACAACGCTGACGATTTTGTGAGCGCGGAAGAACTGAAACAGCGCATAACTGACGCACGGGCGATGAAAGCCAGACTCAAGCTGCCGCTCATGCAGGAGACCAATGCCGTATGCCGTGAGGAACTTGAAAGGTTCGAGTATCTGCTTGCCAAATACATGTACGAGCTGAAAGCCCACAAGCGATTGAACCGACACATAGACAAGGCATTGGAACTCGTCGCAAAATTCCGCAACCAGAAACTGCCGGAGAACTGTACTCAAGCCGAGCGTGACGAATGGGAACGAAAGAAACTTACTCCGAACAAGGTACTGTCAGTCATACGACGGTATATCCGTAACCAGGACACCATACGCCGAAAGGAAATAGCGCTCGTAAAGACATCCTACGGATTCAAGCTCAAGGCATACGCCCCAAAGATGCTTGAAAAAGATAAGCGTGCTATTGTAAGTGGAAAAGCCACTCTACTTTGACCCTTTTGGCCAAACAGAATTCACCCCTTTGGCCATAATATGATTGACCCTTTTGGCCCAAATAACATTAACCGCTTAACACAAGAGTTATTAGAGATTTTTTG